>WQWU01000004.1 GCA_009785215.1 Treponema sp. | reverse complement strand
GGCTTCCTTCAGATTCCACCTCGCAATGGACACCCTTGCCTTTGGCTAACACTTCCTACTGCAATCCGTGTAGCGGACTCTCACCGCCAAGTTATCGCCCATGCTAGGCGCACCAAAAAAAACAGCGCAGTTGGAAAATCCAACTGCGCTATTCATGTTACCAAATATTACACGACACTAGAATGCTCTGATTAAGCGGACTTTGTGAGGTTCGGTTTTGGGCCGCGATATGGTCTGACCATTATCGAAATCTAAAGCCAATGCATTTGCAGAATTAGCAGGATCCTGAGTCGAAGACCAATAGATACCGGTTAAACTACCGCCAAAACTTGCATTGTTTCTTGCATTATAAAGATCTCGCAATTCATCTATGCTGGGCAGGTACCAATCCTCTAAATCAGCATGCGTTGAACCACTAGCAATATTGGCTGCGGCGGCGGCTGGATCGCCAAGAAGAATACGAAGTGTGTTTCTCCTGCCCATACCACGAGCACTACCCGTATCACCGACAACAACACTTGTTGAAGACCACGAATGTGAACCACTATCACTAGGAGCAGCTTCAAGATAATAAGTATTTGTTCCTGATGTATCAGTTGCAGAGCCAAAGAATGTAAAGTAATTCAGTTCACCCGGAGCTACATAGAAAACAATCTGACCATTACCAGTACCGAGAGCAATACTTCCGATTGTTAAACTGTTGTTAAAATCCCATTTTGCAAAAAGTTGTAAAATAAGAGTAGTGGCTGTCATTGTTCTAACTGGTGTCGTACCATGAGTAAATTGAGCACCAAAGTTTACATCTGTAAACCACCCGTCAAATCTATATCCGCGTCTGGTTGGGTCTGCAGGGAATGATGGAATATTAATAGTATTGTAAGGAACGTTTGAAATATCATCGATATCACGAGGCATACCGCCCATGGTATTGAATCGTATTACGTGATTAGTACGAATTACTTCAAACTCGATTTCCCTTGAGCGATCATTCGGACCTTCAACCACTACTCTCCATTCACCATGCATATCCAACAATGGACTGGTATTGTTGCCTAGATTTCCACTTGCAGTGGTTCCGGCTTGTGTACCATCAGGTCTAAACCATTTAATACTAAATGGACCTGCAACAGTGGTACTCCAATTGGCAGTGGTAGTCCTGCCTGTCTGAGCAGTAGCCCCACCAGCACCCAGAGTTCCTGATAAACCGCCGCGGCGATCTACACCAATGCCTGAGCCGGTGCCCCACCATGGTGCGTATTCTTCCATCCATACTATTACCCTATATTCTCCTTCCTCGGTCGGTGTGAATGGGTTATTGGTAGAAACTTGAGTCCATACACCATTTATTAGTTGTTCCCATCTATATTCAATATTGCCGGGCTCTGTACCGGTATATTCTGCGTCTAAAGGTCCACCAGGTTTACCAGTGCCGCTAATAACAATACTTCCTGACAGCTTGCCGAGTACTTCTACGGTTCCTTCGATAACACGATCTGTCGCCGTTTCTGTAATTACTACTTTGTACCATCCGGTCTGGTTCGGCGTATATGTTGCTGTGTTCGCACCGGAACCACTAAGGGTTTCATAATTATCCGGAGAAATACGCCTATACCACTGATATGTTACGCCGGTTACAGGCGGATCTAAGCTGGCGGTAACAGGATCGGAACGACCAGGTATAGAGGGGTTGAATTTAACAGTTCCCGGCAAGCCGCCTTTTGCTTGTACATTAATTTCCGGCGTGTATGTTTTATCGTTATAACCATATACAGTTACCCGTACGGTATAATTTCCAGCTGTAGTTGGCGTTATCTGCGGAGTAGTTACATTGGGAACAAGCGGATTTCCGTTTAATAACCACTGATACTCAATAGGATCGCCATCAAGCCCCTGCCCTGAAGCGTGGATATAAAGAGCAGTTAACGGTTCATTAAGTCTGCCGGAGCCGGTAATGGTTAGGGTTCCATTCAGATTGGGTTTCACCACCGTAAAAGGTAGTTCTCTTACACGCCCGTTAGCATCAGTTATTATTAACATCCACTGTCCATCTGGCTCCAGTATCGGAGTCAATGCACTAGATATATTTGGAACGGGTGTATTTTGATTTTGAGAATGATTTTCATTGCCGTTAGGGTCGCGCCACACATATGTAAAGCCGGGGGTAGCGTCTATACCAGCGCCGGGGTTGTATGTGAGGGTAGCTGTTTTTCTGTAATCCCTTAGTGAACTTAAATTGATAGTTCCTTTCAGACCGCCTGTAGGGCTTACATCAACGGCAGGTGAGCTTATCAACGGTGCATAACCCGGTGCAGTTATTCGTATGAGATGGTTTCCGTCTGCTGCCGGTGTATATGTAACATTGGTCGCATTTAAAGTAATAGGTTCATATCTAAGAGAACCCGGAGCAGTCTCTCTTAACCACTGGTATAATCTGCCTGGTTCGGTTCCGCTATATTCTGCAGTTAATGGTTGATTACGTTTACCTGAGCCCTTAATAACAATGGTTCCGGATAGTGACGGCAGCACTTCTACAGTACGTTCTATTGCCCGCCGATCCGGGGCTGGACCTATAGCTTTTACTGTCCAAAGACCAGGAACATTTAATATCGGGCTGACACCAGTTTCGTTAGTTAGATCAGGACTAGGCGCAGGAACAGCGTTGACATCTTTATTTGGGTTATACCATTCATATGTAAAAGGACCGCTTTCACCTGCGGGGTTGTATAAGGCAGTAACAGTATTACCTGTTGTATCACTTGCACGAGCTGGAATTTCGGGTTCAAAAGTAATCAGGCCAACACCGGGAATATTGTGTCTAATAGAAATGTGTCCGAGCAGACCACCGGTATCGGTGACATTTACTCTTACAGGAGAAGCTTCGTCCGAAGCATTACTATGCCTGTCATAGAATCCGGGAACGCTCACCCTTACCGAATAAACTCCCAGTTGTGTCGGGGAGAAGGCTGGCGTCGTGGCAGACGGAGGCGTGCCGGATGTGGGAATCGCCTCAGTTTTTACAACTGGAGAAAGCGGATTTCCATTACGGAGCCACTCAAAGGTAACAGAACCAGTCTGCTGTGGGTTTGTGGAATGAGTATACTTGGCAGTTAACGGCTCACCAGGTTTGCCTGAACCGACAATTTCAAAAGTTCCGGCAAGCGTACCAAGTGTCACCGGGAATTGGCGTTCTCTGACCTGACCTGTCGTACTATTGGTTGCAACTACTGTCCAAACTCCAAGTGTTAGTAATGGGCTAGCAGCAACGGTTCCATCAGGATCAGGAGGAGGATCAGCGTTGGGATTTTTACCGGGGCCAAACCATCGATATGTAACACCGCTGATGTTGGGTTCGATAGCGGCAGTAATAGAAGTACTGACAGTCGCCGGTGACTTGGAAGCATTCAACGCCAGACTTGGGGAAATAACACCCAAGCTGCTGGTAAGCCTAATTTCTATTCCAAGGCCGCCGCTTTCGCTTACCCGTACAGGTGAGCTTTGCTTAGGATAATGTCCGTCTACGATTGCGCTTACAGTATATAAACCGGAAGTAGTTGGTGTGAATTCTGAGCCTACCCCTTGCGGAGCCGGAATGGGTATGCCATTTAAATACCACTGGTAAGATGCGTCATCAAGATTGGGAGTGCAGCTGGCAGTTAACTTGCCTCCGGGTTTGCCTGAACCAAAAATAGAAACAGAGTTGGCAAGAAGAGAACCGGAAGATGAATCACCGCCGATAATTATAGGGTTACTGAGAGGACTGGGAACATTATTGGTAGTTATGATTACAGCATATGTTCCCGGTTCAGACGGGTAAAACACAGAATTGTTTCCCCCTTGCGAAGCAGGAATGTCAGTGATAGTACCAGAAGGGTTTATTATAACCCACTGGAATGAAACATCTGACCCGGCATAGTTTGTAGTGAGCGACGTACCGGTTGCCGGAGCGCCATTGGCAATAATGCTGACAGGACCCAAACTGGTTCCGCGCTCACCAGTTTGTTCTATTTCTTCTACTATATAATCCGGCAAATAGAAAGTTGACCATGGATCATCACAAGAGATAACTCCGATCAATAAAAAAATAATAAAAAATACCGCTATGGATAAAATCCTTTTTTTCATTTTCATCTCCATCTCTTCCCTTTATTTATTAAAAAATTACTCCGATTGCTGCGCCGAATCCCCACATAAAAGGAGAACCTATTCGAGCAGTAGGATCGATATAAAAGCGTTCTAAAAATTCAAAACGCCAGCCGGCTGCAATACCGCCGTGCGGTGCAATATAAGCATTTCCCAGTTCCCGGAAACTTGTCATTCCAACATTTCCTTCTATAAATATCCCGGAAAAAATATTTTTAAACGGCATATAATATCTGAATAAAAACGCTGCTTCAAAGGTGTCTGTTCTAAGATTAAGAAGGTCAGTTGGAACATCACCATCTTTTAAATTGGAATAATAGCCGATTCTTAAACCCAGAGCATAATGATGAAAAAGTTCAACACCCCAGGACAAATAGCCGCCTGCAGAAAAATTGGTACGTGTATATGCGTTCGCTTCAGGGCCGGCTCCTGCAAACCAGCCGGTAATTGCGCCTGTGCGGATCGGGCTTTCATCCCATTCGGCTGAAAGGCGTTCAAACCTTTCTACAAGGTCTGCACAATTGCAGCAGCCGCCTGCTCCGGGAGCTATAATGCTGACAACAGCCCTTCTATTCTCGTAAAGCGGACCCCAGAAACTTACATAACCGTACCCTACAGGAGTAGTAAACAGTTCCCATGGAACACCGCGTTTTACAAGTTCATTGATAATAAAACTTGATCTATTAATTGATAAAGTTACCGGGCTAAGAGTAGTAGGTTCCATTGCGGCAAATCCAGAAACAAGAATCTGACCTGGCGATAAATTCCGGTTTTTTAAATCTGCAGCCATCCTATCCAGCCGTCTGTTAGCTTCAGTTTCGTTTGTAAATGTTATGCTTATATCAGGTATAAAAATAAAATGCCCGATTATTTCTATATCATTTGCTTCCATCTCATTATTTTGCCCAAAAGCAAAAGAAGAGCAAAAAAAGAAGATAAGTATAACCAGATATTTTCTGCTCATTTTTACGTTCTTTGTAAAATATTTCTTATTTTGCATCATATTTACTATTCCTGTATGATATTTTTATAATTATAACATATTTTTATTAAAAATACCATTGTCAGGATGGTATTATTACAAAATTTTGAAGAATTTACCTGAAAGGTTGGGAAAAGACTCTATTTCTATCCTCTAAAAGTATAATATTATGAAATTTTAGCCATTTTTTTCTTTAATTCAGCAAGAGTTATTAATGCCGATGCAAACTCGAAATCTTCGATTTGCAGGATTAATTCTTCGCTTCCCGGCAGTAACCGAAGATTATCTATAAAACCCAGACAATCAATATTTCTGTTTTCTAAAATTGGTTTTAAATTATCAAGCAATTTCTGAGCTGCTGTTATATCCATTAATTCTGTACTGATAGGCGCTGCTTGTTTACGAATCATTGGCGTAAACTCTGCAATTACGGCAGAGAGTTCTATTTTTAACGTTTCTATCTGGGCAGAAGTAACATGATTTTCTTCATTTTTAAGATTATATTCCACTTCTTCGGCAGCTTTACTCAGTTTATTTTTATCCAGCTGCCCTGCATTGCTTTTTAAATTGTGTGCTAATCTATATGCTAGTTTAATATCCTCTGTGTTTAATGCATTTATTATTTCATCTATTTTGTTTTTATTATTAATAACAAAGTTTTCAATTAATTTCCGGCGCATTTCATTATCAGACTGCTTTTGCTTATTTTTATCTTCCTTTTGCCATTTTTCGGGTTTAAAATATTTCATAAGGCAATGCCACAATTCCTGAGATGTAAATGGTTTACCTATATAGTCGCTCATGCCGCTTTTTTGATAAAGCTCCTTGTCGCTATTCATGATATTCGCAGTTATTGCCACTATCGGGATTCCGGTATTAAACGAAATAATTTTTTCGGATGCCTCAAGTCCATCCATTACCGGCATGTGTATGTCCATAAAAATTAAATCGAATTGTTTTATACCTTTTATTTTACGTTCATAAACCATATCTACGCCGATCCTTCCGTTTTCTGCTATAACTGTATCAAGCCCCACTCTCGTTAGATGCTCGTTTATAACCTGCTGATTCATGACATTATCTTCGCATAACAATACCTCGCCTTTGAATGCTGGTTTTTCAAGCCTGTTAAGCGCTATTTTTTCTTCAAATATGCTGCTCCCTGTATCATCTATCGTATCAAAAGTAATTTCAAAGCTGAACTTGCTTCCAACTTCGGATGTACTTTCAACAGAGAGTGTTCCGCCCATCATTTCTACTATGCTTTTGGTTATAGAAAGCCCAAGGCCGGTTCCTCCGTATTTTCGTGTTGTACCTGCCTCTGCCTGCAAAAACGGCATAAAAATCCTGTCCACTTGTTCCTGTGTCATGCCGATACCGCTGTCTTTTATGCAAAAACGCATTGTTATGGAATTTTCATCTTTATCAGATATTGCTGCGAACAGTTTTACTATTCCGGAATTTGTAAACTTTACAGCATTGGATAATAGATTCACAAGAGCCTGCCGCAGACGCAGGGGATCACCTATTAAAACTCTGCCTAAGCTGGGCTCTGCATATAAATGCAGAGTTAGTCCTTTTTCGGCAGCTTTTGGAAAAATTAATGTACGGCAGCTTTCAAATAAATCAGACATTGAAAAAGGAATCTTTTCCAGTTCCAGTTTGCCAGATTCAATTTTAGAAATATCAAGTATATCATTTATAATTTGCAATAGCCATTGCGAGTTTTGCATAATGTTCTTAAAATACTGCCTGGTTTTAGGCGAGATTTCATCGTCCATTGCAAGTTCGGAAAAACCGATTATGCTGTTCATCGGCGTGCGTATCTCGTGGCTCATGTGCGCCAAAAATTTATCCTTTTCCCGGTTTGCAAGATCTGCAGCTTCCAGGCGCAGACGTTCGGTAATATCCCTTTCGATAACAAAAACCTGTTCGTTACCCTGCGGATAAATATTTATTTCGATCTCTCTGCCGAAAATATTTTTCCTTATGTAGCTGACTTTTTCATGCAAAAATTCTGCTTCAGCTAATTTTACCAAATCATCTATATGCCTGTCGGGATATATTTCGTAAAAATTTTTCCCCTGCAGAGAATTTACAATGACGCCTTCATTAATTTCGAATGCCTGATTCACATACATGCAATTTATATCTATTAATTTTTTGTCTTTATCATAAATTAATTTTCCGAATAGGATTCCCTCCGGTAAAAGACCAAGCATAGAACGGATTTTTTGTTCTTCCTTTTCTTTTTCCAGTTCCGATTGAACAAACTTGCTGCGTATCTGCAATATAGTTGCAACCTGCCCTGGCTCCGGCGAGTATGCCTGTACGTGAATAAACGAATTATTTAAATCGCTGTAGCTTTCGACAATCTGTGTATCCAGTCTTCTTAGACCGACATCACCGTACAGCGGAATCCATGCTTTATCTTTTTCTGCAACTTCTGAAAATAATTTGCCAACCGCCTCTTCCAGCGTAAACTTAATAACAGATAAATATAATTTATTCGCCCACAATAAACGTAAATCTTTTACTTTGTCGTTTTCGGTAATTACTTCAAATAAAGCGACAGCTGCCTGCATATTTTCAAGCAGATCCATTCCAATTCTATTAATATCAATAGCTGTTTTCATATAATTACTGCATTTTGCCCATTGTATACAATTTTTTTGCATTGTATGCAAATATTAAGAAATATTCAACTATATTTTAGGCGCATTACCGCCTAACTTTATATAAATTTATTTTTCAATACCCTATTGCTTACTATACAGTTATGTAGTACAATAATCAATATGACCAAAATAACAAAAGCTACAGGTTTTGCAAGCCCGGCACAGGGTTATTATGTAATTGGCTGGAACTAAACCAGGACGAAGAATTGAATAAAGTGGGTATTTACTTGGCAGGGCATTGACTTTGTGATATAATATAGGGTATGATGTATCCAATGAATTTAATGGAATTTGAAAAGAAGTTTGGAACAGAAGAATCTTGTAGGGATTATCTGTTTAATCTCAAGTACAAAGACGGCTATAAATGTGCAGATTGTGGCTGTATAGAATACCGTTTTGAACAAGGTATTTCTGTAAGATGTAAGAAATGCAGAAATAAATATAACCTTATGTCTGGCACTATTTTTCAAAATTCCCATAAACCTTTATCTATGTGGTTTAGAGCTATGTGGTGGATTACTTCACAGAAAAATGGCACAAGCGCATTGGGTTTACAAAGAGTTTTAGGTATAGGGAGTTATAAAACCGCTTGGCTTTGGCTTCATAAGTTAAGAATTGCTATGGTAAGACCAAATAGGGATAAGTTAAAAGGTGTTGTAGAGGTTGATGAGGCATTTATAGGCGGAAAACAATCTGGTGGCAAAAGAGGCAGGGGTACTGAAAATAAAACTTTAGTAATTATTGCTGTAGAAATGGATGGTAAAAAAATAGGTAGAGTAAGAATGGGTTTAATATCTGATGCTTCTTCTGAAAATCTTGAAATGTTTATTGAAAATTCTGTTGAAAAAGGGTCTACAATAATTACAGATGGATGGAGAGGATATAGCAAAATTAAAGAAATTGGATATAAACATAAAATATCTGATAAAAAAAGCAATGAAGATGATGAAAAAATATTGCCAAATGTTCATTTAGTTATATCATTACTTAAAAGATGGATTATGGGAACTTTACAGGGTTCTATATCAGATCAACACATGCCTTATTATCTTGATGAATATACTTTCAGGTTTAATAGGAGAACATCAGCAAGCAGGGGAAAGTTGTTTTATAGACTTATAGAACAGGCCGCAGAAATAAAACCTACTATTTATAAGTCTATTGCTGAAAGAAAAGGAGCTTAATTATGAAAAAATATGATATTTCAGAACAATTAGAAATTATAAAAAAGGTAATTCTCGATACAGTACAAGCAAAATATATATATCTTTTTGGCTCTTACGCCTATGGAAAACCAACAGAAAAAAGTGATATTGATATATATATTGTTGTTCCAGATACATTTGATAAAAAAATTACATTGACAATGGGAAAAATAGCAAATTATTTATATAATTATCAAATATTTACAGCAGATTTGTTTATTATTAAAGAAAAAAAATTTATAGAATATAAAAAATATCATTCATTTGAAAAAACTATAAGTGAAAAAGGAATATTAATATATGGATATTAAAGAAGTAGCGGAATGGTTATTTATTGCAGATGAAGACTTAAAATCAGCAGAATATCTTAATTCTGCATATAAACCCAATAAAGAAGCAATATATTATCATTGTTCTCAATCTGTAGAAAAATACTTAAAAGGATATTTAAGATATAATAATATAAAATTTGATTACGATCATAATCTTTCAAAATTGATTGCTTTATGTGAAAAGAATGATAAGAGTTTTAATTATATACTAACAAATTGTAATCAAATGAATGTTATAATTAGTAAATTGCGTTATCCTTCAAGAATAGATTTAGATGATAATGATGTTTTATTTGCATTAACATCTTCAAAAAATACAAAAATACTAAAACCTATTCAAAATATAAGAAACATAATAGAAAGTAAATATGGTATTAGTTGGCAAGAAATATTATTTAATAAACAAGACCCTGAAAAAATTGAATCTATAGGACATATAAAATATGATAAAACAGAAGACGGAAATATTGCAGAAAAATTAAAAAATATTACTGAAATTATTCATTTAGAAAATATTTCTGGATTAAATGCTACTAATAATAAAATAATTATTGATAAATATAAATACAATAGCAAAAATGATAAATATTATTATTTATTAATAAGAATGAATTATAATAATAATATATGTGAGGCATGGCATTTTAATGATAATTTTAATAAGCTTTCTGCTATTGGATTTTTAAAACAATACGATGAGCAACAGGGTGTTCCTACAGAAAATAGTGAAGGTGGTGGAAGTCGAAAATAATTTACATGAAAACCCCGTCAAGTAAATACCCAATTTAAATAATTATCCTGCCGGCGATATTTGGGGCATAGGCTGGTCAAAAACTGCATTTTTGAAAAAACATAACATAACTACCGCTTTGCATTTAAAAAACTATCCAGTAATAGTTGAGATGCGGAACATTAAGTGGCAAAACGATCAGGTATATAAAGCTCTCCATCAGCGTAATACCGGCTGGTGTATAACTGATAATCCAAACCATAAAGATTTATTAAAGCTTGATTTTACTGCAACAAGCGATATAGCATATCTTCGTTTTCACGGCCGCAGCCTGGAAAACTGGTACACAGGCAATAATGTTTCACGCTACGATTACATGTATTCCGACAGCGAATTACAAACATTTATTGAACCTGTTAAAGAATTATTAAAAAACACAAAAATAGTTCAATTATTTTTTAATAATCATGCAAAGAGTCAGGCAGCAGTTAATGCAAAAAAATTGGAAATGTTATTAAAAAGTTAAGCCGATTTTCTCAATATAAAACACGTAATTTCGGCTTTACAATTCCCTCTTAATCGTTACAATATTAAAAGACACTAATAAGAGGTAAAAAATGGCAGTTAAATTCCATAATGGGGAAAACATTCCCTTAGAAATGCACAAAACACGTATGGTTCAAAGGTTGAACCTAATTCCGGTAGAAGATAGATTAAAGGCTTCGCAGGAAGCTGGAAACAATACATTCCTGTTAAAAAACAGGGATGTGTTTCTTGATATGCTGACAGACAGCGGCGTAAACGCAATGAGTCAGGCGCAATATGCAGCAATGATGAACGCCGATGATTCTTATGCAGGCTCTGAAACTTTTTACCGTGTAGAAGAAGCGCTTACCGAAGTATTCGGCACTAAATACTTTCTTCCCTGCCATCAAGGCCGTGCGTGCGAAAACATTATAAGCCAGGTATTTATTAAACCCGGGCAAATTGTTCCCATGAATTATCATTTTACAACAACCAAAGCGCACATTATGCGAAACGGAGGAACAGTTGTAGAAATTATCAGAAAAGAAGGATTAGAAGTAAAAAGCGATTTACTTTTTAAAGGCGATCTGGATATTGATAGACTGCGGGAAGAAATAAAAACACATGGAGCAGACAAAATCGCTTTTCTTAGAATCGAGGCCGGAACAAACCTTGTCGGCGGTCAGCCTGTCTCTATGGCAAATATGCGTGAAGCGGCAAAAATTGCAAAAGAAGCAGGAATACTTACAGTTTTTGACGCATCTTTGTTATCTGACAATTTATATTTTATTAAAACCCGCGAAAAAGAATTTGCTAATGTTCCATTAAGAAATATCACTTTAGAATTAGGCAGTTTATTCGACATGGCATATTTTTCTGCACGAAAATTGGGATGCGTAAGAGGCGGCGGAATAATTACAAATAACGAAGATTTATACAATAAAATGATAAGTTTAGTTCCATTATACGAAGGATTTTTAACCTACGGCGGAATGTCTGTGCGTGAAATGGAAGCGCTTGCAGTAGGTTTGCGGGAAAGTTTAGATTTTCATGTTATTGAACAAACACCAATATTTGTTGAGGCATTGGCAAAAGAATTGCTTTTATCGGGCATTTCTGTTGTTACACCTGCAGGCGGTCTTGGCTGCCACGTAAATGCAATGCAGTTTTGCGAACATATTCCGCAAAGCGAATACCGTGCAGGCGCATTGGCAATCGCCTCATATATAGCAGGCGGTTTTAGGGGAATGGAACGAGGCACAATAAGCGAAGTCCGCAATGCAGACGGCAGCGAACATTATGCCGAGATGGAACTTCTGCGCCTTGCTCTGCCAAAACGTGTGTTTACTTTGTCTCAGATTAAATATGTTGCAGACAGGCTTACATGGCTGCATGAAAACCGCCATTTAATCGGCGGCTTGCGTTTTACATTTGAACCTGAAGTTTTGCGCTTTTTCTTTGGCAGACTGGAACCTGTTTCCGACTGGCCGCAAAAACTGGCGCAGAAGTTCAGAGCAGATTTCGGCGACAGCTTGTAAACCATGTAGAAAATTATCTAGATTATTTCTCGCTGAGGCGCAGAGGCGCAGAGACCGCTGTGTTTTTATTCGCAATCTTCTCTTAAACCCAAGAAATCAAAGAGAGCTATCAAAGATTTGATTATATTAGGATTACGACATCGGACAACAACTCTGCGTTCTCCGCGTCCCCGCGTCTCTGCGAGAACTCTTTTTATAAGAATTTCTTTTACAATTTACTAGTTTTTAATTGTTTGTCTCTTTCAAAACGGCTGATTGCAAGTTCGATAAGCCGTGTTATAAGGTCTGTGTAACTTAAACCGCTGGCTTCCCACATTTTTGGGTACATACTAATTTTTGTAAAACCGGGCATGGTGTTAATTTCGTTTACAACTAATTCACCATCGTCTTTTAAAAACAAATCTACACGGGAAAGACCTTCGCAGTTTAAAACTTTAAATACATTTCTTGCAAGTTCTTGAATACGCTTTGTTGTTTGCACGTCAAGTTTTGCAGGGATTTCCAGCGCAGCTCCGTTATCATCGATATATTTTGCATCGTATGAATAAAAATCATGCGTTGGAATAATTTCGCCGGGTAAAGAAGCTTCTGGTTCTTCGTTGCCAAGTACCGCGCATTCAATCTCCCGCCCGGAAATAAATTCTTCTATAATAACTTTTGTGTCGTATAAAAATGCTTCCTTAAGCGCGGCGGTTAATTCCGCTTCGTTACGGACTTTATTGATTCCGACAGAAGATCCCATATTTGCAGGTTTAATAAAAATTGGAGTATCATTCCCGGCAGAACCAAGTATTAGTTCAACTTCGGCTAAAGATGGAAACTTTTCATGTTTTTGCACAACAATAAATTTCCCGATTGGAATGCCTGCATCACGCAGAAGCCGCTTCATTACATCTTTATCCATGCCAACTGCAGAACCAAGCACACTAGGTCCAACAAACGGAATGTCTGCCAGTTTTAAAAGACCCTGTATCGTGCCGTCTTCGCCAAACGGTCCATGCAGAATCGGGAATACAACATCGCAAGAAAATATATCGTTAAAATTCCATTTACCTGATTTATCAATCTTAATTAAAATGGGTTCGAATTTACTTTTATCCAATGCATCAACGACATTACCTGCAGATAATAACGAAATCTCGTGCTCTGCAGATTTACCGCCGAAAAGTATGCCGACTTTTATCATTATAACTTTCCTTTTCCTTACCGTCCAAAAAGCCGCTTAAACGGATTAACGCCAAAGCGCACCATAAAATAAATCCAGCCAAAAGCAAAACCTGCAAGGTGCGTTAAATGCGCAGTATTACCGCGGCTTCCCCTAATGGAAAAAAACAATTCCAAAGCTGTATAACCTATAACCATTACAGGCGCACGCAAAGGAAGAATACCCCAAACATAAATAATGGAATTGGGAAAAAATATTGCATAAGCAAGCATAACAGCAAATAACGCTCCGGAAGCGCCCATAAGAGCAACAATGTATTGACCTGTTAAATAATAAATAAAAAATGAAAAAACTCCTGCCAAAACACCTGTTAATAGGTAATAAAGGAGAAACTCTTTACTGCCCATTTGTCTTTCTACATGAAGCCCAAAGATAAAAAGACCAAGCATATTAAAAAGGATATGAGTAATAGAACCATGCATGAACATATATGTAATAAAAGTCCAGACCCATTTTAATTCTATAACAGCAAATGGAATCATCGACATTCGGGTTACAAAAAGCTGCTGCTGCCTGGGAAATAAAAAGTATGTCAGCGCAAAAATGAAAAGATTAATCCCTATAATCCAAAAAACAGTATTATTGAATGTATATCTGAAAGGCCGCCTGATAATATTATTCATTATTCAAGAATAAAGGCTTAATTGAATTTGGTCAACCTATCGCCTATTCGTCACAAACAGCAGTTCTATTTTTCTCTTGTGAATCCTCTGGCGCGTTGGGCAGTTTCCATTTATTAGACGCACCGGCTTCTCCAAAGACTACAGAATTTTTTATTTCATCGGCTTTTGAAACTGTATGTAAAGTTAGAATTATATAGATTCCAACAGCTATCAGAATAATAACAACAATAATAATGATTATAATATTTACAACATTCATTACCCCTGTCCGTATATTCCTGAATAAAGATTCAATGGTTATTATCTCATCATCATCGGTTAGTTTATTACCAACACTACCTGCAGCATTTACAATAATTAACCTTGCCTGTATTTGGAGTTTAATCTGCTCAATTGCTGCATCAAAAAGCCATTTGGGAATACCCTGTTCTTTAGCATAAGGCCATAAAGTAGTATTTAATTCGTTTACAGTTTTATTCAGATTTTCAATGTCACTCGAAATCGCTGCCATATTAATCCCATCTTTTACAATATCAAGGTCTTTTGTACTTTCATGAGTTCTAAGCAGAACTATCATAACTTCCGTTTGTTTTTTTATTGCTGAATTTAAAGCTAAACCTCCGAATATAACCGAATAAATAATTATTACTCCAACAATAAAAATTGACATAGAAAGAAACTGCTGACCTTGTCTGCCTTCCTGAGGATATTTTTTAAGTATTTTATTTTTAAAAAGATTGCCTAAAACAACAGCCAAAATAACAAATAAAAGCAATAAAATAAGATACAGCATAATAACTCCTAATAATATTTTTATTTTTGATTAAAATAATCTTCGTTTATATACACAACTGCTTCTGTAGGCGTGCAATTTTCTTTTAATAATACAAAAAAAGGTTTTTTCATTATTAATAATGCCTTATATTCATGGGATTTTCCCAATTCTGCAAGAACGATTCTTACAACAAGGCGTCCGCAAGGCGCCTCCATAAATTGTTTAAATGTATCCGGGCGGAACTCATCTTTATTCTTACCCAGCAGAATGGCAATTTTTGCCTTTTTATCATCCCATGTCGAGAATAATTTGCAGCCTGTATAAAACAAATACAAGGCGATTATTCCCTGCGGGATCAGTATCCATTTACTGATCATATAAAACGGCAAAAAAATAACCAGGATTCCTGCAAATACCAATATAAAGGAATATATGTTTAGATACAGGAATCTTGGCATTTTAGAAATTATTGACGAATCAATGCGTTTGACTGTGAAATCATTTTGAAGAAAGCATCAACTATTTTCATAGCTGTATCTTCTGTTGCACCGATCATTCTTATGTTCTTTCCATCACCGTGTTTTGTGCTATACCATAAATTGATAGTAGGACATAAGCAAAGAAGTGTTCCCTCTTTTCTCCAGCCCATTTTATAAACACTGTTTGGTAAATAACATGAAATACCTTTGCTTCTTTGGAAAACACAGCATACTTTCTGTTCAGTAACCGTAATGATTCTCTTGTCGGTTACTACCAAAAATCCTTTTTCAACGCTTCCTGTAAATTTTGCAGTAAATTTTGAGAAAATTCCCAAAATACGTCCTAATGGACCGCTGCCTACATCGTACATTTCTGCTTCAATTTCCACGACCAGTTGTTCGCCATCCATAAGCTGGATTCCTGATTTTTTCATAAAATTCCCCTTCTAATTGCCCCATTTTTGGAACACTTTTAAATGTATTTCAACCCATACAGGCCGATTAAAAAATTCTTACATGAAAATCATTTTATTGCCTACCTACATAAATGGGTAGGTATGCTTTATTTGGCTTTTACGGCAGATTTTATGTTGATATTCCTACTTGGAAAAGCGGGGTATTCTATTCTTCTTAAAATAGACCAGGAAAAAGATATTGAACAATAGTGCTGGCAATTATCCCAACAATAAGACCAATTAAAATATCCCAAAACCGGCGGGTAAAATATTGCTTTTTTGCCCATTGAATTTTTGGTGATTCAAAATAATCACTTTCAAATTGGTCAATAAGAACAGATGTCTCGTACCATTTTTCAAATGCATCTTCTATACCCTTGCCCCCTTCACAAACCCTAGCCTCTTTAGCCAAGCTAACAATATTTTTTCTTTTACTTAATAACGAAGGCCAGAACATTCCATTATCAATTAAATGAAAATCGGCTTTCATCGTAAGTAGTTTTGCATAGTCTTTGTTATGATACTTGAGCTTTAGCTTAAAGGCATCTAATAACCCTCTTTTTAAATGAGAAAAAGCCTTTTCGGCACAATGGCTTTCCGGTTCGCCGTCAATATGAATTCTTTTTAGATGGTCAAAAGCAGAGTGTATTTCAAACAGCAGCTCAACCGGCAGGGAATTCTCTCTTGCCTCAATTTCGCTGTATAATATTTTTACCTTTTCGTTATAGAAACTATAAACATCTTTTTCTGTCATTTTGAGTGTGCAAGTATCTTATCGATATCCTTGTTTATCTCCTCTGATGTAATAATACTATCCCGTAGTACATTACCGCGGCCAATTACCGGAAACTCAGTTTTAAATGAAAACTTTTTCTTGTTTTTTATTTCTAAATGAGACCTTAGTTCGCATGGGGAATATTTTCGTATTTCTTCTGCAGATAAGCCAACAACCTTTTCTGCATTTTCTATAATTCTTGTAAATGGCACAGTATTTACTTCCCTCTGCCTAATCATATACCAAAAGACAAAAAAATACAAGTTCAATATCACTATTTGGCTTTTACGGCAGATTCTACCCCGTATCTGGTAAAAAGTTCCTGAATACTTTTAATGCCCAATTTGCGGTACAGGTTCTTTTGATGAAAACGGGTTGTGTCATAGCTAATCTTTAAAATAAATGCAATTTCTTTAGGGGCTGAACCGCCAAGCAGCATGGTTAAAATTTCTTCTTCCCTGACTGTCAAATTTAATTTTTCTTTTTTTGTCTGCGCCTGTGTTTCTGCAAGGCTTTTAGAATACTGTTCCATATCCCGCAAATATAATCCGTCGCTCCAGTCAACCTCGAATAATTTTTTCTGGACAAGCGGAATTAAAAGGAAGCATGCAGAACATAAAAATAATACAATACCAAGCGCCAGTAAGTGAACCTCTCCATCAAAATTATCAAAGGCAAGCGAGTATAATCCGGAAATGATAAAATACTGGATAAAGAAAACAAAACAATAAATCTTATAAACTTTAAACGATTTACTCTGCTTTATCGCTCCAGCGCAAATGTAATAAACAATGATATAACCAAGACCGTCGCCCATGCCGTAAACCAGCGAACCAGAGAAAAGAGCGGTATTTGTATCATAAATAAGAATGCTTATCCCTAAAAGAGAAAAGACAAGGAACATAAGCCATATATAAAGAGCGTTATTGCTCTTCATCATCATTATAAAACCTATAAGTAAAATTGCAGCAAACTGACCCAACCCGTAAGGAAGACCGTAGATAATTCCTTCTGCAAATTCAATATAATTGATCATGCACATTATCATGTAATATACAATAAATAAAATGATGCAAAAAAGCGCTCCGGAATTTTTACCGCTTTCATTTGCTTCATTTATTTCTTCATGTTTTAATCTTGTACACGCAAAAACAATAACAAGATAAATTAAAACAACCGTTACGCCGCCCCATGATTTATAAATTTCCTGAACTATAGGAAACCTTCTGTAGAAAATATAGAATAAACTGTAATAAAAAAGGATCATCATCATGCCGAACAAACGCTCGACATTGTTTAACTTAAAACAGAATAGAGAAAAAGCACAGGCAGCGCAGATCCCGTTAAAAAACTGATAAACCATAAAAAATGAAAGCTGTATTGTTTCGTTATCAATAAAAAACTGATACATTATCTGAAAAGGAAGAAGCGAAACACAGCATAGTGCGGCTGTTCTAAGAATGGGCATACTTAAGTTTTTTGGAACAAAAGCCATTACAAGCCAGCCAAGCCCCAATGGATACAACATTAACTGATAGGAATGTAATCCGAACATTTCTATCCCTAAATTAAAAAAACGAACATCTCCTGAAATTACTGATAATGGAAAAATTAATAACACAGGCCATAAAAAACCTCTGATATTTTTAAACGACAGTTCATCACGTATCTGAAATGTTTTAGTTATTAGTGCGGTAAATTTGCTTAACAAAATGCAAACCTCCTCCTATGTATATAGTATAATAAAAAAGAGGGTGACTGTCATTAGATAATATTACGATTTATAACTATTTACGATTTGCCTGTATTCTTCTATCGTGGCAGCCCGGACAACCTTATCCCGCAGACCGGCTCCTCCTGTAATACCTTTAGTGTAAGCGCAGAATTGTTTACGCATTTCCAAACAGGCAGTACGCTCGCCAATGTCTGCGGCAAGCATTTCCAAATGAGACATTGCAGCGGCTATCCGTTCAGAAAACGGCGCTTGCTCCCACGAACCGGTTTCTAAAAACGAGCGGGCGGCAGAAAAAATAAACGGGTTGCCCATTGAACCTCTTGCAAACATTACAGCGGCGCACCCTGTTTCACTTAACATCTGCTGCGCATCCTCGGGTGTGTATAAATCGCCGGAAGCTGTAACAGGAACTGCTAAACGGGAAGCCAATTCTGCAATGTGCGACCAATCACTTCTGCCGCCGTAACCCTGCGCTCTTGTCCGCGGATGCAAGGTAACCATCGCAGCGCCTTCTTCTACAGCGATACGCGCGCACTCCAAATAATTTAAAGAAGACGAATCCCAGCCCGAACGGATTTTTATTGTAACAGGAATGTTTCCCAAACTTTCGCGCGAAGCACGCACGGCGGCTTCTACTATTCTTCCCAGGTTGGCGGGGTTTTTCATAAGAGCAGATCCTGCGCCGTTTTTTACTACTTTGGGAACAGGACATCCCGAGTTAATATCTAGTGCATCTGGTTTTAACGGCGTTAATAGAGAAGCTGCCTGGTAAATAGTATCGGGGTTCCCGCCAAACAATTGAATCGCATACAGCTTTTCACGATCACCACGCCGGATTAAATTGATAGATATAATATTAGGATCATCACCCTTATCTTCCTCTGCGTTCTCTGCGCCTCTGCGTCCCTGCGAGAGGTCTTTAGGATCAAGTCCATAACGGCCATGTTTGCGGGAGATTGCTTCGGCGGAGGCTAGCTCTGTGAACGAAAAGTTTGCGCCGTTATCCCAGCAGATGGAACGAAACGCACGATCGGTATAACCTGCCACAGGCGCCAAAAAGAGATTCCCGGGTATTTCCAGAGAGCCAATTTTTACAGGACGATACAGAGACACTTTATTCGTTTGGCAAACCGAAGAACTTACAGGAGTTTTCCCAAAGCTGAGCGGCAAGCGCTTCTTCTTCCATTTCCAGCATTTCTGCCAGGTAACGGGCAGTTATCGGCAGATATTTGGGCATGTTACGTTTGCCGCGGTAATCTGCCGGAACCATAAAAGGCGCTTCCGATTCTATCAAGATGCGATCTACAGGCAGAACAGCGATTGTTTCATGCAGATTCTTTGCATTTTTATATGTCAAGTTTCCGGCAAAAGAAAAAAACAAATTTAAACTCAGCGCTTTTTCGGCATATGCCGCATCCTCGGAGTAACAGTGAAACACTCCGCCTCTTGGCGGCAAACGGTCGCGAAGAATATCCAGGACATCATGACCTGCATCACGGTTATGAATAATAACCGGCAGATTAAGTTTTGCCGCAAGATCAAGCTGAGTAATAAAAAGCTCAATCTGAGATTTTTTATCTCCGAATTTCCGGTAGTAATCCAAACCAATTTCCCCGATGGCGACTACTCTTGGGTACTGAACGCTTTGTTCAATATGCTGCAGCCAGTCCTTGCCCGGGTTTTGCACTTCGGAAGGACTCACTCCAACGGCGTGGTATACATTCGTTGCAGATTTAAGGTTGTCATAAACTTGACCAAAGTCGTGGAGACTGTTGCAAATAGAGACAATCCGGTTTACAGAAACCTGACGGGCTTCCTGTATAACAATTAGCTGCTCAATTGGGTCTTCAATAATAAGCCCCAAATGGGCGTGAGTATCAAAATACTGCATAGCTTTTTCCAAAGGATATGATTTTAGATATTTACCAAACTGGTATTATCCATATTAACACGAGAACCCCAAACCGTCAACATTAATTTCTGTAAAAAGATTTAAATTAAGCCGTTAAGGCGCTGTAAGTTCTTCCCATTTTGACGGCTCAAGCACATCCCTGTCTATTCTGACAAAAATTTGCGGTCTGAAATTGCTATTGGGGCGCAAAGCATTATTTGCATTAAGATAACCCAGGTTGATGCTAGGAGCGCCCGGACTGTCTGGCAGGCGCATTCTTGTCATAAATTCAGGGTTACGGGTAGTTGCATCCCAGGCACGGGCAGATTCTGCATACATTACCATAGCTCTGGAGCGGAAATCGCGGTTTCCTGTCTGATCTGCAAGCATTTCATTTACAACACCGGCATTATTACGCGCCATCATAAGGCGTTCGCCTGTTTCCAGGAACTGAATACTGTCGTTAGGCAGCAGAACAGGAAGCCTGATACGCTGAAGCTCCAAAATGTCGAGCAAGCGGTTGTAGTAACCCTGAGCTGCAAAATAATCTCCGCGCTGGAAAGCTGCATTGCCAAGAGCAAACAGCATTCGCCTGTTCAGCGGCAATTCTGCAGATGCTTTAAACAGGTATTCAAGCGCATTTCTCCAATCCTCAATTTGATAGTATGCCGCTCCCATACGGTATTGAACTTCCGGCGGTGAATAGCCGTATCTTTCTGCAGTGTGGTAGTTGGTTAAAGCTGCGCGCATATTGCCGGATTTAACAAAATATTCCAGATCTCCCCTTACAGCATACAATTGTCCAAGCTGAGGAGTAGCGGGAATCAGGTTCCTGTTATGGAATTCTTCGAACAGTTCAATGCCCCGTACTACCTGTTCTTCTGCAGGGAAAAATTCTTTGTTATTAATAAGAAGACTTGCATAACGGTAATGCGCATCTACCCGGTAGAGCCTGCGTTTAATAGATTCCTGCCTTGCTAAATCAAAAGCACGAATCGCATTTTCCAAAGTTAGTCTTTCATCATAGGTATTGCCAAGATTATGATGATAACGTGCAAGATGATAATGCGGCTCCGGTAAAAGCGTATTCATCATTACTGCCTGCAAGAGCATATCTCTTACACTTTCTATGCTTTCGATATAAGGATTGGGAACACCTGTTGGTCTTTCCAGTTGTTTGTCCAAAAGGTAACCGCCAAGCTCCGAAAGAGATTCTGCAGAAAGACGGCGTCTTGAACTGCTTTCGAACCATCGCCTTAATTGAATAACTTCCCGTAAATCATCAATACGGATAAAGTATCTCATCATTCTTTCTACAACATGCGGCTGCCAGCCCTGCAATTCCAGAACCCTTGCATAAGAGAAACGCGCATCTTCGTATCTGTCAAAAAATCTTGCCGGATTTGAATCTGCCCAAGCAAGGAAATTATCACCGGCGGCAAGAAGACTATCAACATCATTCGGAGAAAAATCCAGAAGCCCCCGCTGTAACAGCCTGTTGGCCTTTTCAAAATTCATTAAATAATAAGTATTTAAAGCGGCATAATCCAGAATACCCTTTTTATCCCTTGGATAGTGCCTTAAAAGTTCATCGTATTTTCCTTCTGCAAGCGTATACCGCCTCTGATCCCTAAACGCTTCTGCGTATAAATAGAACCACTTTTTCTTGCGGTGCATGTCAAATGCTTCCTGAAACAAATGATTTGCCCGCTGATACTCACCTGCAAAGATTCTTTCATAACCGCGTTTATAAAGCGATTCTGCCGCAATAGGTTTATAGATAAAATTATAACCAAGGTAAATAACAGAAAATAACAAAACTGCAAAAACTGCAAAAAGCCTTAAAACCGGAAGGAAGTTATGAATAAAAATATATGCAAAACTTGACTGCTCTGCTTCGAATGCAGCGCCGGAACCTTTTTCGAAACTTTTTGGAATAATAACAGGTTTACCGGTAATTGATTCAACATGAAGCGCAGTTTCTTTTACATGAGCACCGTAAACAAGCAAACGTATCAATTTAGATAATTGCTGAGGCAGTATTACCTGTTCTGCAATTAATTCCTGACAAATAATTCTTAGATTCAATGGATAAGATGCAAGTGTCCGCAGTAAGTTATCAACATCATCCTGAGTTAAGGAAATTTCTTCTACTTCTTCTTCTGCCGCCTGAATCTCTGCTGCTTTTGCTTTTTTCCTGCCAAACAATTTTTTCTTTGGAGCAGGAATCATTGATATTGTTGTTGATTTGGATTTATTTAAAATATCATCAAGGCCGGAAAGAGCAAAGTCATCACTGCCGAAAACATCGCTGGAATAATCATCATGGCCAAAGGATTCATCGCCGGATGCGGCGCCGGATGCGGCGGCGGGTTCATTTTCAAGTTCAATATCGGCGGAGGCAAAGTCATCACCAAAATCGCCTAAATCAAGAGGAGATTCATCGCCGGAACCGGATTCTGTGCCTGAATCAAAGCCGGAAAAATCCGCTTCTGAAAGCCCTGTTTCATCCGGCGGAGTTTCATCGAATGTATCACTGCCGATACCGGCGCCGAAGTCGCCGCCAAAATCATCGCCGGCAGGCAGGACACCATCCATGGAAAAATCGTCATTAACGTCGGGTGTATATTCCTGAGATTCGCCGCCAAGATCTATGCCCGCGTCAGCGTCTGCATCTGCATCTGCATCAGATTTGCCGCTTGCGTCTTCGCCGCCGGCGTCACTGCCAAAATCATCAATGTTAAAATCTGCATCGGCGTCTGCGCCGCTAGCTTCGCTTGCGCCGTCAGCATCAAACCCTGCAGAAAAATCATCGGTCATGCTTTCGCCGCCCATATCTATAGAGCCAAAATCGTCATCGCTGGAGCCTGTGTCAGCTGCGCCTGCGCCGCTTACGTCTGCGCCGCTATCATCAATGCCAAAGTCATCAATGTTAAAATCTGTGCCGTTATCATCACTGCCAAAGTCATCAATGTTAAATTCTGCGGCGTCATCACTAACTTCAGGACTTTCGCCGCCCATATCGATACCATAATCATCAGTGTCTTCCTGCATTTCTGCGTCAGGCTCCATTCCTGATGATTCTATTTCATCGGAGAAACCTGCAAGTAAATCTTCCGGCGGCGCAGAAAAATCATCAGAAGCACCTGTATCTGCAGAAGCGTCAAATGCCGAAAAATCAAAAGGCGGTTCATCTGCAAGCGGCTCTGACGCAGGCGGCTCTGACGCAAGCGCCTCATCTGCAGAAAATGAATCTGCAAGCGGCTCATCTGTAAAAGATGAATCCGCAGGCGAATCTTGTTCCGAAGACCCGGAACTTAAATCATTTAAGAAATCATCAAAGGCGGAAATAGCTCCGCCAGACGGCTGTTCTATAAGCGAGTCCAAAGGCGGCGGAGCTGCATCATCGGGAAGGTCGTTTACAAATGCATTAAAATCAAAATCATCTGTACCGGAGCCGGTACCGGAACCGGAAGTATCATCCGAGCTGGAAAAATCTATCGATGGTTTATTGTATCTGTCATATTCAAAAGGAGGCGCTTCTATTTCGGGAAGTTTAAGATCGTCAAACGGGAGTTTCTGAGAAATGACATCTTCCTTCTCGTTTGCGATATTATTAAAGGAGAACTTAAACTGACCAAGCGCATCTAATGAAGGCATAAAACTCCATTTGTTTTATGTAATTATATACCATATATCGACCGATAATAGAATAGAATGTATGAAAACGATTAGAATCTTTTACATTTTATTGATATTTGCCTCTTTTTCGCCAGGAATCGCCAATGCAGCAGATTGGGAATCTTACGAACTGGTAAATATTTTATTATCTTTACCCGGGCCAAGTTCGCCGGTTGTTCATGAAGATTTTGTTCTTTTTACTGCAGATTCAAGCCATAGAAGGGTTGGTGTTGCTTTTGCCCATGAAAATTTCAGTAATGTTCACTGGTTTAGGCAGTTAATTGTTCCCCAGGATATGAGATTTGCAGTTATCCCTCCGGGTCAAAAAGAACCGGATCTTTACAGGGATTCGGGCATTCAATTTCATGTGCACCAGATTCCATCACACATAAGGGAACTGGAATACAGAATTGTTATAAATGGTTTATGGACAATTGACCCTTTAAATGAAAATTTCCGCAGAGATGCAGCTTCCGGCCTTGCTTTATCGGTATTGCGCATACCGCAAAGGCAAGTAAAACCAAACCCTCTGGATGGTCTGCCTGATGGTTTAACATTTACATACAGAGCTCCGCCGGGAGATATTGTAACAGTAGCCGGAAGCTTTAACGGCTGGGATCCCTTTATGTATGAATTAAGAGAAGGGCCTGCAGGGGTTTTTAGCCTGACAATTCCAATGCCGCCGGGAACGTATCAATATGTGTTTTTTCACCGCGGTCAGCGCCGTGTAGACCCAAATAACCCAAGAAGAATCTATTCAAGAGACGGCAGCGCAGCAAGCGAAATTATTGTGCCTTAAATTATGACCAAAGACGTAATTCTGCGCGAAAAGCAGCCTGATTATTTAGTTTTTTTCTGCCCTCGAATGCAAATGCATAATCGGCGCTGGCATTTTCAGGGCCGTCTTCGTTATATATAGGAACAGATAATAACTCGATTATTTCACCTTCCATAATTTCGCTTATATAGTTTATATCAAAGCGCATTTTTCCTGCTTTTTCCAAGAGCTGGGGATCCATGACATCTTCTATCCATTGAATATAACGGACATTATTTACATGGCCGTTAAAATCGAGGTCTGTATAAAGGGCTTTCCTTTCTATGTGTTTTTGCAGGCTGTCTCGCTCAGTTAAAGCGGCGGCTCCGTTTGCTTCCGGCGGAAGAGCGCTTAAATCTTCGTTAAGAGGCAGATTATCCATTACAGATTGAGGTCTAAGCGGGCGCCGTTTTTCCATATCTACGATAAGCCATGCACTGCGCGCTGATACTATCGCTTTGCCTTCGTTATCTTTTATTTCATAGTCGCGGATGGCAAATAATTTATCCCAGCCGCAAGGCCAGCTGCGTACGGCAACTGATTCGCGGTAATTCGGACGCCTGTCTACAAGAACTGACATTCTAGAAATAATCCAAACCTGACCTGTTCTTGCCATATCTTCGCGCCCAACACCCAGATTTTCTGCATGGCTGATTGCTGCTTCCTGAAAAAAATTAAACACACCGTTTAGGGTTAATCTGTCCGACCTGTCTATTAAGCCAAATCTTATAGGAATGGTTTCCTGCCAAACATCTGCAATTCCTGAGCCTTTTGGATTTGCCGGGTCACAGTTCATATTATCCGCCTTATTTAAGGATCATACAGAGAAATAACAAATTCTGCAACTATTCCGTTACACTCTTATATTATCTTCACTCGCAAATAAACTCAAAATATGTTAAAATTCACAATAAGATGTACACTAGAGAATTTGCACCCCCAGCCTCCTCGCCCGTAGAGAATGGGGATTCCATTATTGGAACGTGGAACAAGGCTTTTGACAGGGTAAATTTACAGGAAATTCGCAGGCCTTTCGGTTATCCTTTTCCCCGCTGGTTAAAAGATTGCCGGATAAAAGAATGGCAATCATTCAGCGCTCATGATGATAATTACGCGCTGGAAGCGCTTTTTTGCAATGTTAAAATGTACCGAATGGCGCATATCATTTTATTTGATAAAAAAAATGAACAAAGATTTATCTATAAAAAAATAATGCCGGGTACAGGCTGGCATCTTCCGGAAAGCCTTGCAAATTCTTCAATAGACTGCCATATTTCTCGGTTTTATTTCCGCATTCACAGCTGGCTCGATGCCGATGCAATAAAGCTTGACATCAATATAGAAGGAACACGCAAACAACCTTCGCTGACTGTTCATCTTGCATACAATTTAAATAATCAGGAAACTGCTCCAATAGCAGTATCTTTGGCTTTGGAAAAGCGCTGTTCAATGTATGCATATAAGGTTTTGGCTCCCGTGCGCGGAGATATGGTTTTTGCAGGAAATCATATTAATATGAAGCAGGATACATGTTCGGGATTTTTCTGCGATTATAAAGGGTTTTTTCCCTACAGAATGAAAACGACAATATGCAGCGGAATGGGCTTTAATGAAGATGTTCAAAAAAAGCGGCGCTTTGGCTTTCATATTGCAGAGAATCAAACAGGAGAAACCAATAAAAATAACGAAAACGCTTTTTGGCTGGACGGTAAACTTACACTTCTTCCGCCGGTGCTTATTACAATGCCTAACGGCCCTGACGGCAATTGGGTTATTCAAGATGTAGAAGGCATGGTCGATTTAACATTTACACCAAAGTATTTATGCAGAAGCGGCACAAAACTTGTCATTACAACGGCAGATTTTATATCTCCTTTGGGATATTATAATGGAATGCTGGCTAGTTCAGACGGAGAAAAGATACAGATTAAAAATCTTTTAGGGTTGGGAGAAAAACTTTATTTACGGGTATAAATATGGCAAATAAGAAAAATGCGCATTCAAAAAATGCAGTATACGAACCTGGCGAGCTTAGCCGTGTACGCGGTAAATTGGGCGTAACAGACGAAGCCGAAGCAAAACGAATGATGCAGGTTCTTGGCGGCGAAGTAGGTTCAGAACGAATCGAGGATAACGATTCAGGAAAAAACAGAAAAAATACACTGGTAGGCGGCGGCAAAAAAGCTATCCGCAGAGTAGACGTTGCATCAGCAGACGATGAACCTGGTTTTTTCAGATCAAAATCCAAAAAAACAGGCCCATTCCCCGGCGATGATCCTTCCATTCCGGCAAAACTGTCTTATTCAGAAAGGGTAAAAATTGATCAATATTCGGGGCAGCTGGTATTCGAAATAAAAAGCTCCATGCAGGTTTTAACATCTATTTTTTCATTTTTTAAAGAGCCTGTAGATTATGTAAATCCGCGTTTTGTTGTTCTTCGCATGAATGAACACTACGCAAAGATAGAAAGACTTGTAAGCGCGGCAAGAACCCTGTTTCCAAAAAGCAATAAAAGACGCAACAATCAGCTTAGAAGAACATCTCCGTTTGTTTATAAAATCCTGGACACAATCCGCAGCTGGGATATAGAAACGCTTGCAAAAAGCATTGCAGAAATTCAGGCGCATCCGCGTTCCATAAAAGTAACAGATTTTTCTGACATACTCCGCAATATTTACAGACCTATGTTTATTCTTGACGACCTAAACGTAGAAAATATAAAATCTGCATTTAAATTAATTTATAAAATACTTTACATAGAAAGCCCGATGGATGCAAAAGAAAAGTATCAGGACATTATACGCAACATTATAGCATCGTTTGTGGACATCCGGAAAAATGTTCACTTTGGGCTTTATCCGCTTTTAATGAAGTTAATATCGGATCGATTCATTCCCTACGAACGCTTTTTTATAGAAAGACAAAGGCGTTTTATTGCATTTCTGAATATCTCCGAGACAGAACAGTTAAATTCATCAGATTTAAGTCCGCAGCAAATAGAAAACCTGGATGTTGAATCGCTGCAAAAAAATATGAGCGATGATGAAAGCGATGAAGATTCTGCAGAGGGCGGCGAAGGTCAGGCTCCAAAAGAAGAAGACCCTAATGATCCAAAAGTAATCGAAAAAAGAGCAAAAGAAGAATCTGCAAAAGCGGAACTAAAAGCGCTGGAACAGGCGCGGACTGCTCTTAATGTTTTATATCCCAAAGCGGGATGGGATAAACTGGAAGAATATCCAGATCTGTATCCGTATTTTACAAATATTTACAGCATGAGGCACGGATATGAACTGCTTGCTCCTACGGATCCGCTCCAGCAGGTTGCAGTATTACTGCATATACTGGAAGACCTTTTTATCGGATTGCGTTATGTAAACTTTGGCATTGTAACAGGAGCGGACGGAAAACCTGTAAAAGTAAGCGATGAACTTGTTGATACATTAAACAACTGGCGGCGTTTCATAGAAGACAGTTTTTCAAGGGATTATCTCCCGCGGCTTGCTGATTATTGCCGTATACTGGAAAACTCGGAAGAATCAAGAATATCATCTTATGCCAGAAAGACACTGAACGAACTGCACTGGATTAAACGGTTATACTTTCTGCCGTATTATAAATTTGAATCGATGGGGCCGCCGCCGTTTCCTAAACAGGAAATTGTTCCCATTTACAGCGAAGTAAGGAAGCTTAGAAAATATCTTACTGCAGTTGCTGTAGGCATTGAACAGGGAACACGCGCAGGAGGGCCTGCCGCAAAAGCGCCGTGTAACGGAATAAATAACCCATGGGAATCATATAATTTCCAGGTTCCCAATCCCATATCCAAGCGTTTAGATATGATGCTGCCGCAGGAAAAAAGAATGAATGCTACATTAATTTTCTTTTCGTTATCTGCAGTTACAACACTGGACTATATTATTAACAATGAAAACAGCTGGGCATACGGAAGCCGTCCTGGCCCCTTGTTCCGCAGTGTAAATAACGAAGGTATAACGCCTGTTTTCGGCATAGACGACAAGATCGATGCAGATAAAATATTTAAGGAATCCTTAAGGAAATAACTAAATATTGTTAAACATTTAATTGCTGAACTTCTGTTCCTAAAATTTTTGCCGCTTCTTCCGCTGCCTTTTCGCCAGTAATAATTACAGGGCCGGATTTTTGTTTTTTGGCAAGCGCAAAAAATGCTTCTTCGATATCTTCCTGTGTAACAGAAACAAGACGTTCCAGTTTATTTTTGCGGTAACCGTCTTCGATACCGTAAAGGAATCTGTAAAAATCTACAAGTCCGTCCTCTGCCGCAGTGCGCGGTCTTGTTTCTTTGGAATAACAGCCAATTATTGATTTTTCCAGATAATTTTTCTGGCTACTGTGTTTTAAATAACTTGGCGAATTACCATTTTGTATCTGAGAAAATACTTCCAAAGAACGCAAAGGATTCGGATCGCGGTATGTTGCAAAAGACATGCAATTTTCCAGACAGTCGCTGTTTACAAATGCGCCGTAAGCGCCGCCTTTCATGCGGATATCTTCCCAAAGCGCTCCCGTACTTAACTGATGCGTTAAAATCATTTCTGCAATCTGATGAACAGTATCAAACGGCGCGGCATTTAATGTCATTGCCGCAAAACCTACCTGTAAAGACCTGGAAGCAAAAACTTCGGGTTTTGCCGCTTCTGCGCTCGGCTCAATAAAAACACGCTGCGTAGGCGGTCTAAAATCTGAGAATTTTTTTCCAATTTCCCTGCCTGCAGTTTTAAGGCCTTCCGCGCCGCCTGTAATATTTGTTATGAAACCCGCTCTCTTAATTTTGTCCTGAATGTATAAAAGCTTTTTAATAATTTCGCTTGTTTCCATTTTTGCAAGCTGATGCACAAATTTAATCTGGGAAAGACCTGCCCATTTTTCTTCTACCATCTTTGAACGCGAATTAAAACGCCCTGCCCTGCCCGATGAATATATATGCCCCGCCGGCGCAATGCAGGAATCTACTTCGCTTTTCATTTCCAGAACTAAATCGTTAATCCGCCGGCTGTCTTTAAAATCGGCTTCGCTGATTATACGCAATGCTATATCCAGCGCTGGTGTTATTTTTTCGTCCAGACATTTAAGCCGGTAAAGAATCCAATCCCGCCCTGCAAGATCGAACTCGCCGGATGCTGTTTCTAAAGACCATGGCGTACCTTTTACAGCCGAACCTGTATGCAGAATTGCAAGAAAGCCGCCGACAGTACACGCAAGTAAACTTGAAACTTCGCCGTAATCCATTCCCGGAAGGCCAACAGAAACAACAGCCCTGGAAAAAAATTGCAGCCATGGATAATCTTCAAACGAAAAAACATCCACAGGGAATGATAAATCTATATACGTAATGCCGTTTGTATAAAGTTCATGATAAAGAGCCGGAATTCCGCATAAATCTTCGTGGCGGCGGGGAATGCTGTCCTGCTTTACAGATAAGTCTTTTCTGGAAAGATGCGGAATGGAAGCCAGCGCTTCGGGGGTGTCGGCTTCGCTTTGAATTCTTTCCAGTTCAAGGGTTTTGTCCTTTATCTGCTGCCGTTCGCCGGCGGTTAATTTTTTTTCTTTATCTATCAGTAAAATGGAAAGTTCTTCTTCCTGTTTTGGCAAAAAATCTTCCCTGGGTTCCAGGATAACAAGCGCACGATGCTGATTATCTAAAAAATATTTTTGTATAAGTTTTTCAAAGTACCTTTTATCTGCGTTTAGTTCTTCCTTTAATTTTGCAATGGCAGGATGAATTAAAAGGCTTTCCCACGGCGTACTGCCATGAACCCATGCACGCAAGGAACGGCGCATCCAAACAAGGGAAAATGGCCCGCCTGAACGGCGAATCTCCCGCTGTGAAAACTCCAAAGCTAAAAGCGCGGCTTCTATTTCTTCCTGCGGTATTCCTTCGTTAACAAGTCTTCGCAGCTCTGTAAAAATAAGATCTTCTACTGCAGCGCCCATTTTTTCCGGATCACCTTCTATGCTTCTTAACCCTGCAACAAATAATAATTCGCGTATTTCACCTTCCAGCCCTGATACCGGAGTAATATCTTCTCCTAAACCGGATTCTATCAATTTTCTGGTTAAAGGCGAGCCGTCATGACCCAAAAGAATTTCTGTAAGAGCTGCAAGCGCAATATTCTCATTTACATCGGAAACATCTGAACAAAGCCATGAAAGAAAAATAGTTGATTTTCTTTCGTTTCCTGCAGGGCAATGTATGTGCAATTTTTTTGGCTCATTCCATCTTTGAGTTTTAATAACCGGCTCGCAGGCGCTTCCCGCAGGTATTTTTGAGAAAAACTCATCATTTAAAAAGTTTAATTGTTTTTCTGTAGGAATATTACCAGCCAAAAAAATCCGGCAGTTTGCAGGAGAATAACGGCTTTTATGAAATTCCTTTAATCCTTCCCATGTTAACTGCGGAATTTCCTTTGGATCACCGCCGGATTCAAAAGCGTAAGGAGTATTCGGCATTATTGCCTTAACAGACCAGTGCCCGGCATAGGTTTCCAAAGAAGAATAAGCGCCTTTCATTTCATTGTAAACAACGCCAGTTACGGTAAGTTTATCATTTTGGTATTCCAGCCTGTGCCCTTCCTGCATAAATGTCCACTCGGGAATTAAAGGCCTAAAAACTGCATCGCCGTAAACAGACATTAAATTAAAATAATCATGTTCGTTTGTTGAACTTGCCGGGTATACTGTTTTATCCGGAAAAGTAATTGCATTTAAAAATGTCTGAAGGCTTCCCTGCGCAAGAACAATAAACGCATCTTTTAAAGGATAACGTTCAGAGCCGCAAAGAACAGAATGTTCAAGAATATGGGCAACGCCTGTATTATCACCGGGAAATGTTGCAAACGCAAAAGAAAAAAGATTTTCTGCATCATCATTTTTAATATGAAAAACTTCTACGCCGGTTTTTTCGTGTTTTGCCCAAATGCCCTCTGCTTTAAGTTCGCCCAAGTCTACTATATCCAGAATTTTAAATCCGCTTTCCAGAACCATTCCTTTTGTCATACAACTACATCCTCTAATGTATATATAATTTTTCTTTTAAGCTGCACCCAATTTCCGGATCATCTTCTTCCAGTTCATCAATAAGTCTGCCGCCAAAAGAATTGTCTCCCTGTTTTAAAATTGCAGCCAATGTCTGCATTCCGTCAATTTTAACATTTTTGTAACCGCCTGCCAAATGCCTAACCTTTTCCTTTATTGCAGCAGATACCTGTTCCAGTATTTCCGGCGAAACATTTCCCTGATGCGCAATACGTTTTAATACATCCAGTTTACCGGAAGTTGGAAGTTTATTTATTACACCGGCAGAAATTTTCGGAGACATTCTGCTTAATATAAGCGCCGTTGTCTGAGCGGTTTCTTCTTTAAAAAGCTTAACCAGCTGGTCGGTTGTAAACTCGTCCAAAAAACCAAAAAAGTTTTCTCTGGATTCCGGAACAGCCCTATTTAAAAGCGCTTCGCCCTTTCCTGCTCCCTTTGCAGCATATAAGATACGGCGTGCAGCCTCGATGCCGCCTGAAGCTTGAGAATTAACCTTAACAGCGGCTTTTGGCACAGTGCTCTTTTGCACAGTGTTATTTAACACAGTGTTCTTTGGTACTAAGGGTTTCTGCTGAGGCGCAGGTTGTGATGTTACAAGTGGCGCAATGGGTTTTGTTTTTGATCCTGGCAACGCTATTTCTTTTAAAAAAACCGGAGTTTCGTCTTCTGAACCAGGCGCTTGGTTCATGGTTTTTTTGTACATATTAATACCATGACGTAAAAGGGTTCCCATATTAGGATTGTAATATAAATATTTGGTATTTAATAGATGTTTTTAACCATGGCACAAAAAAAAGCCATCCGGACAGTTTTAAAAACTTACCGGACAGCCTTTCATCGATTTAATAAATCTTAGTAATCAATCTCAATCATATCGTCGTTATAGAAAATAATTTCTTTAATTTCGATAAATCTTACATGGTCAGCAGCATTCTGTAAAATAAGACCTGCTGGTCTTGCTCTAAGATTGATGATACAACCTCTGGTATGAGCTGTTGTCCAGCCTCCCATTACGTTGAACTGTTTCTGAGCTGCATTACCAACATTAACTCCAGGATCTCCGCCTCTTCCGCCTGGTCTTTCAATAACAGCAAGATCATAAACAAGAGTCATCATACCAAGGTCGTTTGCATTAGCAATAGGATTGCGGTTTGCATCAAAGTACTGAACTCTAACTACAAAACGGTTAAAATATGCCCAGTTTACTGCATCTTCTTCCGGAAGAACAGCGCTAAGATCTAAAATAAAATCATCAAATCTTTTTGTAAAAGGATTTGCATTCCTTACAGCAGGAAATTTGGAAACATCGACTCTTAAAATGTCCAGTCTTTCACCAGGCATTTCGTCTACTAAGCTTCCGGTGCTTGCGCATGCGGCTAATACCAATGCGCCTAAAATGGCAATAATAATTCCCCATTTCTTCATATTTCTTCTCCTAAAGTAAATTATCACGGAATATTAAAATTCCGCACTTTTATTTTACCTTGCTTCTTATAGATAAGTCAACTAAAAAATCTGCTCAAGAACGTAAAAAACACTTAAATCTGTGCCAAAAACAATTCTTTTTCCGGCTATAACAGGGGCAGATAAAATAGAGCCTTCTGTCTCCATTTCCCAAAGAACCTTGCCGGTTCTTGCAGAAATACACATAAGTTTCGGCGGATTATAATCATCTCCCTGCAAGCCAAAGTAAACACGCCCGGAAGCAAGGGTAGGAGCAGAGCTTACAGGGCTTTCAAAGACCTCTTCCCAGCGGAGATCTCCTGTATTTGCGTCAAAAGCACGCGCTGTGCAGTCTCCCCCCGTAAAAATGACTAAATCCTTCCATACAATAGGAGCCATAAAATCCAGTTTGTCGCAATTTCTCCAGAAATATTCCCATAAATCATCCCAGTCATTGTTAAACAATATGCCATCCAAATACTGCCGCCAGACAACTTCGCCTGTATGCCTGTTAAAAGCATGGTAACCAAGATATGTGCCTTCCCAATAAACATCGGCAGTGCCCATATATAACAAGTCGCCCCGGACAGCATTTACAGAAAACCAAATTGCATTAAATTCGCGGGAAGACTGATACCACAAAAATTCCCTTCTATTTATATCGAAAGGTCCAAGAAACTCAACAACCGGAGTAGTAGCATGATACATGATGTCATCTGCTATCAAAAAAGTAAATTTCATCCAGCCTGGATTATCTATTCTGAATTGTTCTACTCCCTGCGGAGATAAAAAATAAATTGCATCGGCATCTCCTACAAAAATAATGTAATCTCCGTACCGCTGTACCTGCGAATTTATCTGGCTTCTGGTTTGAAATGTCCAAACCTCCTCTCCGGTTTTCCGGCACAAGGCATAAAGCTTTCCGTCTTTGCTGCCAAAGTAAACATTGTCCTTATCCGCCGCAGGAATGGAATTAATTTCGGCTCCGCTATTAAAAACCCAGCGCATAAAACCGCTTTCTACATCTAGCGCATAAAAGTTGCCGTCGTCTGAACCAAAGTAAATTGTATCTCCCAAAACCACAGGCGGATTTAAAGACCTGATTCTCTCGTTTCCGGTTTGCAGTTTTATTTTCCAGCGTAAACCTAAAGGCGGTGTTAAACGCGATAAACTTACACCGCGTCCGCCTTCGCCGCGAAACTGCACCCAGTCGGTACTGCGCGAACATGCAGATAACAGAAGAATTAAGCTGAAGAATATCACACGGAAATACATATTATTTTTCATAGATAAGCCAGTCCCCGCAGGTTAAACAAACGGACAACCTGCCAGTGTAATCCGCGGCGGCGGGATATTGTTAAAATTTTATTGTATTCATCTTTTAACAGAAGGAAACGTGTTTCCAGTTCGTTATGGTTATCAAATTGCCGCCAGCGCATTTCTGAATAAATATCCGCAAAACGCAGAAAATATTCATTTGATTCTATTTTGTCCGGGAATAATTTTATATATTCATGCGCTGTTTTTGAGACAGGTTTAATTGGTTTACCGTCTGCGGCAAGACGCGCTAAAAGCAGAAGGTACAAATATCTGGCGCCTGCCCTGCCGCCGCGTTTTGCTCCCAAATAAAGAATAAATTCGCGGCCGTAACGGAAAATATAAGCGCCTAAAACTGCAATTAAGATAAGCGTAATTACCGCCCTGCCTACTGCCTGCCACGGAAAAGCGCGTGCATTAGAAATTGTTCTTTCTCCGTCTAAAATAGGTATAACAACATCCCAGTTATTAAAATCGCCCATGCCCTGCGGCGGTATGGAAAAAAGTGTCGCTTCAAAATCGAGCCAGCCGTAATCTGGTATGTAAAACTGCGTCCATGAATGGGAATGAAGATTTGTCACCATGAATAAATGATCAAAAGGGAATTGCTGCAGTATGGGGAGGCTGTTCCTCATGATGGCAAGCCCCCGCAAGTGCGCTTCGGTTTGTAATCCTTCAGCAGCAAGATACCCTGTTACAATACGGGATGGAATTCCGGAGAGCCGTCCAAGCAGCGCAAGCGCACTGGAAAACTCAACACAGTCACCCTCTTTTGAATCAAATAAAAAATCTTTTATGGAAGCAATTGAGAAATCATCCGGGTTCAGATTGTACTGATATGAGGAAAAACTTGTCATTAAAGCTAAAATTGTTTCCAGATATTCATTGCCGCCATCTCCTTCCATGAATATACTTTGTAAATAACTGTCATCTTCTCTTATAATACTATTTCTGTTTCTTCTCCATGTTTCCAGCGCATTTCTAATGTAAACCATAAACTCATTTTTATCGCTTTCTTCCAGGGAAATATCAAGATATTTTGCCAGCTCCCTTTTTTCATAATCATAAAAATGCCGGGTTGGAGTATGTATAAGTTTAAGGGGATCATCTTTGTGTACGCTGGAAACCGCCTGATGAATAAAACGAAGCGGGCCTGTACCTTCGCTTAAAATGACAGGATCTATTGTTACAGGGCGGTAAGGAAAAAATTTCTGCTGTAATGTAGAAAGAGAAAACACTTCCAGATTATTTCTGCCCATATCAAAATTAAACTCGTTACTTGACCATGAAACAAATAATCTGCGGCGTGCCAGATCATTCAGAGGATCGGTCAAATCTGCCTGAAAACCTTTAACAGGATCCAGAAAACCGCGGAACGATTCACCCATGTAAACTGGTTCTGTTTCCGATGCAACAATTTTAATCATATACTGGCGGTTATCTCTTCCGCCGCCATCTGACCAGTCATCTCCGGGAAGTCCGCGCAAAACACCTTGTCCTTCTCTGCCGCCGGGGCGGGTTCTGCGGCTATTCCCCCTTTGAGGCAAACCGCGTTCCAAATCTGAAGGCCGGATTATCTGCGGGATTCTCTCTGTTACCAAATTTTCTATTACAGTATTCCGTACAAAATCCGGCGGCAAAACAACCAGTAAAATAAAAAATACTGCAGAAGCTGTTAATAAAAATGCAGTTCCTTCTTTCCATATTTTAATTCTGCTGTTTGGAAAGATACACAAATAAATTACCGCACTGTGCAGTAAAAATACTACCGCTGTCCAAATAAAGATGAACTGCGTTAGCATTATATTTTGTTCTGCAATTTCTTCGCCGGAACGCGACAAGGAAAGCAGCCGCAGGCATACCCATGCCAAAAAGAAAGGTTCAAGTGCCGCAATTTTTATCCATAATTTTTTTAAAGACGAATGAAAAAAAGTTATAGCTGCCAGAGCCGGAATTATTAAAAGCCACAATACCATGCCGGTTTTATCAAAAGAAACTGCTATTCCCGGATGAATAAAAATTAATGTAATTACGCTAAAATATAAAAAAAGCCGCAAGCCGAATAAAATAACCAGGGAGTTTTTCATTTTTTTATCCCCCTGTTTATTCCAAGTAATACCTGCGCATAAAATGTTTCTGTTTTTGCTGTTTGAACATTCAGTTTTTTTATGTTTTTTCTGAGCCATTTTAAAGATGAAGAAAATCCGTTTTCTTCAAAGCCGGATAAGTATAGGTATTCAATTTCCTGCGTTTCGGTGTCTGTGCCGCCGCATGGCTGAACAAGGAACAGCGTAACAGGGCGCAGATTATTTGCAAGAACAAAAGATGAAAGACCAATATCACAAGCTGTCGAAAAAACATAAACATCGCTCTTCTGCGATGCTGGCACTTCGTGCCGCGGCGGCACAAATGAAAGAACAGCAAGTTCTTCAAAAAAAACATCAAGTTCATCCGCGTCTTTTATTTCCCAGACATTTTCTGCAGAATGAATATCAAAAATATAATTTGCATTTTGCTCCATAAGGCTTCGTAAAAAATAGGTTAAACGGGCTTTGGCGCGATCTAAAAGCCAAATCGCTTCCATGTTATCCTGATTTACAGAGCCAAAATTACGGAAATGAATTTCCAGTCTGCTTATTTTTTCCTGATTATCTGTAGAAATACGCGTTATAAGAGCATCGATTTTTTCTGAACTCTTCCAGTTAATATCGCGGAAACGATCTCCGGGTGTATATTCCCTCATATAATATCTTTCGATGTCTGCAGCAGGTTTGTTCCGCTGATCTTCCGCGCCGCTTTGTGCGTTTATCTGCGTTTTTTTTCCATAACACGGAGAGCATCTTACATTAATTGTCCTGTATTGAGGTAACCCGTAATAAAAGGTAAAGAGACCAAAGATGTCGCGCAATTGACAAAAGCCGTCACCTTCGAATTTTCCGGATAAAGGGAAATTTATATTTATTTTAGAAGAAGTTTCGCCGCGTTTTATCGATTCCTCTATACGCATTTTAATACCCTTATATTTATCTGTTTTAATAAAGGGAAAAAATCGTCCGCGTATAATAAAGTGCAAGCGGAAAAAAAGGGGAACAAATGCGGTAAAGCCGGAAATAAATGTTTCACTTCCCGGAATGTTAGTACCGGAAAAAGCAGTTACAGGAAACGGCGGTTTCCAGTTCGGCTCCATCGATTTAAATTTTCTTGTATTCCATAAACCAATTATTCCAAGAGCCAGCATTAAAAATAACGCAGAAGAAGTCAGTACAATTTCGTATGCATTACGGGTAAAAAGCGCGCGGATTAAAACTCCCAGCGAAATAATAAATAAAGCTGTACCCGCAGGAGTAAGAATAAACCGGAAGTTTTTAAACTTTTTATTTAAAGTGTCCTTAAACCGGTAAATGTTCAATGGCCGGATCCTTTTATTTCTACAGGAACCGTATCCAGTATATTTTTAAGCGGCGTTTCCGGCGGAATGGAAGGGTCGCGCGTTATGATACGATGAGCCATTGCATGAATAAATATTTCTTTTATTAAATCGACAGAGACATAATCCATACCGCGGCAGAGAGCCAGCGATTTTGCCAGCCGCGAAATGCGAACGCCGGCGCGCGGACTTGCAGGAGTTTCAATATCCGGATGCGCTCTTGTAGAACGGACACAAGTAACAAGGTAAGATGTAACGCTTGGGTGCATTTGCACTTCGTCTACCATTTTTTTCCATTTAATTAAATCAGCGCTGTCTATTACGCTTTGGAAATTGTTCCAGGCATCAATTTTTCCGTGCTTGTTAATTATTTCTGTTTCTTCTTCTGCAGAAGGATACCCCAGCGAAAGGCGAAGCATAAAGCGGTCAAGCTGAGGCGTAGGAAGCGGAAAAAGGTGCACACCTTTCAGGTTCATTGTAGCAATTATAAAAAAGGGATCCTTTAAACTATAAGATTTTCCTTCTATGGTTACGCTTTGTTCTTCCATAACCTGGAAAAAACTACCTTGTGTTTTTGGGGTAAGCAGGTTTATTTCGTCGCATAATACAAAGTGCGCAAAAACAGGCCCTTTGTTGAATATCATTTCTCCCGAATGTCCTATAAAACGGTTAAACCCAAGAATATCCTGAGGAAGCAGATCTACAGTACACTGAATACGGCTGAACCCTTCCATTTTAACACCGCTAACATCTGCAAGGTCTTCCGGGCGCCAGCGGATAGACTGAGCTAATGCACGCGCTAAAGAAGTTTTTCCAACGCCGTGTGAGTCTGCAAGAATAACGTGTCCGCCTGCAATCTGCGCGGCTATTATATACTCCAGTTTTCCTGCATCTACAGAGATTAACTGCCTAATGTTATTAATTAATAATTCAATTGCTGGTCTTATATTTGTTTCCATATCATATACTAAAATAAAAAACAAAAAGGCGCAACTAACCGGAAAATACTACATTCCTAATCTAAACGAAGCAGAAAAAAAATAACCGTTTCCGGCAGCTGCAGTAAACGATGAACTTCTTGAATATCCAAAAGAGCTGAATAACGAATCCCACGATCTTTTTTTATATTCTTCTTCTCCGTTAAATGCCCAGCCTCCGCTTAAATCCAAAAACTTGAACACTTTTAAACCGCCGTACAAGGCATAATATTTTATGCCGTATCTGCCGCCGTCAGAAATATTTACATTGCACATTTCTCTTTTAAACCCGAAAGTTGAGATCACTTTTTCTGTATTATACTGAAGGAAAAAATCGTAACCATCCGTTATAAGCCTTGTTGTAAAGCTGACAGGAGCTTTTGGAAATAATGTCATTCTCGCGCCTGGAATAAAACCGGCTTCTATCCATTCATAAGTCCAGGACAAATTAATCATTGGAAGCGGCCATATAAACCAGGGCATTCCATTGTCCATTTTATAACCAATATCCATAAAAAGCAGAACAGTTCCCAGATTCATGGAAAAATGGTCACCCTTAATTATATTGTAAGAATAACCTGCCATACTCATATATGAATTTGAACCGCCGTATAACGGCTTTTCTGTCATTGCCATTAATGAACCGTAAAACATATGCTTGTTTAACATTTGCATAACTGTTAAAGAGACATTGTGGTATAAATCAGGGTAGGCTGGATCAATTTCTGATGTTATCTGCGGTGAATACATCATTGTTATTAAAAACATTTTTTCCCTGTCTGCCGGATTAAAACGAAGCATTGTAGCTCCGCTTGAAATATTATGCATTTTTAAATTGTCAAATGAAACATATTTATAAGAGAAGGCAGGCAAAAAGAAGGTTCTACTTATAGATTCCTGTTCGTTTTCATTTTCATTTTCTTCCCGAATAATATCCTGTTCACAAAAAATATTATTTAAACACAGAATAAACATGATTAACAAAAATATTATTTTAAGCTTTGCCGCACGATTCATATTTATTATAATAGCGTTTATCAGAAAAAATTAAAAGCCAGAAAATTAATATTCTAACAAATACTAGTGTCCTTCCTGCACTAGTGCGCTCTAATTAATTCTCTTGGTTTGCTTCCCTGCGCCGGCCCTACAATTCCATGATATTCCATTTCATCTATAAGACGTGCAGCGCGGTTAAATCCTATTTTTAATCTTCGCTGAATATAACTAGCGCTTGCCTTTCCCTGCTGCATAACAATTTCCAGAGCTTTTTCATACAGAGGATCACCTCCGTCAGAAAACAGGGAGGCGCCTGCTTCGTCTTCTTCGTCTTCAAAGAAAACTTCATCATCGATATAATCGGGCGCTCCGAACGATTTTACATGTTCAACTACAGCTTCAACTTCTTCTTCAGAAATAAACGCGCCTTGCATACGTATCGGGAAAGGATCAACAACGCCGGAATAAAGCATATCACCCTTGCCTAAAAGTTTTTCTGCTCCAACCATATCGATAATAATACGGCTGTCGGTTTTACTGGCGACCATAAATGCTATACGGCTTGGAATATTAGCTTTAATAAGACCAGTAATCACATCGATAGAAGGACGCTGGGTTGCAAGCACAAGGTGAATACCAACTGCACGGCTCATCGCAGCAAGACGCGCTACAGTAGATTCAAGTTCTTTTCCGGTAGTTGTCATAAGGTCTGCAAACTCATCTATTATAACAACAATATACGGCATATGTTCCTGCGCAATATTTTTTTCTTTTATTCGTTTATTGTAACTGCGGATGTCACGCACGCCCATTGAATCCAGACAAGCATAACGCCGTTCCATTTCATATATACAGTACTGAAGAGCCTGAAAAGCTTTTTTGGATTCCGTTATAACAGGCGTTAATAAATGGGGAATATCATTATAAAGTTTTAGTTCAACAATTTTTGGATCGATAAGCAAAAGCCTGCACTCTGCAGGATGAAGCTGATACAATACCGAAAGTATTATGGAATTTACACAAACCGATTTTCCCGATCCTGTTGCGCCTGCAATTAATAAGTGAGGCATTTGAACAAGGTCTACTGTCTGCGCTTCGCCTGTTATATCCTTGCCCATTACAATAGGTATTCCCATTTTATAGTCTGAACGCTGAAGCTCGCTTTCTATAATCTCTCTAAAGGAAACTATATTACGTTTGGCATTGGGAACCTCGATACCTACTGCATGTTTGCCGGGAATCGGAGCTACAATACGCACAGAAGATGCAGCAAGACGAAGAGCAATATTATCCTGTAAACCAACAATTCTGGAAAGTTTAACTCCCGGAGCAGGAAGGATTTCAAACATTGTAATTACAGGGCCTTTTCGTATTCCTGTAACCTCTGCCATTATTTTAAATTCTTCCAGTGTTTCTTTTAATGCAATTGCCGCATCACGGGTAGCCTGATCTATAATCCAGTATTCGCCGTCCGGATACTCATTCAGAATATCAACAGGTACCATGTACTTTTTATAACGTGTGCTGCCGGATTGTGTATTCTTCCTGCGGACTTGTTCTCCATGAGCGGCGGCTGCTGCTTCCGCTTCTTCCAGCGCACGAGTAACAGCATCAACATCGTCAGTTTCACTGTCAATTACATCAATAGCAGGAATTTCCCCGGCAGCAGTCTCTGAAATAACTTCTGTATCAACAGCAAAATCAATTTCTGATACAGTTTTCGCCGAAGCATTTATTTTCTTTTCCTGAATAACATGTTTAAATATATTTGACTCTCCGGTAATCGGAACAAATGAAACCCTGGTATCAGAATCCGGAGAAGGCAGTAATCCAATACGGCGGCGGAAGATTCCGTTCCCTTTAAAAAAGATGGTATTTCTTAAAATATGCAATAAAAGAACTTCTATAACCGTAATAAAAATAATTAAAAAACTAAATCCGGTTTTTCCCGTATAGTTTAAAAGCGCAATTTGCATGGAACGAATTTCAAAATCGCGGATAAGAGCAAAACCGATACCCAATGTTAAAAACGGAAAAATTAATCCGCTTAAAAAGAAAATTCTGTCCGGCCGCCATTTGGTATCTGCCAGAATAAAAGCCGCATAGCCGAAATAAACAGGAATAAAAAACGAAAGCACTCCAAAAGAACGCGAAAAAAATCTGCCAAGACCTGCAAGAAAAAAACCTGTTCCGCTGAACGCCGAAAATAAAGCCAACCCAAGCCAGAGCGCACAAAACCCGAAAAAGACCGCCAGTAAAACAGCAATTGTGCGGAATTTAAAGTATCCATCTGTGGTAAATCTATGTTTAAAATCGTTGAAAATTTGCAAAGTGCGCCCCTCTGCTTTATTTTCGGCTATTTTAAACCTTCTTTTAAGCAGAATGAAGGACAATGCGCTCCCTGAGCCCGGAACACTTCCTGCGACGGCAGACTTACACATTTAATGGAAAAAGCATCGCAGGCTCTTGGAAAAACAGGATCCCATGTCACTCTGAAATATACACATTTCAGGCAATTTGGCGGCCTTAGTGGGGGTTTTTTACCAAAGTAAAAGGAATCACTCACTCATCGCCCATACATGTACCGACAGCCTTGGCAGTATCGATCATATAGTAGTTAAGCGGAACATTTTTTATTTTACCTTCGGGAACGCTAAGATCGATAGAACCAATATCGTTGCCTGTAAGAGCGACCATGCGGCCGTATTTTCCGTTTGCAAGCAATTCAACTGCAGCAGTGCCAAGACTGGTTGCAAGAACACGATCCGAAGCAGATGGAATACCGCCGCGCTGCATATAACCTAAAACAGTAGCGCGGGTTTCCATGCCTGTTTCGTCCTGAATTTCGCGGGCAATACGGTAAGCTGCAGAAGGGCCGTTTTCCGACCGGTATTTTTTTCTGTCCTTTTTATCCATATCTGCTTCTTTTAAAGATATTGCACCTTCAGCAGCTACAACAATGGAAAAGGTTTTTCCGGATTTTGCACGTTTTACAAGATGACGGCCAATCGCACGGATATCATAGGGAATTTCCGGAAGCAGAATAACATCACCGCCGCCGGCAACACCGGCATATAGGGCAAGCCAGCCAGCCTTATGCCCCATTAGTTCGATAACAATAACACGGCTATGGCTTTGTGCTGTGGAATGCAGTCTGTCTATTGCTTCTGTGCCAATTGCCAAAGCGGAATGAAAGCCGAAAGTTCTGTCTGTGCCGAAAATATCGTTATCTATTGTTTTTGGAAGTCCAATTATATTTAATCCTTCACATGAAAGCTTATAACCTGTAGTATTTGTACCATTTCCGCCAAGTACAACAAGGCAATCAAGATTGAGTTTTGAATAAGTATCTTTAATTGCAGAAACCTTGTCGCTGTCAACCTCGTCTTTATCGGAGGTAGTTCCGCCAAAGGGTTTTTCCCTGCTTGAGCCAAGAATTGTTCCGCCAAGCGTTAAAATGCCGGAAAAATTTTCGGGTTTTAGCACTTTTGTATCATTTTCTATAAGTCCGCGAAACCCGTTGGCAATTCCAACTATTTCCATGCCATATCGATCATAAGCCGCACGGCAAACTCCGCGAATAGCAGCATTCAATCCCGGGCAATCACCGCCTGCTGTCAATATGCCAAAACGCTTTGTAACACTAAGATTAGCCATAGTAACGTTATACAAAAAAAAGACCGGATTTTCAAGTAGAAGACTTTGATTCCTCCCAAAAAGAATCCATTATTTCAAGGTTTTCTTTGCTTAAATCATGGCCTTTTTCCTTCATTTTTGCTTCTATATATTTAAAGCGTTTTACAAATTTTTCATTTGTACGGCGAAGTGCAACAGACGGTTCTACTTTTAAGAAACGGCAAAGATTGACAACAGAAAAAAGGAAGTCGCCAAGCTCTTCTTCCAGCCTGAAATCCGGCTTTTTTTTATTGACTTTTACTGCCTCCTGCACCTCATTAAATTCTTCATTTATTTTTAAAATAATACCTTCTTTATCAATCCAGTCAAAACCAACTTTAGAAGCTTTTTTCTGAAGGGCAAAAGATCGATCCATGGGCGGCAGTGCAGAGCTGATTTCATCCAATATCGAGTCTTTTGGTTTACGGCCTTCCTGTTCAGTTTTTATTGTTTCCCAATTGGCAAGGATTTCTTCAGTATCTTTTACTTTTACATCCCCAAATACATGAGGATGCCGGCGTATCAATTTATTGTTTGCTTTTTTTAGCGTATCTGCAACAGAAAACTTCCCTTCCTGTTCAAACATGTAGCTAATCATCGTTGTTAGCAAAAATAAATCTCCAAGTTCTTCTGAAATATGCTCAGGATCATCTTCATCGATAGCTTCCAGACACTCATAGGTTTCTTCTATCAGTGCTCCCCTTAATGTCGATGGAGTTTGTTCTCTATCCCATTCACAGCCGTCCGGAGCACGCAGCTTTGCCACAGTGTCATATAATGCTTTAAATGCTTCATTTGTTGTCATTTTTTTTACCTTCCATACTCTCTATTATATCACTATTATCGGAAATTTGTATTTTCTTTTTCGCCCATTCTTTAAGCAAAGTTTCGGGATCGCATTCCATTGTCTGCATTAAAAGATTAACACCTGCATCCAGAGCAGGAAAAAGAGTTTCCTGTTCGTTTTTTTGAAAATCTGACAATACCCAGTCATAAACTTCACCTTTGGAAGGACGCCCAATTCCTACTCTAAGCCGCCAAAAATCGGCGCTGCCGAAGTTTTCCTTCATGGATCTTAACCCGTTGTGCCCGCCAAGACCGCCTGAAAATTTTAAAGAAATTGTTCCCAGCGGAATTTCCAGCTCATCATGAACTATAATAATTTCCTTTATATCTATCTTAAAAAAAGATGCGGCAGCCTGAACAGAAATACCGGAACGGTTCATATATGTTTCCGGCATAAGCAGATGACAATTGTTCTTTGAGGCGTATAACCCATTGTACTTCTTCTGCCAGGAAAGGGAATTATAAAAAGGAAGTGATAATGCCAGCATACGCCCTGCGTTATGCCTGTTGTGCATATATCCCGGCCCGGGGTTGCCGAGGAAAGCAGCAAGTTTTATCAATGTTGGAACCTCTCTTTTATTAGTGTACAAAAAAATAAAAAAAAAATTAAGAGGTTTTGGATTTTATTTTATGTTGACTTTAAACATGAGATGGATTAAAATCTAGGAAAGTTAAATTAATCCGGAGATACTATGTTTGGCAATTTTTTCCAGAAAAGAGAACAAAGAAAAAAAGAGATTGAACAACAAAGAAGGGAAGAGTTCGAAAAATTAAGGGAAAAGCAAAAAGAAAATGAACTCTTTACGGGTAATTTAAAAGAAAAATTAATTGACCTGCAGAAAATATTCCGGGAATTCGAAGAAACAGGAAAAAGAAGCGCTGTAATATACTGCGAACTGGAAGAAAAAACAAAACAAATAGACATGTTAAGTTCAGATTCTGCAAAATTTATTTTTAAAATAATAAATAACTGGAAGATAAACAAACTGCAAAGACAGCGCGAAAAGAACAAAAAAGAAATAGAAGAATCCGAAAAAAATATGTCCGAAACAAAAGAAGAAATAAGAAAATCTATTTATTCTTTACTTGATTCCTTTGAAGGTTAGTGTTTGGTTACTTTTTATTAGCCTGAATAATAAGCACTGCAATATCTCCCTGTCTTACACCGGGAATTCTTGCAGCCTGCCCTACATTAAGCGGTTTAACAGATGTTAATTTTTCTCTTGCTTCTGCAGAAAGACCAACAATGGTTTTATAGTCCAAATTGGGGCTTAATTTAATAATATCCATTTTTGCAGCTTTTTCTGCAAACCGTATTTCTTTTTCTATATAACCTGCATATTTTTTATCGAGATACACTCTCTCTATAAGCTCATCGGGATAAATTGAAAGATCAGCATTTTTTTGACGGTTTAAAAGCTCATTAATCTCGTCCAGTATTTTTATCTTTTCCTGGAAACGTTCCCAGCGGCTGTCACAGATAAGACCGGCTTCTCTGCCCATGGATGTAAGCCTTGTATCTGCCGTGTCGTGACGGAGCATAAGGCGGTGTTCGGCGCGGCTTGTAAACATACGGTACGGTTCCTTTGTTCCCAAAGTTGTAAGATCATCTACAAGCACGCCAATATAAGCTTCTGCGCGTCCAAGTACAAGCGGCGGCTGGTTTAATAATTTCATTGCGGCATTAATACCTGCCATTAATCCTTGAGCCGCCGCTTCCTCATAACCAGATGACCCATTTGTTTGACCTGCAGAAAAAAATCCGGATAATCGTTTAGATTCCAGCGACGGGTACAGTTCCAGAGGATCAATATAATCATATTCAACTGCATAACCCGGGCGGACAAGAAAGGCTTCTTCCAAACCTGTTATGGTATGAATAAAATCCCGCTGCACATCTTCCGGCAGAGAACTGGACGCGCCGTTTATATACATTTCGTTGGTCGAAAAACCTTCCGGTTCAATAAAAATATGATGACGTTCACGATCCGGAAAACGTTTTACTTTATCTTCTATGGACGGGCAGTAACGCGCACCTGTACCGGAAATCTTTCCGCTATATAACGGAGAGCGGTGAATATTGTTTCTGATAATCTCGTGTGTTTTTAAATTAGTATATGTTACCCAGCAGGGTGCAGAAGTAAATGTTCTGTCATGCAAAACCGGCGCTTCAGAATAATTAAACGAGAACGGCCGCATCTCTTCTCCGTCCTGTTTTTCCAGCCTGGAAAAATCGATTGTGTCTCCTGCAATCCGCGCAGGCGTTCCTGTTTTTAACCTTCCCATAGAAAAGCCAAACCGGCGGAGAGCTTTACCCAATCCGGCAGCCGCTTCTTCTCCAAGCCTTCCCTGCGGCGCGTCATACTCACCTATAAATATTTTTCCTTCCATGAAGGTTCCTGCCGCAAGGATAACTGTTTTTGCAGTAATACGATGACCGCGCTGTGTTATAACCCCTGTTATATTATTATTTTCTGCTGTTAAATCGGTAACCGTATCCATAAAAATTGTAAGGTTTTTTTGCCTCTCTAAAACAGCGCGGGCTGCTTTTTGATAAACATGTTTGTCCGCCTGCGCTCTTGGAGCCTGCACTGCAGGGCCGCGGGAACGGTTAAGTATCCGGTATTGAATCATCGACACATCGATAAGTTTTGCCATCTCGCCGCCAAGTGCATCAATCTCCCGCACAAGGTTACCCTTGGATAAACCGCCAATCGCGGGATTGCACGATAGCGCTCCAATACAATCAGGGTTTTGAGTAATCAGAATAACAGAGAAACCAAGGCGGCTAACTGCCAAAGATGCTTCGATTCCGGCATGACCGCCGCCAATCACTACACAGTCATAATCCATAACAATTTTTTACCACACAAAAGTAATTGTATAAGTTCCTCTTATGGAAGGATTCATCTCTAATAAAGGTTTAAAAAGCGCTTCTGCAGATTCCCGCGCCTGTAAAATTAATTCAATATTTTCTTCTACTTGCCTTTCCTGATCAGCTTTTGAATCTCCCAATAAGTCAAGAACTTCCTGCGGCTTTATTGGACGCGGAAAAAGACCGCTTCCGGCAAGTTCATACGACCTTGCACGTTCCGGATATTGTTCATGAGCCAGAATTTTAATGGGCGGCATGCTTAAAAACAAACGTGAACCATTTTGTCTTACAGTAATATCTGCGCAGTTAAAACCCAGTTTAATTGTACCATCCAGTACAATAAGCAGATTTCTTGCATTAAGCCAGTTCCCGGGATTATATGCCCGCTGAGTTATTGACTGGTAATTATAAACCATACATACATATTCAGAAGCTGGCAGTGTTTCCATTACTACAGTACTTATATTTGTTTCTATTAACTGCTTAATAACAAGAGGTTTTCTTGCCGCAGTCCATACAACAATTATTAATAGTATAAGAAACAAGCTTACAGAGATTATCAAAGCGGGAATTAAGGGGGATTTTTTATCTCTTATTATGACTTTTTCATTCTTTTCTTTTTTTTCTTTTTTGTTATCTTCATTGTTTTCGTTATTTTCTGCCATAAAAATCCTCTTTTGCCTTAGTATGTATTTTTTATCTATGTCCTGCAAGCCCCTTTAAAATACAGCTTTTATTTGCCAACGCAGAACTTACTGAACATTTCATCTAAAATATCCGCAGTAGAAACTTCGCCTGTAATTTCACCAAGAGAATTTACTGCCTGACGTATCAAAGGCGTTATTAAATCCAGCGGTTCTTCTTCATCTGTTAGCTTTAGAGCTTCGCCGAGAGTTAGGCACGCCTCATCTACAAGTCTTTTCTGACGTTCTGTACCAATTGCGGCATCTATCGATTCATTTTCCTTTGGCAGGATTAAAGTTATAGCAGAATAAAGTTCATCCATTCCAACACCCGTTTTTACACTGATGCTTATTGGAGAAATACCTGCCAAAGGAAACGGATGCACAGGCGGCGATATATCACTTTTATTCCACAAGAAAACTGTTCTTTTATTTTTAATTAGTGTTTCACATTCGGCTATGTCATCCTTTGTTATACCCAACGCTCCGTCAAATAAAAATAAAACAATATCCGCTTCATATAAAAGCATACGGCTTCGCTCTATTCCAATTTTTTCTATTGAGTCATCCGCATTTCGCAATCCGGCAGTATCTATTAACCGGACAGGAATCCCCTCTATGGAAGTAAAAGCTTCTATCCAATCCCGCGTTGTGCCTGGAATTTCTGTAACTATAGAGCGGTCTTCTTTTAAAAATAAATTAAAAAGACTGGACTTTCCGGCATTGGGAGGCCCTGCAATTACAAGTGTTATTCCTTCCTGATAAATACGCTCAATCTGCCAGGAGCCGGATAATTTTTTTAGGCGTATAAATGCTTCTTCTGCTTGTTCACGGCTGGGCAGTTTTCCGGCGGCTTCTTCTGCATCTGCGCTTATTTCATCTTCTGAATAGTCAAGATAAATTTCTGCGCCTGCAAGAACCTGTACCAGTATTTGTTTAATTCCGTTTATTTCATTTTCCAGAGAACCCATAAGGCGCGACACAGCATGACGGCGGCCTGTATCTGTTTTTGCACAAACAAGCTCCATTACAGATTCGCACTTTGTTAAATCAAATTTTCCGTTCATAAATGCACGAAATGTAAATTCGCCGGGCAGTGCATCACGAAAACCGGCTTTTTTTAAAACTGATAGTACTGCCTTGCCTGCAGAAGAGCCGCCATGGCAGCAGATGTCAAGGCTGTCTTCGCCTGTATAACTTTTTGGTGCGCGGAAAACAGAAACAAGTGTTTCGTCGATTCTTTCGCCTGCGGAAATAATCCAGCCGTGAACAACAGTGTTTCCTGCAGCGCTTTTTAATCTTTCTGCAGAAAAAACAGAAGATAATAAATCTATAGAACCCTTTCCTGAACAGCGGATAACTGTAAGCGCACCGCTGCCGGGATTTGTTGCAAATGCTGCAATCGGCGAATCATCCCCGTACATTATTTTTGACCCGTGTTCTGATTGCCCGTAGGGCTGCTTGTAAGGCGAAGTTTTTCAAAAAGCCAGGGAGCAGCAATTGAAACCCAAAAACCCATAAAAGCGGCGCAAAGAAATGTATAAAGAAAAATATTTTGATTCTCCGGTATATTATTAATAATTTTTTCTACCCTAAAAAATATTAGAACAAGTACCAGTATTCCTGTTACAAAGCGGGAAAATAAAATCAGATACATTGTTAATTTCTTTTTTTGCAGAATACATGCGCTTTTGAATCCAACATATTTTTTATTCAGGTTATAACCCAATCCCATTCCAAGAAAAAACCCGGCAGGTATAACAATTACAAAATCCGGGCGGTAAAGAATCATAAGAAACGAAATTACAGCTGTAGAAACCATATAGATCCTGAACCCGCCTTTTAAAAGAAGCGATTCCAGTTTATCCCGCGATAAAATATAACCAACAAATACTATTGCAATAAAAACCCAGCTAAACCCAGGCCATTTATTCCATTGAATATTTAATTGTCTGTAGTTTAACACAACCCATATTGAAATAAGAATTGTTAAACATATTTGAAGCCCTATTTTTTCATTAATGCACCAGTAAATAAAAAAAGAAAATGCCAATAAAGAAAATAAAATTTTCATTTCCAGCCCGGCAATTATTAATTCCATTTTAAAACCCCTCAAAAAAATTCTGCCGCAGGCGGTTAATTGAACCTGCCTGACTGTAAGAAACCGTAACTGCAGCATTTGATCTTAGCATCATATTCCTTACAACTGCCTGCATGGATGTTCTTTCTATTGTCATTAAAACAAAAGAAATATATTCTTCCATGTAATTGCCGGTTTCTTCATCTTCATACCAGACTTTAACCCAATGAGAATCTTCCTTTACAGCTCCATGATACGCATCGCTGTAGGCGTTTTTCATCATTGATTCAAAAAACATTCCGTACTCATCGTCAGGATATAATAAAGCTGCCGATATCATTCTATTTTCTATTCTTTTGGCTGCAAGCATTGGAAAATCAAACATGGGAGAAATATTTTCTTCCCACTTTCTTAATACAGAAATATTTGTTCCTTCGTTATTGGCAATAAAAACATATTTACTGCTGTAGGTTTCCAGTCTTTCTACTGCTTCTATTCCCCCAAAAATATAAACGCGAAGCCATTCAGGCAAATTCCTGTTTTCTATAATATTTTCTATTTTAAAAAACTGTGTGTTTTCATAAACACTAAAATCCGGAACAGGCGCAAAAACACTGCTCTGCTGACCTGTACAGGAAATAAACAATACTATTAATAAAAAAAAGAAAAAAATACAATGTTTAATTCTGAAGATAATCATTATTGCTTACCAAAGGATTAACAGAAAACAATATCTCCATAGGCGGCATATAATACAATGCCAGCTCATCCCAAAGTGCAGTATAAACAGGGCTTGATTCTTCCTCTGCAATTCCCAGAATAATTTGAAAATCATCTTCTATTACTGTATTTATGATTATGGGAGCCGCTGTTAGTTCGCCGTTTAAAGAAGTATCTAAAATATTTATATGTGCCGATAAAACACCGGATAAAAATGAAAACTTTATACCTGCTGTAATGAATGAACCAGAACTGCCGTTTTCAGCTTTCTTGGGAAGCGGTTTTGTCTTTGAAACAGTTTCAGAATTAGTACTTAATGTTAAAATAAGGTTATCTTCCTGCAAAGATAAAAGCATAACTGCATTATGGGAAGAACCAAATTGCACAGTAAAAAGACTGCCGTCATTTACCGGTTTAAATCTGAACAGCATCTGCCATGTATCTGTCATGTTGTGGACATCTGTCTTTGGAAAAGTCATTATATTACCGTAACCTGTCACAATTCCATAAGTATTTTCTGCTCCTTTCCATATGGGAGGATTTAATGCAGGAAGCATTGTCCTTGAATCGTTTAAGTCACCTTCGAATGTATACCACTTTATCAGCTGGGGAATATCTTGGGAAACAAGATGAACATCAATTGCCATGGAAGAAACCAAAAGCGATATTCCGTTATGATACCCGGTTAAGCCGTCAATATTTGCTGCCGGAAATATTTCTGCACGCAGAGAAAAAAACCCGCTTTGATCCGGCGCTTTCCAAAACTGCTGCCCTGCGCCCTCGGAAATTTTTCCTTCTCCTATTTTTCTTCTGCCCTCGTACCAGATAATATACGGGTCTATACTGCTTTCATATTCCAGTTTAACCTCGAGCATTATTACAGTTTCTTTTGGAATAAGATGCGGACTTTCTGCAATACCGGGCAGGTACACATTAATGCCCTCGTAATTAAAATAATTACTGCTTAAATAATATATCGATTTTTCTGTTCTTTGCAGAATGTTTCTTCCGCTCATAACCTGAGAGACAAAAGTGTATCTGCCTTTCTGTAAATCGTCCGGTATGGGAAATTTAGGAAGGCTTCCATCCAGGCTTTTTACTAAAATAAAAACATCATCGTCATAGTAATCGTCATGTTCAAGACCGTAAATAATTCTGGAACCGATGGTCTCGCCTCTGAAATCCCTAAGGAAAACCATTAAAGCATTAACATCGGGATCATCAGATATTGATTCTTCAAAGTAAGGGCGGATTTCATCATTTATTCTGATAAAAGAGCAGTCGTCCAGCGAAACATCATTTATAAGCAGATTTATCTTGTATGTGCCGGCAGAAGGAAAGAGAAAATCCATAGCCTCGCAGCGGGTAAAAAAAACGCAAAAAAAGGCGAGAAATACAGAAATAATCAATTTTAAATCAATTTTTTTACAACACATATATCCAGTATAAATATATCATTAAATGAAACAATTATCAACTTTCTTATTTTAATTTTTTTTGTTAAAATATCAATATGCGGACAAAAGCAATAATATATTTAGACAATTTTAAAAACAACCTGAATTTAGTTAAAACAAGAGTTGGGCAGGACAGGCGTATTTGCGTATCTGTAAAAGCGAATGCATACGGTCACGGAGCCCTGCAAATAGCAAGAGAAAGTTTAAAAGCGGGCGTTTATTGTTTTGGAGTAGCCGCTGTTCCGGAGGGGGAGGAACTTAGAAAAGGGGGCATAAAAGCGCCCATTTTACTGTTGTCTCAGCCGCATCCCAATGAAATTCCAGGAATTATTAAAGCAAATCTTATACCCATAATTTCTGATTCAGAGTTTATCGTTATCTTAAACAAACAGGCAGCAGCCGCAAAAGTAAAATTGGAAGTTCATCTGAAAATTGATACAGGTATGGGGCGGATCGGCTGCCCGGCGCTGGAAGCTCTTGAACTTGCACGCCAGATTAAAAAGAGCCCGGCTTTAAAATTAACCGGAACTGCAACACATTTAGCCGTTTCAGATTCGGCGGATATACGGGATTTAGAATATACAAAACAGCAGATAACCCGTTTTAAAAAAGCTATTACTGCAATAAAAGCAGCTGGTATAGATCCTGGAATTATACATGCAGCAAATTCCGGCGCTGTTATACTTCATCCAGACGCATGGTTCGATATGGTAAGACCCGGAATTCTTCTTTACGGATACAAAGCTGTTCAGGAATTTGAACTGCCGCTTAATCACCTAAAAAAATTGATGAAACTAAAATCTTTAATGGTAGAACCTGTAATGGAACTTAGAAGCACAGTCTCGCTTATAAAAAAAATAAAAAAAGGCGAATCGGTTTCCTACGGCAGAACATGGATTGCCGGGAAAGACACATATATGGCGATTCTTCCTGTAGGATATGCTGATGGACTTCCGCGCCTTGCAAGTAATAAATGGTATGTTTCAATAAGCGGCGGAATTTATCCGGTTATCGGACGAATCTGCATGGATCAGTGCTGTATAGATTTAGGCGAAAAACCAAATGTAGAACGCTGGGCAGAAGCTGTCATATTTGGTTCTGACATTGTTCCAGAAGAACCGGAACTCCCCATTATTTATCATAGTGCAGCAGCATTGGCAGAAACTGTTGGAACAATACCGTATGAAATTACCTGTAATATAAACAGGAGAGTACCGCGCCTTTATAAGTAATATCATTGCTTAAATTAATAAAATTTTGTACTATGCAAACGGAGGCTCTTAATGAATCCATTCTATTACGAAGATGAAAGCGAAGATCAGGATAAAGAAAAAACCTTACCTATAGATCTGCTTGCTGCAAAAATGTTAAAAACCCGTACCATTCTGCTTTCCGGGGAAATAAACAAAGAACTGGCAGAAAAGACAATCCGCCAGCTTTTGCTTTTGGAAGACGTAAGCGAAGAGCCAATCCGTATTTTTATCGATTCGCCCGGCGGCGATGCAGATGCAGGTTATGCAATTTTCGACATGATTCGTTTCATTAAACCGCAGGTTTGGACAATTGGAATGGGGCTGGTTGCCAGCGCAGCTGCAATCATTCAGCTTGCATCTCCGAAAGAAAGGCGTTTAGGACTTCCAAACAGCCATTATTTAATTCACCAGCCGCTTTCCGGAATACGCGGCGTTGCTACAGATATAGAAATTCATGCCAAGGAACTGGAAAAACTGCGGGCAAAAATAAACCAGCTTATTGCAGATGAAACAGGAAACCCGGCAGAACAGGTAGAAAAAGACACAGACCGCGACTACTGGATGAACGCCGGCGAAGCTGTAAAGTATGGATTAATAAACAGGGTTATAACCAGCAGAAACGAGATCTAAAACCAGATTTTAAATCACGGGTTCTCGTAGTTTTTATAGAGGAACCTGCGTATTTTTTGCTGGGCATTCTTTTCGAACATTTCTTTACGAATGCAGAAATCCCCTATTTTTTTGTAAACAGGCAGTGATCTATTAGCTTCTTCTACTTCTGTTTTAATAAGGTTCTTGACAAAACCTTCGTCATTTTCTTTGCCCGGATAATCCTCTTTTATGTTTTCATAATTGGGAACCATTACAGCATAAATAATCTCTCCGCCGGAAAGCTTTCTTCCGACAACAAGTACTTCTGCAATAAAACGGGAACTAAAAAAATGAGATTCTACTTCTTCCGGATAAATATTTTTTCCGCCGGAGCCGACAATCAGATTTTTTTTGCGTCCTTTAATAAACAAATAACCCTGTTCATCGATATAACCTAAATCGCCTGTTAAAAGCCAGCCATCTTCGGTTATTACTTCCTTTGTTGCTTCTTCATTTTCAAAGTAACCCAGCATAATAGAAGGAGATTTACATGTTATTTCTCCGTTGCCGTCCGGACCGGGATCCAGAATCTTTATATCCGTATAATCTATCGGAAGTCCTACCGATGCATTATTTTTATGACGCGGAGTATTTACGGTTATAAGCGGAGAGTTTTCGCTCATACCGTACCCTTGAACGATATTAAATCCAAAAGAATCAAAAAAGTCCGATGTCTTAACGCTTAAAGGGCCTCCGCCTGCAACCATTATTCTGATAGATTGAAGCCCTGCTTTTTTTCTGATAAACCTGAAAACTTTTTGTCCGAATTCAAACTTGCCCGCCTTAGCTCTTTTTAGGGCAATTCTTCTAAGCGCATTTAAGGGCATACGGATGAAAGGAGAAAGTTTACTGTAACCTGTATCGATAGCTGTTTTTACTTTATCAAAAAGAAGCGGAACGCCAATAAGGAAAGTTACTCCGCCGTCTCTGATATCGTCTATTACAATCTTGCCTACAATTTTTTCTACGATTACTACCGGAACGCCGGCGGCAAAAGGCGCAATAAAAGAACATGTTGTTGCATAAGTATGGTGTAAAGGCAAAACATCGATAAACACATCTTTATCGTTTGGTTCCAATATACGAATTGCGCCGCTTGTATTTGATATTATATTTTTATGCGAGAGCGTAACGCCTTTTGCAAATCCTGTAGTTCCGGATGTAAACACAATAGAAGCCGGATAATCAAACGGTATACTGTCCGGCGAAGGAAGTTCCTGTCCGCCGTTATCTTTGCCGAAATTTAAATATTCTGTCTGCTGATCTGAAGAACTCTCATCATCTTCAGGGCTTATACAAACAGATACAGAAACCGAAACGCCGTTAGAAGATAAAGAACCGGCAAATTCTCTTTTTCTGCCGGAAAAGAAAAACGCTTTGGCGTTTGTTAATTTAATTATATTAAGACATTCCTGTTCTGTAGACAGAAAATCGACAGGTACTATATAAATTCCCGCAATAACAGTTCCCATCCAGACAGACATCCATTCAGGGCGGTTTTCTGCCCATAAAACAACACGGTCACCTTTTGTAAGTCCTGCCGCAAGTAATCCGCGGGCTATTCTTTGGCATTCATCACTGAATCTGGAAAAAGTCCAGCGGGTAAATTCCCTTTGTTTGCCAGCTCTATAGAGGATCATATCTTTGTTTGCAAAATTCTTTGCTTGATCCTGAAGCAACTGGATAAAATTAGACTGCGGAAGTTCAGGGAGATTAGAAATGTAATCTTCTTTTCTCAGCATATAATACCTCACTTGTAGTATTACTCCAGTATATACAAATATCGAGAATTTGTCAAAATAAAAATGGGGGAATTTGCAACTTTTTTATGATTTTCGTGTCGCAAGAACCAAAATATACCGCTTCTTTCCAGCCCTTAAAACCAATTCACCGTCTGCATTTAACCTGTCTGTACCAATTAATGCAGAAAGATCGTTTATCACGGACATTTCGCCGGAACTATCGGAAACAAAAGCTCCGCCCTGCTGAATAAGACGGCGGCTTTCGCTCTTGCTTGGAGTTAGACCTGTATCGCAGAAAAGATCGATTATATTATATCCAGTATCAAATTTGGAACCATCAATCTTAAATTGAGGCATTGCGCTTTTATCACCGCCCTGTTTACCCGAACCGCCGCCAAATGCTGCGATTGCCCCAGCGTGAGCCTTGTCGGCCTCTTCTTTGCCGTGAATAAGCGCAGTAACTTCCCATGCAAGCCGTTCTTTTGCTTCGTTGGGGTTTTTTTCTTTAGTACAAAGCTTCTGGCATTCTTCTGCAGGCAGGAATGTAAACATGAGCAAAAATCGATGTATATCTTCATCTGTAACATTGCGCCAGTATTGAAAAAAGTCATAAGGACTTGTTACAGCAGGATCAAGAAAAAGCGCTCCCTTCAGCGTTTTGCCCATTTTTTTACCATCGGATGTGGTAACAAGAGGGAATGTCAAACCAAAAGCTTCTGCACCTTCTACACGGCGGATAAGTTCAACACCTGCAACTATATTACCCCATTGATCATCTCCGCCGATTTGCAGGCGGCATCCATGGCGGCGGTATAATTCTAAATAATCGTAGCTTTGCAAAAGCTGGTAATTAAACTCAATAAAAGTAAGCCCTGTTTCCATTCTCTTTTTATAAGCTTCGAAACTTAACATGCGGTTAACCGAAAAATGCCTGCCAATTTCCCTTAAAAAATCGATATAGTTTAAATCTGCAAGCCAATCTTTATTATTTACTGTAAAAGCTGTCTTTCCATCAAAGCCGACAAAATTGTCCAATTGGGCTGTAATGGATTCTACGTTTTTATTGATGGTTTCATAGTCTATCATTTTACGCGTTTCATCTCTGCCCGAAGGATCGCCTATACGGGCAGTACCGCCGCCAAGAAGCGCAATACCTGTATGACCTGCATCGCGAAGATGTCTAAAGGCAAAATAAGGAACCATGTGCCCAATATGCAGACTTCCCCCGGTAGGATCAGTACCTTCATAAAAAGCGATAGGACCTTCGTCCATCAATTTTGATAAGCCATCGGCATCGGTACATTGCTGAAAAAAGCCTCTGGTTTTTAATATTTCTAATGCTGAGTTCATATCAGTATTCTACAGATTTTGTTTATAATTGTCATCTAAGTTTTTAAAAACTTTAGTTTTTTCAAAAATCTGATTTTTTATATACATAAAAAGAAAAATATCCGATAATTAAATAAATGCACCCAATTGGCATGTTTGATTTATTAAAGCAGGTTCTCACTTCCTGGCAGGTAATTGCCGTTACATTAGCAATATTGCTTTATGTAAAAATTGTCACATATGTTGCAAAAAGGTATCATAGACCCCGTTCCATAAAAATAAAAAAAATGAGCTTTATGAATAAAAAGGCGCCTGAACCAGTTACAGCACAGGAAAACCTTGAAGAACTTCCCTCATCTAACTCCAATGATGAACTTGGTTTAGAAGAAGTTTAATGGATTTCCTGGACGAAACAGCAAAAAACCTTTTTGGGGTTTCTTATCTGTTCCCTTATCAAAGACTTGTAATAACAAATATTTTAGAAGCTGCCTCTGCGGCAGATTCTTCAGAAAAAGAAACGTATCATTCTGCGAATGATTACCATTCCGACAGAGAAACATTAGGCAGACAAATTGTTATTCTTCCGACAGGCGCAGGGAAATCTCTATGTTTTCAGCTTCCTGCTATGATGATAAACGGTATAACTCTTGTTATCTACCCGATTCTTTCGCTTATGGCAGATCAGCAAAGGCGTTTACAGGAACGCGGTTTTTCTCCTGTTCTTTTAAGAGGAGAACAAAATGCCGAAGAACGCGGAGAAATCTGGCAAAAACTGGAAAATAGAGAAGCTAAATTTATAATTGCAAATCCTGAAGTCTTGTTAACCCGGAATGTAAAAGAAAAATTAAAAAACTTAAAAATTATACATATAGTAATTGATGAAGCGCATAGTGTCAGCGAATGGGGCGAAAGTTTCCGGCCGGCTTATCTGGAAATCGGAAATATTATAAACGAAATAAACCCGCCTCTTGTTACAGCATTTACTGCAACAGCAAGCGCTCCTGTCCTGGAAAAAATAAAAAAATATATATTTGCAGAAACCGAAGTAAACCAGATAATCGGAAACCCCGATAGACCTAACATTTCTTATTCTGCAAAAGGATGCATTAACCGCGATCTGGCAGTTCGTGATTTATTATTAACAAACAGCCGCCCTGCAATAGTATTCTGTTCATCGCGCCCGGGAACAGAAAAATTAACTCATTATCTGCATTATGAATTAAAAGAAATGAAATATGACTGGTTTAATGAAATCCGCTTTTATCATGCAGGGTTAAATAAACAGGAACGCGCCGAAACAGAGAAGTGGTTTCTAAATAATAAAAACGCTGTGTTATGTGCAACTTGTGCGCTTGGAATGGGTATTGATAAAGCAGATATACGGACAGTTATACACCGCGATTCTGCGCCGTCTGTAGAAGCATACCTGCAGGAATCCGGCAGAGCCGGGCGCGATGGAAAACAATCGAATGCTGTTTTATTATGGGGGCCGGATGATGAAACAGCAATAAAAAGATGCAAAACAGATATTGATCGCGAAAGATTAAATGTACTTTTAAAATATGCAAGGGATAACAAAAGCTGCCGCAGACATTCGCTTCTTACTCTGTTAAACTACGACAGCGGCGGCGAAGTACCAGAAGATATTTGCTGTGATGTTTGTAATCCTTCGGAATACGGCAATCGAACAGATTGCACTACTCTGCGGGAGGAATTAACAGTATTAAATTTTTTCCGGAAAAATAAAAGACGTTTTACAAGAGAAGAAGCTGCTTCTGTTCTGGCAAAAAACGAAACTGTAAGATGGTCAGAAGAAGAAGCCTCCCGCGTAATTGGTTATTTGTTAAAAACCAAAAAGCTTAGGAGGCTTCTTTTTCCGTGGAAGAATAAACTTACTCTTTAACACCGCCAAGCTGAACGCCTGCAATGATGTATTTAGACAATGAGAAGAAAATTACAAACAACGGTAATACAGAAAGCGATAATCCTAAATAAATTGCGCCAAGCTGAACTCTGTAAATATCACCTCTAAGGAGACTTACCATAATCGGCATAGTATATAAACTGCTGTCTGTTAAAAAGATTAAAGGAAGGAAGAAGTTATTCCAGCTTCCGACAAATACGAAAATAGCCTGTGTCGCAATAGCCGGCTTCATCATTGGCAGGATAATCCTGTTAAATGTAAAGAATTCTTTTGCACCGTCAATACGCGCAGAATCAACTATATCAAGCGATAAAGTTGCCATTAAATACTGACGCATAAAGAATACCATTGCAGGAGACGCAATTGCAGGCAATATCAAAGGCAAGAAATTGTTCGTTAAACCTATTTGAAGCATGAACTGATAAAAACCAATATTTACTACCTGTGCCGGAATCATTATTATTACAAGTATAAATGTAAAAAATGCCTGACGCAGTTTCCAGCTATATGCAACCAATCCATAAGCAGTAAGAGAAGAAAAGTATACAGCGCATATTGTTGTAGAAACAGATATAATCATGGAATTCATTAAACCAACTAACGGATTATATGATTTTCCGGCAAATACTCCAAAATTGCTTAATAAATGAGTAGAAGGAATTAACGATATACTTTCCCGCCATATTTCATCGGTACTGCGGGTAGCATTAATAAACATTACAACAAACGGAAATACACTTAAAAAACCAAGAAAAATACACGAAGCATAAACGATAAACTTAAAAACGCCCCATTTACCATATTGATTTGACATTATAGGGTTCCTCCTGCTTTTTTAAGTTTAAGTTCCTTTTGAGCCTGCTTTAAATATTTTTTACTCTTTATTGCATCTTTATCGCGCATGAGGAAGAAAACAGCAGAAGACAATACTGCAATAATTATAAAAACAATCATACTTGCCGCTGCAGCGCGGTTAAACAAATAACTGCCTGCATAGGCCTGATTAAATATAAAAAGGCTTAATGTACTTGTGGCATTGTCGGGCATACCGTTATTAAAAAGCCTTGGAATGTCAAACATGTTAAGACCGCCAACCATACTTGTAACAAGAACGAAAATCATAATTGTGCGCAGGTTCGGCAGTGTAATAAAAAAGAACTGCTGTACGCTTGTTGCTCCGTCAATTTCTGCTGCTTCATACATAGAAGGATTTAAACCCAAAATACCTGATATTAAAATTAACATGGTATAGCCATACCACATCCAGAATTGGATAAACGCAACAATAAACTGAGACGCAGTCCTGTTAGTTAAAAAGTTAAACTCACCCTTTTGAAAATCAATTACTCCGCGGTTTCCCAGCATAACCAGGAAATCCTGAATAGGGCCTTCGGGGAACATAAATAAAACATTAAATAAAACCGCTATGGAAGCAGCAGTAATAATATTAGGCATAAAGAAAAGTACTTTAAAAATACCCTGCGCATTAATTCTATGTCTTTGATTTGTAAACCATTCAGCAAGCAGCAAAGCAAGAAACAACTGCGGGATAAAATTTATAAACCATATCTTAAAAGTATTTATTGTAGAAACTCTAAATGTATTGTTATTTAATACAGAAACGAAATTATCAAATGGTTTTTCTAAAAAATTCCAGTCGGTTCTGCCGATTCCGCGTAAATCGGTAAAGCCAATAACGATAGTATAGATAAGCGGATAAAGCATAAAAAAAAGAAATGTAATTACAAATGGCAAAGAAAAAATATAACCATATTTCGCATAACTAACATGAGTTTGTTTCATAATCCGCCCTCTTAAAAAAAATTAGGGGGAGGTTTTAAAACCGCCCCCTAATCGTCGTTTTAGATTATTGTGGTAAAATGTCCAAAATATCTGCTACGTTCTGTCTCCAGTCAGCAATAGCCTGTGCGCGGGTTTTGTCGCCAATTAAGTATAACTGAACCTGGTCGTTAAAGAGTTGGCTGATTGTTTCATCATAAGCTGAGAAGAAATCGCCTCTTGCATTTGCGCCTGCAGGAATGAATACGTCAAACATATCCTGTCCGCCGAGGAAGTCAAGTGTTCCGTTTGATCTAGCCATAACAGCACCTGAAGCAACTGCGTCTTTTGCTGCGCCTTCAGCTAATAAGCCGTTAGCAAATAAGTACTGGAAGCCTGTGTCAGATGTATCAAGTGTAAGCCATTCAATAGCCTGTCTTACGCCGTCTCTAACAGCAGCATTTCCTCTGTTGTTAGCAAGAACCCATGTTCCGCCCCATGAAAATGCTACAGGAGGTACTGCAACTGCCCAATCGCCGAATGTTTCGCCTGAGTTACCAGCCATAACATAGTTAATGAGCCATGCTGGGCCAAGGTAGCCGAATACTTGTCTGTCGCCAGCGCCTCTCATGCCTGCAAACCAGCCATCTGACCATGCGCCAACTCTGTTTGTAAAGTCATTATCATATAATGATTTTGCAACATCAAGGAACTGTTCGCGAGCTGGATCAAGGTATAATCTGCCGTCTACAACATAAGGACGTGTAGCTGTGTTTCTCATAACCTGCCAAATGTCGCCTTCGCCGGCTGCAATTGAATAACCTCTTGCTCTAAGAGCAGCGGCTGCTTCAAGATATTTATCCCAGCCTGGGCCGATAATATTTGCAATTCTGTTAGGATCATCTGTTCCAAAAACGTCTCTGGCGATTGAACGGCGATAGATAAAGCCGCTGCCTGTGTTCTGGAATGCAAGACCAACTACCTGATTATCTGTAGGTCTTGTGCCAAGTTCATGGATATAAGTAGCAATCTGAGCTGCTCTTAATTGATTATCAATATCAATGCCAAGTTCACTGTAAGGTAATGCAAAGTTTGCAAATTCACCCTGTGTATATTTCAACACGAAAGCTGCTTCAGCTGTGAAGATGTCAGGAGCTCTTCTTCTTCCGCCAGCAAGGGCTTGGTCAAGAGCAGGCTGATATGCGCCTTCTGTAGTTGCAATAATTGTGACGTTGAAGTCATACGGGAATTCCGGATTCATTTCTTTAAATCTAAGTAATGCATTCGGTACTTCGTCTGTAAAGCTCCATACATTGATAGTATTACCACCGCCGCTGCCAGGACAACCAGTAAATAATACTCCACCTACGATTACTAGTGCTAATAATAGCAAAAGTGATTTTCTCATTTTTTTCCTCCAAAAAAATAATTCCCCTGCCATTTAAGGGTCTTAGTTTATTAAGATTATGCTAACACATTATTAATAAATGATCAATACATATTTAAAAAAATCTTATTTTATGTCAATTTTGGCCGAAACCGGTTCTGGAGCGCCTTTTTCTGCCGCTGCAGACCTGGATATCGATGGCACAGGAGCGGCATCCGCGGCAATTACGGTGTAAGTTCCGGGAACCAGCCTGGAATTGCCGTCTGCATCAACGGTTTCAAATGCCGATGCCGGAAGCGTAAAATCAACCTTTATACTCTTTCCAGCCTTGATTGTTACCCGCTGGAAACCCCTTAATGAAGAAAGCGGTTCATTATCGGAGCGGCCGTCCTTTGTTATATAAAGCTGTACAACTTCATCGGCGTCTCTTTTTCCGGTATTAGTCACACTCACAGCGGCTTTTAATTCGCTCCCAGCGGATATTTCAGAGGCTGAAAGACTGATGGAATCGAACCGGAAACTTGTATATGAAAGCCCAAAACCAAAGGGGTACAGAGGTTTTTCTGTCATGTAGCGATAGGTGCGCCCTTTCATGGAATAATCTTCGTATGCAGGAAGCTGGGATGTTGAAGCATAGAAAGTAACAGGCAATTTTCCTGAAGGAACTACATCGCCGAAGATAATGTCCGCAACAGCTTTGCCGCCCGATTCACCCGGATACCAGGCAAAAATGACAGCGTCAACAAGTTCTTCGGGATAGGCAATTGCACTGCCGCCTGTAAGCACCAGAATGATTTTTTTGCCGGCATTTTTTACTGCCTGCAGATACTTTAACTGCCATGCCGGAATCTCTATCGTATTACGATCGCCGTTTGAATCCGAAGCAATCGCATCGCCTTCTTCGCCTTCCATTGCGCCGTCCAATCCCATAACAGCAATGACAACATCTGTTACATTTGCCTCGCCGTAATGAACCAGCGATTTGCTGTTTTCGCTGTACATCAAACAGCCCTGGCGGTAATCCAGATTAATACCGAACATTCCGCTCACTTTTTCGGCAAGTCCTTCTATTATAGTAGTAAAATGCGAGCTTATGCCGTAATAATTGCCAAGGAGCGCATGAGTATTGGCGGCGGCTGGCCCTACAACAACCATATTTTTGGGGCTGGAATCCAGCGGTAAAAGGTTGTTGTCGTTTTTAAGAAGAACGATGGATTTGTGCGCCGCTTTAAGAGCGAGTTTTTTGTGTTTTTCGCAGTTAATTATTTTTCGATCTAGTTTACCGTATTTTCCGGAGCCGGGTTTATCGAACATTCCAAGTCTAAAACGTGTGCGAAGCAGACGTTCAAGCGATGTATTAATTGTTTCTTCTGAAACAAGACCCTGTTTGTGCGCTACTGTCAAAAACGGATAAGTACAGCCGCAGTTTAAATCACAGCCTGCGTTTAAAGCCATTGCGGCGGACTCTTCCGGCGCTTTGGTTACTTTATGGTACTCATGAAAATCGCGGATTGCCCAGCAGTCGGAAACAAAGTGTCCCTTAAAATTCCATTTGCCGCGAAGGATTTCTTTTATAAGAAGATTACTTGCACAGCAGGGTTCGTCTAAAGTGCGGTTATAAGCGCCCATTACGGATTCTACTCCGCCTTCTACCAGCGCCTTAAAAGCAGGAAGATATGTTTCCCACAGATCTTTTTTTGTAACAATCGCGTTAAAAGTATGGCGGTCTTTTTCCGGGCCTGAATGTACGGCATAGTGCTTGGCGCAAGCGGCTGTTTTTAAGTTTTCAGGATCATCGCCCTGTAAGCCGTTAACCAGCGCAAGCCCGATACGGCTTGTTAAATACGGGTCTTCGCCGTAGGTTTCCTGTCCGCGCCCCCACCTTGGATCACGGAATATATTGATGTTTGGTGTCCAGAAAGTAAGCCCCCAGTATTGGCCGCGGTTTCCCTGTTTTACAGCTTCGTTGTGTTTGGCTCGCGCTTCGTCTGATATAGCAACAGCGATTTCTTTAACAAGGTTTTCGTCAAAAGTAGCTGCCATCGCAATCGCCTGCGGAAAAACAGTCGCAACACCGGCTCTTGCAACGCCATGCAGACATTCGTTCCACCAGTTATATGCAGGAATGCCAAGGCGTTCTATCGCCGGGCTTTTGTAAAGCAGCTGGGAAACTTTTTCTTCCAGCGTCATTTTAGAAATCATTTCTTTTATTTTTGATTCACGGTTCATGGTTCGCTCCTGATAAGTAATTAGAGTATTATAAGAGCGAACTATCATGCGGTCAATACGTGAGATATCACGTACGTGATGTCTCACGTGCTTAGTTTTTATAGAAGAGTTTCACGCATGGGGAATACAGATAAATTTTACTTGACTAATAAATCGACGGATATATACTGTAATAATGAGCCGTCTTTCTTTTAAAACATTTTGCATAGAACTATATGCCGAACGAAAATCCATTTTTAGCAGTGAAGCATACGCACTATTCGAAAAAAACGGCATTCTAAAAATGCTTGACGAAGACTACGATATCCTGCACGGACACGGTTTTGATTATGTTCTGCATGATATAGAACAAATAATGGAGAATAATAAATAATGATAGTGTTTCATGGCGGCACAGATATTATAGAAAAACCCGATATACGCCCAACATTATCAAGCCGTGATTTTGGAACAGGTTTTTATTGCACAGATATTCAGGAGCAGGCAGAAAAATGGGCAATTAGACAAAGCCGGATAAGAAAGAAAACAGCCGTTTTGAATAAGTATGAATTTGATTCAGAAAAAGCGCTGCAAACTTTAAAGTTTAAAATGTTTAATGATTATGGAATTGAATGGTTAGAATTAATAATAAACTGCAGAAAAGATATGCAGTTTAAACACGGCTTTGATATTGTATACGGAAAAATAGCAAACGACGATGTCGGCGAAACTGTACAGGCTGTGGTAAATGGTCTTATGCCTCATGATTTTGCCTTGCAAAAATTAGCTTTCATGCCCGCCAATAATCAATATTGTTTTTGCAGCGGTAAATCTTTGGAATTTTTAACTTTTAAAGAATCTGTCAATTTGGAATAATTATGGGGCATGGAACAATAAGAGCAGCAACATTAAAAACAATAATTCCGCTTATTATGGAAAATTTTAACTGCTCAGAAAACGAAGCTCTAAAAATGTTTTATGAATCGCATATCGGGGAATGCTACTCCGATGACAATACAGGTCTTTACGGACAAAGTGCAAACTATGTTTTTTCATTGTTCTGCGAAGAGATGGAGTAAAAATAATCATCAAAACTCATCGCCATAACTTGTTATCCTTATTTCTGTCAGGATTTTTTTGATATTTAGAATATCCTGATACGCCCAGTGATTATGAGAGCTCAATTCATGCATTGCATAACAAAGATATTCATTTTCTAGTTCAATAATACCAAAACCTTCGATATTCCAGCTTAAATCTTTTTTTATATTGATTAATTCACGTTCTCTGATATCAATTTCTGCCGGCGGTTCATAATTAAAACAAATAGACATCATGTATTCTGGATTTAGGTAAGCGGTAATTTTATCATATAATTCAATATTCCCCTCTATGTCTTCGTCAT
>WQWU01000003.1 GCA_009785215.1 Treponema sp. | reverse complement strand
TTTCCGCTTATGATTTTATCCATGATTTTAAACGAAGAGAGATAGACGAATCTTTGTCATATTTAGCTGAAGACGGAGAAATCCGCCGGGTTATTCGGGGTATTTATGACTACCCAATGTACAGCGATTTCTTAAGAAAAACTGTAGCAGCAGATATAAATCAGGTTGCTTACGCAATAGCAAGAAAATTTAACTGGAAAATCTATCCTGACAGTGATACTGCCTTAAATTATCTTGGATTATCTACTCAAGTAGTAGCGAAAAATATTTATTTGTCCGATGGACCAAGTAAAAAAATTAACATTGGTAATCGTGATATAATTTTTAAACATACAACGCAAAGAGAGTCTGCGCTGGAATATTTAAATACGGCATTGGTTATTCAGTCGATAAAAGCCATTGGAGAACAACATGTATCAACAGAATTCCTGAATAAATTATCCGGGAAATTCTCATCTGATGAATGGGATAAAATTAAATTAGATGCCTCAAAAGCGACAGGCTGGGTTTATCAAATAATAAAGGATATAAATTATGGATAAGATTGCTTTTGCATCTGATATCGAAAGAAAAAGTATATTTATTGAAGCCGCAGATAAACTAAATATTAGTGAAAGTATCGTAGAAAAGGATTTTTGGGTATCATGGGTGTTAGAAAAAATCTTTGAAAATAATGAACTTTCGCAAATTCTATGCTTTAAAGGCGGTACATCTCTGTCAAAAGCGTTTAATTTAATTGACAGATTCTCTGAAGATATAGATTTAATTTTATCAGAATCTATTGTACTAAATAAAAATGAAACATTAATACAATCTTCCAAAACAAAACAGGTAGAATTCATAAAAATAATTGAAGAACGTGCTTTAGAATATATTAGGACGAATCTATTTAAAAAGATTACCGGCGTTCTTGGAAGTACTTGCTTTGTTTATCCCGATAACGAAGACGGACATTCTTTATATATAAAATTTCCTCATGTCTTTAATTATTCATATATTCAACAAGAGATAAAACTTGAAATTGGTCCATTGGCATTATGGAATCCAAATAACCGTTATTCTATTTCTTCGTTTCTAACAAAGGCATTACCGGAATTAAAATTAATTGAACCTGTTGTTCCAATAATTAAACCTGAAAGAACCTTTTGGGAAAAGATAACAATTTTACATCATGAACATCATCGGCCTGTTACAAGCCCGTTACAACCAAGATATTCACGGCATTATTACGATGTATACAAGATGGGAAACAATGAAGTAAAAAATATTGCATTAGCTAATACAGAATTACTTATTGAAGTAGTAAACTTTAAAAAGAGGTTTTATCCAAGAGGCTGGGCAAATTATGATGCGGCACTTCCCGGAACTATCTGCATACTTCCTGCAAAATATAACATTCAATCTCTGGCAGAAGACTATATAAAAATGCAAAAAATGCTTTTTGGTGAGATACCGCAATGGGATACGATATTATCAAATTTACAAAAACTGGAAATTGAAATAAATAAAATTGGTATCTGATACCATGTTTCCAAGTGTGACAAAAAACATTACAAACGGCTTAGGACTTGTAGCGGCTAACTTGATTTTCAATTTTATTAAAATTGGTACTTGCTACCATGTTTCAACAATACCAAGCAACGGGAAGGCGGGGCAGCCTGCGGGCGCAGAAAAAAATCTTCCGAAATTCTCCGGCGGAGAGACCTGACCACTAAAATTACAGAATTTTAAAATAATTGTTTTCTATCTTTTAAATTTTAGTGGTCAGGGCTTATAGCCGGGCTCCTGAGGAGTTTTTCTGCGCACGCAGGCTGCCCCGCCTTCCCGATTTCTTGTAATTGTAAGAAAATGCGAAAACGTAAAAAATGTGAAAGCGCGCCATCATTCCCTTAGGCATCATTGACCATCCCCCATTAGTATGATTACAATTAACAAATGATAAACATAGATTACAAACTGGTAGAATCCGCTGCCGCGAAAAAAGTAAACTTTTTTAAAAGAGAAAAAGGCGCCTATTTTATTTCCTCCCTTATGGCTGGAATTTACGTCGGGCTGTGCATGATTACAATTCTAGTTATGGCAGGGGCAATGGATAATTTTGCCGGTATTAAAATCTTGCAGGGTGTCAGTTTTGCGGCAGCTCTAAGCCTTGTGGTTTTCGCGGGAGCAGAGCTTTTTACAGGCAATGTTTTTGTAATGACAGCCGGCATTATGCATAAAACAGTTAAACCTCTGGATGCGATAGCTCTTTGCGCTTACTGTTATCTGGGAAACCTTGCGGGATCAATATTAATTGCGGCGCTTTTTTTGGGAACAGGTTATCTGCAGGGACCCGTACTGGAAGCGGCTCATACAGCGATGTACAGTAAAACAGAACCGTTGTTTTTTGAACTTTTTGTCCGCGGTATTCTCTGTAATATACTGGTTTGCGCGGCAGTGTGGTGTATGTACAGATTACAGGCAGAAAGCAGCAAACTTATCATGATTTTTTGGTGCATCTATGTATTTGTAGTCTGCGGTTTTGAACACTCAATAGCCAACATGACCCTTTTCAGCATGGAAACAATGGCAGGAGTAAATATTACAATCTTCACCCGGATGATTGTAAACCTGGCGGCAACAACAACAGGAAACATTTTAGGAGGAATAGCCCTCTCCCTGGCCTACTGGTCAATAGCAAGAAAAACAATATAAATTACTAATCCCAAAGATCAGTAGAAAGATACCTCTCCCCCGTATCCGCAAGTATAACAACAATTATTTTACCCGCGTTCTGCGGGCGGCTGGCAACGGCTAACGCTGCTTCCAGCGCGGCGCCGGATGAGATACCTGCCAATATACCTTCCTCTTTTGCCAAAAGACGTGTTGTGTTTATAGCAGCATCATCGTTTATCTGAATTACTTCGTCTATTACGGACATGTCGGTATTAGCGGGAATAAAACCTGCGCCTATCCCCTGAATTTTGTGAGAGCCGGCTTTCCCGCCGGATAACACAGGCGAAGAAGTCGGCTCAACGGCGATTATTTTTATTGCGGGATTTTTTGATTTAAGATAACGCCCGGTGCCTGTCAATGTGCCTCCGGTTCCAACACCGCTTACCAGAATATCAATTTTGCCGTTTAAGTCGTTCCATATTTCTGGACCTGTGGTTTTTTCATGAATATCCGGATTTGCGGGATTACTGAATTGCTGTAAAATTAATGAGTTGGATATGGTAGCAGCCAATTCATGCGCTTTGTCTATCGCAGATTGCATATTTCCTTCGGTAAGAACAATTTGCGCTCCAAGGGCTTTTAAAAGTTTTTGCCGTTCGATACTCATGGAAGAAGGCATAGTAAGAATTATTTTGTAGCCCTTAACGGCGGAAATATACGCAAGACCAATTCCTGTGTTGCCGCTTGTCGGTTCTATAATTACGGAATCCTTTTTTAATTTTCCTTCTTTTTCGGCAGCTTCAATCATGGAAAGTGCTATACGATCTTTAATACTGTGATGCGGATTAAAGCTTTCAAGCTTAACATAAATAAGAGCTTTACTTTTGTTTAGCCTGTTAATCTTTACAAGAGGAGTGTTGCCTATTAAATCCGTAATTTTTTCCGCTAACATTGTTTTCCTAAAATTTAATTCAAAGAAATTTACCACGAACCGCCTAGAAACTTCGTTGGCAAAACACGAACAGGTTTAATAAAGTGCAAACATAAACACTTAATTCTTCTGTTCGTGTGTGTTCGTGCGGTTCGTGGTAAAAAAATCCTATCCCTCTAGCCCCTGTTTAAGGTCTTCGATAATATCATCAATGTGTTCTGTGCCGATCGAAAGCCTTATTGTGTTAGGTTTAATTCCGCTTTCCAAAAGTTCCTTTTCTGTCATTTGTGAATGTGTCGTGGAAGCAGGGTGTATAACAAGAGATTTAACGTCCGCTACATTCGCGAGAAGCGAGAATAATTTAAGTTTTTCTGTAAAGACTTTGGCTTTCTGCGCGTCTCCCTTGAGTTCTATCGTAAAAATTGAACCTGCTCCTTTTGGGAAATAACGGTTATAAAGCTTGTGATCCCTGTGGCTGGAAAGCACGGGATGATTTACCCTTTCTATCTGCGGATGGCTCTTTAAAAAATCTACGACTTTAAGAGCGTTTTCTACATGGCGTTCAACGCGAAGGGAAAGCGTTTCAAGCCCCTGTAAAAATAAAAAGGCGTTAAAGGGCGAAAGGCATGCTCCTGTGTCACGTAACAATGTAGTGCGCGCTTTTATAATATACGCAAGATTTTTTGCCGCTTCCGTAAATACCACACCGTGATAACTTGGGTTCGGTTTTGATAACCCGGGGAATTTGCCGCTTTTTGCCCAGTCGAATTTTCCGCCGTCTATTATAATGCCGCCTATCGATGTGCCGTGCCCGCCTATGAATTTGGTTGCGGAATGAACGACAATGTCGGCTCCCAGTTCAAGAGGTCTTAAAAGATAGGGGGTGGCGAAAGTGTTGTCCGCGATTACGGGGATACCGTGTTTATGGGCAATGGCGCTGACGGCTTCGATATCTACAATACTGGAGTTAGGGTTACCCAAAGTCTCAAAAAAGATGGCTTTTGTGTTGGGTTTTATCGCCTTTTCAAAGTTTGCCGGGTCATTGCCGTCTACAAATGTTGTTTCTACGCCCATGTCTTCGAAAGTGTGGGCAAATAAATTATAAGTGCCTCCGTAAACCTGTGTATCCGCGATGATATGATCGCCAGACCTTGTGATATTTTGAATCGCCAAAGTTGACGCAGCCTGCCCTGACGCAAGCGCAAGGGCTGCGGCGCCGTTTTCAAGAGCCGCCATGCGCTGTTCAAAAATATCCCAGGTAGGATTCATTATCCTTGTATAAATATTACCTGCCTCGGTTAAGGCAAAGCGGTCGGCGGCTGATTTGGAATTTGGAAAAACATAAGATGTAGTCTGATAAATCGGCACCGCTCTTGAATCTGTTGCGGGGTCCGGTTTTTCCTGTCCCGCATGGACCTGAATTGTTTCAAAACGATATTTTTTTGTTGACATAAAAATCTCCTCTTTTTAATAGTATTCAAAAACAAATAAAAATGATATAGTCCAGGTAACAAAATATTAAGGATGGGGTTATGAAAAAAGCAGCGGTAATTATGGGAAGCGATAGCGATCTGCCTATTGTGGAAAAAGCATTCAAAAGATTGAAGGATTTCGGTATTCCGTTTGAAGCTCATGTAATGAGCGCTCACAGGACGCCTGACAGGGCGGTTGATTTCGCTAAAAATGCAAGAAATAACGGTTTTGGGGTGATTATTGCTGCTGCCGGTATGGCTGCCCATCTGGCAGGGGTTCTTGCGGCTTGTACAACTCTGCCTGTTATCGCTATTCCGATAAAATCCTCTCTGGACGGCCTTGACGCGCTTCTTGCCATGGTACAGATGCCTCCGGGGATACCTGTGGCAACAGTGGCTATCGACGGAGCCGACAATGCGGCAATTCTTGCGGCGCAGATTCTGGGGGTAGCGGACGATTCTATGTCTGAAAAACTTCTTGCTATGAAAGCCGATATGGCAAAGAAAGTTATAGAAAAAGACAATCTGTTACAGGAGAAGCTTAAATAAAATGCAGGAAAAGTGCGGGGTATTTGGAATATATTCAAAAGATTCTGCATCTGATGTAGCGTCTCAAAGTTATCTCGCGCTTTACGCATTGCAGCACAGAGGACAGGAGAGCTGCGGCATTGCTGTTTGCAGTGACGGGGTTATGCAGTATCATAATGATATTGGGCTTGTTCCGGATGTCTTTTCCAAAGAGACACTGGAAAGGCTGGGAAAGGGTAACATGGCGGTAGGTCATGTCCGCTATTCTCCGATGGATCAGAAAAACAGAGCCAATGCGCAGCCTCTTGTTGTAAGGCATATCAAGGGATCTATGGCAATTGCCCATAATGGAAGCCTTACAAATGCGGATTTTTTATGTGAAAAACTGCAAAAAGAAGGCACCGTTTTTCATACTACAAATGATACGGAAATAATAATAAATATAATTACAAAAAAAAGAATCAAGACAGAAACGATAGAAGACGCAATTGATGAGGCAATGAAAGAGATAGAGGGCGCTTTTTCGCTTGTTATTATGTCTCCCAGTAAGCTCATTGCTGTTCGCGATTCGTGCGGTTTCAGACCGCTTTGTATGGGAAAACTAAACGGCGATATTATTTTTGCATCGGAAAGCTGCGCTCTTGACAGCATCGGGGCGGATTTTGTCCGTGATGTAGAACCCGGAGAAATTGTTGTTGTTGATAAAAACGGAACACGCAGCATTAAAACTCATTGCGGAAAAAAAAGCAGTTTATGCGTTTTTGAATATATTTATTTCGCGCGCCCCGATTCTGTCATAGAAAATATGAGCGTACACGAAGCGCGTCTTAATGCAGGCGCTTTTCTTGCGATAGAACATCCTGTTAAGGCAGATATTGTTATAGGAGTGCCGGATTCAGGTCTTGATGCCGCGCTTGGTTTTTCACGGCAATCGGGTATCCCATACGAAGTTGGTTTTATAAAAAACCGTTATATTGGACGCACATTTATTCAGCCGACTCAGGAAGAACGCGACAAGGCAGTCCGTATAAAACTGAATACAATAAAAGCCGCAATCAGCAATAAAACTGTAGTTTTAATAGATGATTCAATTGTCCGCGGAACTACAATGAAAAGAATCGTACATCTTTTGCGTGAAACAGGAGCAAAAGAAGTTCATCTTAGAATATCATCTCCTCCTTTTAAAAACCCGTGTTATTTCGGAACAGATATCAGCAGCCGCGATAATTTAATTGCCTGTAAAATGAACATACAGGAAATTTGCAATTATCTGGAAGCAGACAGCCTTGGTTTTTTATCCATAGAAAATGTTTCAAAAATAGCAAAAAACGCGAAATGCGGATTCTGTAACGGATGTTTTTCCGGCAATTATCCGATCCCGGAGCCGGAAGCACGCACAAAGAACAAATACGATCTTAAAATTGGAGAGTCGTTTTAATGAAAAACAGTTACAGCGAAAGTTATAAAGAAGCAGGCGTTGATGTTACAGCCGGCTACGAATCAATAGAACTTATTAAAAAACATGTTGAACGCACAAGGATACCCGGCGTACTTGAAAATATCGGCGGTTTTGGCGGCTTGTTTTCTATTCCGCAAATAAATGAGCCTGTTCTGGTATCCGGAACAGACGGTGTTGGCACAAAATTAAAAATAGCAATGCTTATGGATAAACATGACACTATCGGAATAGACTGTGTCGCAATGTGCGTAAATGACATTATCTGCGCGTCTGCAAAACCTTTGTTTTTTTTGGATTATATTGCAATGGGCAAAAACAAACCGCAAAAGGTTGAGCAGATTGTAAGCGGTGTAGCGCAAGGATGCGTTCAGTCAGGATGCGCGCTTATCGGCGGAGAGACAGCAGAGCATCCAGGGATGATGGCAGAAGATGATTATGATATTGCAGGTTTTTCTGTAGGTATTGCAGAAAAATCAAAAATACCTGATAAAAACAATGTAAAAAAAGGCGATGTAATTATCGCTTTGGCTTCTTCCGGCGTACATTCAAACGGATTTTCCCTGACGCGTAAGGTTTTTGGTATAGATAAAAACAGCAAGATACTGGAAAAAAAATATGATGAACTTGGAAAAACATTGGGAGAAGAGCTTTTAATACCTACAAGAATCTATGTAAATCCAATTCTGGAAGTTTTAAAAAAAACTCCCGTAAAATCTGTATGTCACATAACAGGCGGAGGATTTTATGAAAATATTCCCCGCGCTTTTGGAGAAAATCTTGGCGCTGTAATTAAAAGAAGCGAATTTGAAACACCTTCGATATTTAAAATTATAGCGGAAACAGGAAATATTCCAGAGCGTGATATGTATAATACTTACAATATGGGAATTGGAATGTGTGTAATTATAGCGCCGGAATATGCCGATGAGGCTGTGCGGCTGCTTCGTGAATGCGCAGAAAAAGCAAATATAATAGGCGAAATCAAAGAAGGCATTACTGGAGTTCAAATTGATTAGAATCGCGGTACTTGTCAGCGGAGGCGGGACAAATCTTCAGGCTCTGCTTGATGCCCGGAAAGAGGGCGCTTTGGGGGGAGGAGTATTGTCTTTGGTTATATCCTCCGTTGCGGATGCCTTTGCTTTACAGCGCGCTAAAAAAGAAGAAATTAAAACAATAACGATAGAAAGAAAAAAATACAGGGAAATATCTGAATTTGATGAAGCTCTTGCAGCAGCCCTCACAGAAGAAAAAATAGATCTTGTGGTCCTTGCCGGTTTTTTATCTGTTTTAGGCGCAAAAGTATTGGAGGCTTTTAAGGATAGAATAATAAATGTTCATCCGTCTTTAATACCTTCTTTTTGCGGTAAAGGATTTTACGGCCTTCGTGTTCACGAGGCAGCTTTAAAAGCCGGAGTAAAAATTACAGGCGCTACAGTACATTTGGTAAATGATATTATAGACGGCGGTAAAATAATTTTACAAAAAGCAGTGGATGTTATGCCGGATGATACGCCGCAGTCTTTGCAAAAACGTGTCATGCAGGAAGCGGAATGGGTAATTCTTCCAAAAGCAGTCGAGCTTTTTTGTGAGCGGGAAATGACGGGGGGTAAAAAATGAAGGTATTGGTAATTGGCGGCGGCGGCAGGGAGCACGCGATTATTAAGGCGCTTAAAAAAGACGGCAGGGTAAGTAAAATATACGCAGCGCCCGGCAACGGCGGAATAAAAATTGACGCTGAATGTGTGCCTGTAAAAGCGACTGATATTGCGGGAATGACAGGCTTTGCAGAAAATAATTCAATTGATTATGTTGTTGTTGCTCCTGATGACCCTCTTGCGCTTGGAATGGTTGACGCGCTTAAGGAAAAGGGAGTGCGTTGTTTTGGACCGGATAAAAAAGCGGCGCGTTTGGAGAGCAGCAAAGTTTTTTCCAAAAACCTGATGAAAAAATATAATATTCCAACTGCCAAATATGAAATATTTACAAATTCAGATGATGCATGCAATTATATAAAATCAGATTCTGTTGTTTTTCCGATTGTAATTAAAGCAGACGGGCTTGCGTTGGGAAAAGGCGTTATCATTGCGGATAATCAGACACAGGCAATTGACGCTGTATTTTCCATAATGATGGAAAAAAGATTCGGAAACTCCGGTTCAAGTATAGTAATCGAAGAATATTTAAAAGGCCCTGAAGTTACAGTGCTTGCGTTTACAGACGGAAAAACAATTGTACCGCTTGTTTCTTCGATGGATCACAAAACGGTTTTTGACGATAATAAAGGTCCCAATACCGGAGGTATGGGCGCAATTGCTCCGAATCCGCATTACTCAGATGAAATAGCAAAGGAATGCGAAAAAAAAATCTTTTTACCTACAATACGGGCTATGCAGCAGGAAGGATGTCCTTTTAAGGGCTGCCTTTATTTTGGGCTTATGCTTACAGATAAAGGTCCTATGGTAATCGAATATAACTGCCGCTTTGGTGATCCGGAAACTCAGGCGGTTCTCCCTCTTTTACAGACAAGCCTTTTGGAAATAATGGAATCCGTAACAGATGAAACACTGGATAGCGCGAAAATTGTCTTTTCAGATGAAAAATCCGTCTGTGTAATTCTGGCAAGCGCGGGATACCCCGGTAATTTTAAAACGGGCTTTCCCATAAATGGACTTGATAACATAAAAGATGTTACAATTTATCATTCAGGAACCAGTAACGAAGACAATGATAAGTTGTTTCTTACAAAAGGGGGCAGAGTGCTTGGAATAACCGCAAAATCTTCCACGCTGGAACTCGCTCTGCAAAAAGCATACAAAGCGGCAGAGGAAATAAATTTTGAAGGTAAACATTATCGTAAAGATATAGGCAGATATTAAGGGTACCTCAAGGAGTTGTAATGAAAAAATTATTTGTTGTTTTTATAATTTTATTTGTCTTTTCAAACTTAAACGCTCAGCAGGCGTATAATCAAACAGCGCTTGAACATTTAAAACGCGGCATAGAATATTTATTATCCGGTGATTACAACAACGCCGTAATCAGCATAAATCATGTTATAAGGCTTGACCCGCGATCTGCCGTAAATTACATTTTGAGAGCCCGCGCGTATTACGAACTGAATGACCTGGAAAAGGCGATAGCGGATTGTACCCACGCAATAAGGCTTGACAGAAGCAATTCGGCGGCATTTACCATACGGGGCAACGCATTTATTAAAAACGGAGATACTGCCAAAGCTATCGAAGATTGGGAGGCAGCGCTAAGATTCAACCCAAACAACGAAGAAGCAAAACATAACCTTCAATTGGCAAAAAAGCAATAAACATGAACATATTGATAAAATCCTGAAAAATGTGTTATAATTGACTTTACATGGAAAAAACACCCTTTTATGCAAACGGCTTAAACTTTTCCTGCAAACGCTGCTCCGCCTGCTGCCGTCATGACTCGGGATTTGTATTTATTTCAGAAAAAGACATGGAAAATCTGGAATCCGCGCTAAAAATGGATAAGAAAAGCGTTATTGATATGTATTGCCGCTGGGTAACAGACTGGCAGGGAGATAAAGCCCTTTCCTTAAAGGAAAAACATAATAAAGACTGCATTTTATGGGACAATGGCTGCACTGTTTATGATAATCGCCCGCGGCAATGTATCACTTTTCCATTTTGGGAATCTGTTCTAATGTCGCAGGAAAGCTGGGAAATTGCGGCAACAGGCTGTCCCGGTATCAATAACGGGCAGCTGCATACAAAAGATATGATAGGCAAATACTTAGGAGAATTATGAAAATACATTTTTGGGGAGTACGCGGGTCAATTCCGACGCCAACATCGCCGTCCCGCATTAAAAGTAAAATTTCTGCGATTGTGGAACAGATTACGCCTGATGATATCGAAAGCCAGGAAAGCCGCGAGAGATTTCTTGCTGGTCTTCCGCCGTGGCTTTTTGGAACAGTCGGAGGGAATAGCCCGTGCGTAAGCCTGACATTTGAAAATCTTAATGAATGTATTGTTTTTGACTGCGGCAGCGGACTACGTGAAATGGGCCTGGCGCAGATAAATGAAAAAACAAAAATAAATCAGTATCACTTTTTTCTTTCTCATTTTCATTGGGATCATATTCAGGGGCTTCCTTTTTTCTCGCCGGGTTATAACCCAGCAAATAAAATGGATTTTTACTCGCCTGTCGGAGGGCTTGAACAAATTATCGGCGGCCAGATGATTCATCCTTATTTTCCGGTTTCTCTTGATGTTATGGGATCAAAGAAAACATTTCATTACATGGAAAAAGATATTGATATTTGCGGCTGCACAATAAGCGCAAAGAAAATGAATCATCCCGGGGATTCTTACGCGTATTGTGTAAATCATAACGGCAAAAGAATAATTTATGCTACAGATACGGAGCTCACGTCAAATGATTTTATAAAGAACGATGAAAATACCGCCTTTTTTAAAGATGCAGACCTTATCGTTATTGATTGTCAGTATACATTGGGGGAGGCAATCGAAAAATATAACTGGGGACACAGCGCGTTCAGCCTTGCTGTTGATTTTGCCGCCAACTGGAATATAAAACACATGGTAATGTTCCACCATGATCCTACCTATGATGATCATAAACTATACGGAATATTGCAGTCCGCAAGATGGTATTTGGAAAGGATGAATTTAAAAGGAATAGAATTAACCCTTGCTTACGAGGGCTTGGAAATTTCAATTTAATTTTATATAGGAAGCTTTACTTGGAAAATAAAAAGAAAAAAAATACTGCCATAAAAAGTTTTTTTAAGTTTATCTCTGTATTAATCGTATTGTTTATGATTGTTATGGTTGTCTCATTGGGTTTGGTAATGTATTTAAACTCACCTGTTAATTTTTTAGACAGCATGATTTATTTATCAGAAATTGACGGTATCAGTTTGGCAGATAACGGCGCTTTTTTTATTGATGTCCGCAGGGGAGAAAGTTCCCAATCTGTAGGGCTTCGGCTGGAAAGAGCGGGGCTTATAAGAGACAGATATTTTTGGAATCTTATTTGCAGGCTAGAAAAAGAACATATTAAAACAGGCACATACAAAATAGAAGAGCCTTTAAGCCAGATAGCGCTTTTAAAGCTTTTTGTTTCAGGAAAACAGATATTATACAGGGTAACAATTCCGGAAGGCGTAACGCTGAAAAGGGCTGCTAGAATTCTGGATGAAGCAGGTATTTGTTCTTTTGATGATTTTCTTGCATCTGCAAATGACAAAGCGATAATAAACGATTACAATATTCCTGCTTCCTCAATGGAAGGTTATCTTTTTCCGGATACATATTTTTTCCCAAAAGAATATCCCGCGGATAAAACCGTAAGAACAATGGCGGATAACTTTTTCGGCAGGATAGAAAATATAAGCCCTTCAGTAAAAAATATGAGTTCTGGCGAATTAAACAGAATTGTTATTCTCGCTTCCATAGTTGAAAGAGAATACAGGATAGCGCAGGAAGCGCCACTTATGGCAGGTGTTTTTTATAACCGTTTAAATATTAATATGGCGCTGCAGTCATGCGCTACGGTTGAATATATAATTACGGAAATTCAGGGAAAGCCTCATCCGTCTGTACTGTACAACAGCGATTTGGAAATAAGATCACCTTATAACACATATCAGCGGCCGGGTCTTCCTCCGGGACCTATTTCCGCTCCGGGAGAAGTTGCTCTTAAAGCCGCAATTTATCCGCAAAGCAGCAATTATTTTTATTTCCGGCTTACAGATCCTGCAAGCGGCAGGCATTATTTTTCACGAACTCTTGATGAGCACATAAGAGCCGGACAATTATTTGTTAAACCCGCATGGCGTTAATATCAAAAGCAACAATTGCGGAAGTTAACAGCCGTCTTGACGCAATAACGGTTGTAGGAGATTATGTACGCCTGGAAAATAAAGGCGGAAGGTGGTGGGGAAGATGTCCCTTTCACGGCGGCGGTCAGGAAAAAACTCCGTCTTTTAAAGTTGATCCGGATTTAAAAATGTACCATTGCTTTGGCTGTCAAAAAGGCGGAAGCGTAATAAGTTTTGTAATGGAAATTGATAATCTTAGCTATCCTGAAGCAATTAAATCAATCGCCCGCAAGATGGGTATAGAAATTCAATACGATGAAAAATCAGGATTAAATGAACATGATGAATCGAACAAAGAGCAGCTTTGGGAATTGTATAAAAGAACAACAAACACTTTTGTACATTTTTTAAATGAAAAACAGGAAGGAGAAGGCGCTTTAAAATACATCCTGGACAGAGGTATAACAGCTGAAATGATCAAATTATTTCAATTGGGATACGCGCCTTCCAATCGTGATTTTTTATTTGGTTTTTTAAAACAAAAAGGTTATTCAGATGATTTTTTGGAAAAGTCAGGTTTGTTTTCCAGTAAATATAAAAGACTTCCCCTGTTTTCCGGAAGGTTAATGTTTCCCATAACGGACAGGCAGGGAAGGATAGTCGCTTTCGGAGGCAGGGCGCTTACAGATGAAAATCCCAAATACATAAACTCCCCGGAAACAGAAATTTATAAAAAAGGACAAACCCTCTTTGCCATAGAACTTGCGAAGGACGCAATGAGGCAGAGTAAAACAGTCTACCTCGCTGAAGGCTATTTTGACGTAATTGCCCTGCATCAGGCTGGAATTACAAATGCAGTAGCTCCCCTTGGAACCGCTTTTACGGATGAACAGGCAACCTGGCTGCGGCGCTGGGCAGAAAAGGCAATCCTTATTTTTGATAATGATGAGGCTGGTATAAAAGCTGCTTACAAGGCGATAATTACCTGCCGTAAAAACGGAATTTCCTGCTTTTTGGTTAATCTTCAGGAAGGGCTAAAAAACGAAATTTCCGGAAAAACTGAAAATTTCAAGGATCCTGCGGAAATTCTGCAAAAATTCGGCCCAGAGATATTGAAAAATATTTTAAAATTCATTATAAATGACTTTGAGTACCTTATTTCCCGCTCAAAGGCTGGGGGTGGTATCAACGCAGGGTATATGTTTCCCTATTTGGAGGCATTGGCTTCGGAAGTAGACCGTGCGGATTGTTTTACCCGTATTGCCGATTCTTTTAAAATTGAGAGAGCGGCGGTAATAAAGGATTATTCAGACTGGAAATCAAAAAGTTTTTCCCGGAAAACGGACGAAAAACAGCAGGAGGCGCTGATACATATCCGCAGAAACGCGGAGTTAAGCCTGCTTACGATTGTAGCGGTAAATATGGAACTGTACACGGATTTCCGCAGCGCTTTGGAAATTAAGGAGATAGAAGACAGAGCCGCAAAGGAAATCTTTATTGCGCTGGAAGAGTGTTTTACGCACGATGAAAACGGAATTGATGCATTGCTCTCAAGAATAAAGGACGATAATTTGCGCAACTTTGTCGCAGACAGGGGAACATCAGGTGAATATAAGGGCAATTTTGCCCGCCGGTTAATGGAGGATGGAATAAAAAAAATCAGGAAAAAAAGACTGGAAAAAAGGCTGACGGAGATAAATGCGCAAATGCGTGAAATAGAACGCGCGCATAATGATGTTAATTTGGTGTTAATAGACGAGCTGCTTGAAGAAAAAAAGCTGCTTGATACCCAAATTCGGCAATTCGATTAAGGAAAAGACAAGGATAATAATTTATGTTAAATAATATTCGTTTAAAATGTAAAAAAGTATCGCCGCTTTTAAAACACTTTGTAAAAAAAACAGCATACAAACCTGTTAAACGTCCGCCTGAAGTTATTGTTCCGGTATTATCTGCGCTGGATCCGCTCTTTGATCCTGCGATAATGGATCCTGCAATTAATAAATTGCTTGAATACGCTAAAATTAAAAAATCCCTTTCCTATGATGAACTTTCAGATTTTCTTCCCGAGGATATTATTAACAGCCCGGAAAGAATCGAACCTGTTCTTGCGCTTCTGGAAAGACATAATGTACAGCTGGTAGAAGAAGACAGTTCTTCGGAAGACGAAGAAAACGGAAGCTCCAAACAGCAGGAAAACGCTAAAAAAAGGGCGCAAGGGAGCACAGACAAGGATTCCTCTCTGGTAGACGATCCTATAAGGCTTTATTTGCGCGAAATAGGAAAAGAACATCTTTTAACCGCGGAACAGGAAATTGAACTTTCCAAACAAATGGAAGAAGGCGAAAAAACCGTAATAAAAGTAATAAAAAAATCCGGCATGATAATACCGGAATTTTATAACATAGCGCAAAAAACATTTTCCAAAAAAGATTTGCGTGAACTTAATCTTTCCAAAAAGGAAATGACAGATCACATGTCCGAATACCGCAGGTTAAATCAATTTTACAGAGAAACATTGCGCACAATTCAGGGTGATTTAAAAAATTATATAGAGCTAAAAAAACTTCTTATTTCCAAAGATGATGATTATTTTAATAATAAAGAATGTATCACAATAAGAAGCAAAATAATGAAAGCAATAAAAAATACGCAAATTCATCCGGATGAAATACATGCATTCTCTGAAAAATTTATACAGGCTTCAAAAAAGATAAAGCTTTTTAACAAAGAAAAGGAAAAACTGGAAAAACATTTAAAAATAGATTCTTTAAAGGAACTTCGTACATTGGGACGTCTTTTAACTATCAAGGAAGAAAGGCAGCGCCTTGAAAATGATTTAGGGCTTTGCGCAGATGAAATTAAGGAAAAAATAAGCCAGATACAGGTTACTGACAAAAACTTGAAATTCCTTGCGGAAGAATTCGAAGAATCAATCGAAAATATAAACAATATCACCATTAATGCGGATGAAATTTCCAGCGGACGCATTATGATGAAAAACGCTAAGGACAAGCTTATAAGGGCAAATTTGCGCCTTGTTGTATCTATTGCAAAAAAATATACAAACAGAGGCCTTCATTTCTTTGATCTTGTTCAGGAAGGAAATATCGGACTTATTAAAGCTGTAGAAAAATTTGAATATCAAAAAGGTTTTAAATTTTCTACCTATGCTACATGGTGGATCAGGCAGGCTATCACACGTTCAATTTCGGATCAGGCAAGGACCATAAGGGTTCCTGTTCACATGATAGAGCAAATAAACAAAGTGGTGCGTGAATCAAGACAGCTCTTGCAGACATTGGGACGTGAACCTACAGATGAAGAAATAGCTGAAAAACTGGGATGGCCTACAATAAAAGTAAAAAATGTTAAAAATGTCGCGCGTGAACCCATCAGTCTTGAGACACCGATAGGCGAAGAAGAAGATTCGCTTTTGGGCGACTTTATCGAAGACAAAGATGTTGAAAATCCTGCAAACCAGACAGCATTTAAAGTTCTTAAAGAACAGATAGAGAGCGTGCTTTCTACGCTTCCTGCCCGCGAACAGGAAGTTTTAAAAATGCGCTTTGGGCTTGATAACAATTACTCGCTGACACTGGAAGAGGTGGGCTTGTTCTTTAGCGTAACACGTGAAAGAATAAGACAGATAGAAGCAAAAGCGCTGCGCCGCCTGAGGCATCCGAAAAGGAGCCGCAGGCTTAAAGATTATTTAGACCATTAATTTTACGGAGGGACAATATGGTAACTGAAAATGATTTGGAAAAACTAAGGGATTTACAGGAAATCATTTATGAAAAAATCGGGCTGAATAAAAGTATTCAGGAAATTCCTAAACTTTTGGGAACTCAGGAAGAACTTTTAAGCAGATTAAAGAAAACTTTTATAGAAAGAAACGCTGACTATGAAAGAACCAAGGCAGAAGAAATCGATCTTAAAAACAAACTTTTTGAAACAGAAGCTTTAAGGGAGAGAAACGAAAAAAATACAGAGCATGCAATTCCTCAGAGAGAATTTGAAATTCTGGAAAAAGTTATAAAAGAGCTTACAGAAAAGGAAACCCAGTACCGCAAGGATTTACAGCAAAAAGAAAAGCTTCTTTTTGAACTTGACGGTAAAATTAAAGAACAAACTGCCATGATTGAACAGCAGGAAAAAGAGCTGGAAGAACGCAGAAAAAAAATAGAAGCAGAAATTAATGACAAACAAAAACAGCTGGAAGTTCTTCGCAAAAAAGAAACTAAACTTACAGAAAACCTCGACCCGGAAGTTGTTTTTAAATTTGAAAGAATTATAAGAAATAAAATGGGCATTGGCATTGTAGCCATCAAGGGAAATGTATGTATGGGCTGCCACATGATCCTTCCTGTCCAGTTTGCCAACGAAGTACGCATAGGAGAAGAGTTTATTTTCTGTCCGTATTGCTCGCGTATTCTGTATTACGAAGAATCAGCCGAAGGCGAAGAAGATTTCTTTAACACAGAAGACACAGGCGCTCTTTCGGACCTTGACGATATCGAAGAAGATGAATACGAAGACGACGACGAAGAGGAAGAAATCGTAAATATCGATTCAGAGAGCGATAATTAAAAAAAACACGATGAACCGTAAGCCGGGTTCTGTGCTAATACAGCCTTTCGGCTGTATTAGCTTGGGGTTTTGCAGAGCAAAACCCCAAATGAATTCATCCAAAAATGGACACTCACTGCTGCCATCTGTCTAAAAGGGCTGTTTCCAGCTATTTTTAGCAGTCTACCCGCGCATACCGGCGGGCAGCCGTGCGCTTATTTGACTTTGCTCCTGATGAGGCTTGCCGTTTCGGCTGCGCCAAAACGGCAAGCCGCACTGGTTCAACCGATCTTACCGGCGGCGTTGCCGCCGCCGAGGTGGGCTCTTACCCCGCCTTTTCACCCTTACCCGACCATTTAAACACTCAAAAATGTACATTTTTAAGTGTTTAAGTGGTCGGGCGGTATTTTTTCTGTGGCGCTGTCTATCCCGCCGTTAAACGGGTCCGGGGGTTACCCGGCATCATGCCCTGCGGAGCCCGGACTTTCCTCCCGGCTCGTAAAATTTACAAGTCAGGCGGCAGCCTGGTTCATCGCTAACCCATTATACGTCTTTTTTTACATGATTTTCAAGCAAATTTATAGAAAATAATTGACACTAAACGTTTTATTCTATAGAATTCCATTTAATAAGATGTTTAATAGCAGCAAACAGTCCCATTATGGAAGGCATGTATATATTCTCAAGAAAATTCGCGTTGCTGGGTTAATTATTATTACTTTATTGGTGATAATTGGCTCCATTTTTGGTATTTCCCGCGCCAGAAGCGGTATAAGCAACGAAAAAAGAGAGCTTTATCGTGTCTGGGCAGATGCGGATTATGAACGCGCGTACGAAATAACAAAAAATCTGCTTATTAATAAACCTGTTGATTATTTATTTCTAACAGTTAATGGTTTTTCTGCATATCAGCTTGGTATTTCTCAAATTAATTATCAAAGTATGCTTTACTATATAGACGAATGTATTTTTTCATTGCGTAAAGCTCTCATTCAAAATTCAAATGATGCAAGCGTTTATTATGTTTTGGGAAAAGCTTACAGACAAAAAGGCAGAGAATATGCGGATCTGTCTGTTAAATTTCTAGAAATGGCAGATAAACTTTCATACAAAGCCGCTGATATTCCTGAATATTTAGGTCTTTCCTATGCAGAATACGGCGATTACAGAAGCAGTGTAGAAGCTTTTTCCCGTGTATTTGCTGCGGGACAAAAACCGTCAGATAATATTTTATTGTCAATTGCAAGATCATACATGGAAATGGAAGAATACAATATGGCAATGAGTTATTTGCAGAATTGTATTGATAATTCCGAAGATTCAAAAGCTAAAGTTTTTGCGCGGTATATGTTAGCCGAAATTTACAGAAACACAAAAGATTTTGAAAAAGCAGAAAATCAATATTCTGTGATACTGGGCGTAATTGGAGAAAATGCCGAAACTCGTTATCAGTTAGGCGTACTTTACAGTCAGCAGGGTGATAATACAAGGGCGCGTTCTCAATGGAGAGAAGCATTTAGACTGGATCCGACTCATGCAAGGGCAAGAGCTCGGCTTTAAAATATATATTTATTCGGAGGGTGCATGTTTAGCAACTTATCGTCAGATTTTGGCATTGATTTAGGAACCTGCAATACGCTTATCTATATCAAGAGTAAGGGTATTGTTTTAAATGAACCATCGGTTGTTGCTGTTGAACGCGGTACAAAAAGAATTGTTGCGGTAGGACAGGATGCAAAACGAATGCTCTGGAAAACGCCGGAAAATATAATCGCCATAAGACCGATGCGTGACGGGGTAATAGCGGATATCGAATCAACAGAAAAAATGATTCGTTATTTTATTTACCGTGTTTATCCCCGCTATAGATTTTTAAAACCAAGAATGGTAATAGGCGTTCCTTCATGCATAACAGATGTTGAAAGACGCGCTGTAGAAGAAAGCGCGTATAAATCAGGAGCAAGAGAAGTTCACATCATAGATGAAAGTTTGGCAGCCGCAATCGGCGCTGATATTCCGATAAGAGAGCCCGCAGGTCACATGATTTGTGATATTGGAGGAGGCACAACAGAAATTTCTGTTATCTCGCTTGGTGGAATGGTAGTTACAAGGGCAATCCGCGTAGGCGGCGATGAATTTGATGAATCAATTATTAAACATATCCGCAGCGTTCATAACCTTATTGTCGGAGAGCAGATGGCTGAAAAACTTAAAATAGAAATAGGCAATGCTTTTCCGGATAAGACAATAGAAAAACTTGAAGTAAAAGGAAATGACGCAATTACAGGATTGCCGCGAAGGTTAGAGATAGACTCCGTCGAAGTAAGGGAGGCTCTTAAAGATCCAATTACGTCAATCATAGATGAGATAAAACTGGTTTTGGGAAAAACGCCGCCTGAACTTGCTGCCGACATTGTAGATCGCGGAATTGTACTAACAGGCGGAGGCTCCCTTTTAAAAGGTTTTGACAAGCTTATCGTAAAGGAAACAGGGGTTCCCGCAATTATTGCGGAAAACCCGGAAATTTGCGTAGCCCTGGGAGCAGGTAAATATTTTGAATATATAAAAGGCGCAGACCTTACTAAAAATATCTATGACAGATTAAACGGGTAATATTTATGCAGCGAAGATTCTTTGGTAAATTAACGCGAAGAGGCGGAAAATTACCGGGAGCTCAAATAAATATAACTGTCTTTGTTTTTGTATTGCTTGTGCTGCTTTCTTCGATTATGCTTTTACTGTCAAGCAGAAGTTTTATTTTTGATGTTAAAAATGTAGGGTTATCATTTTTTTCAGGGGTTAGGGGAGGTATATATGAATTTACTTCTTTTATTTCCAGAACTGTTTTAAGTATTTCTGAACTTTCAAATTTAAGAAAAGAACACGCGGATCTTTTAAGGCAGCTCGATCGTTTTGAAGATATGGAACGCAGCAATGCGGAAATTTATCAGGAAAATATACGTTTAAAAGAACAGCTTGATTTTTCAAGGTCTCTGCGTTACAGGCGAATCCCCGCGCAAATTTCGGGACGTGATCCGGATAATTTATTTTCCGCTGTAGTAATTAACAAGGGTAGTTATTCCGGAGTATCAAATAATATGCCGGTTGTCGCATGGCAAAACGGAGTTCAGGCTTTGGTAGGAAAAGTTATTCAGACAGGAGTTTTTGAAAGTCTTGTTATGCCTGTTTTTGACATTAACTCGCAAGTGTCATGCAGGTTTTCTGTTTCCCGTTTTGAAGGTATTGTAGAAGGGCAGGGAAGTTCAGATGTTCCTATTTTAATGCGTTTTGTTCCAAGGCGCGCGAGAGAGGATATCAATATCGGAGATATAGTTGTTACAAGCGGCATGGGCGGTATATATCCTGCAGGAATAAATATAGGACGTGTCAGCGCTGTTAATGTTCTTGAATATGAAACAACTCTGGAAGTTGATATTGTTCCAATGATAGATTTTTCCAGATTGGAATATATTTTTGTTATTGAAGTAGAAAATTCAGAAGATACAGGAAAAATTGATGATTAGATGTACAATTTGGACAGTGTTGTTCTGCATAATTGCGGGAATTTTACAATCCACTATTCTTGGCTATATACCTTTTTTAAAGGTGGTACCGGATCTTGCTTTATGCATTCTTGTATTTTCTGCTTATGTTAACGGAACCATGACAGGACAGGTGTCGGGTTTTTTCTCAGGAGTTTTACTTGATTTTTTATCAGCATCTCCGCTTGGAATGAATTGTCTTGTCCGCACGCTGATAGGCGCGCTTGCAGGTCTTTTTAAAGGCGCTTTATTTCTTGATATATTTATTATGCCGGTTGTTTTATGCGCATCTGCAACATTAATAAAAGCATTGATAGTTTTTATACTTCATCTCATTATGGGATCTGCTGTTCCGGCTTATTCATTAACTACATCTGCTTTCTGGATACAGTTAGGTTTAAATTCATTGTTAGCGCCCGGATTATTTTTCCTGTTAAAAAACTTTAAGCCCATAATGGCAGGGCGGAGATAATAATGATTGATAATCAGGGAAGCCGCATAATTGTTTTTCGGATTCTCTTTTTTATTGTTGTCTTTACTTATGTAATAAGGCTTTTTAGCATGCAAATACTTTCCGGTGAAATATATCTTACAAGAGCGCAGGATATTTCACGAAGAACATATATTATTCCAACGCAAAGGGGAGAAATATACGATCGCAATATTACGCGTCCTCTTGTAATTAACAGGGATTCTTATGCAGTTACAATTACGCCTGCGGAAGTTCCGCGCGGAAAAATGGATGAAGTAATTGCTTCTGTTTCACAGATATTGGGAATCTCGCAGGATGAGATAAGATCTAAACTTCCAAGCCAGTATTTTCAGCTTTACCAGCCTGTAGAAATTGCGTCTAACGTAACGTTTTCTTCCATTGCATCTCTTGCAGAAAGAAAAGACGTGCTGCCCGGTATAACCTGGCACATCAAGGCAATTCGCAATTATGTTAACGTAGGAAGCCTTTCCCATATACTTGGCTATGTAGGAGACATTACCCGTGATGAACTTACCACACTTTACAATTTAGGCTATCAGCAGGGAGATGTTATAGGTAAATCCGGTATTGAAAGGCAATATGACGAGCTTTTGCGCGGAAAAGAAGGATGGGAAACAAGAACAGTAGATTCAAGGGGCAGGCGTATCGCAGGGCAGGAAAACATTATAAGAACACTTCCTGAGATGGGAAAAAACCTGGTACTTACAATAGATGCAGACCTTCAGCTTCTTGCAGAGAAAGCGATAGGTCCTCAGATAGGATCTGCCATTGTTATGAAACCATCAACAGGGGAAATACTTGCAATGGTTTCCTATCCGTGGTATGACCCAAATATTTTTACAGACGGAAATATTTCCAATTTTAGAATTCTCGCAGATGATCCGAACAAGCCGTTTTTAAACCGCGCTATTCAGTCAAGTTATCCTCCGGCTTCAACTTTTAAAATGATATTGTCTACTGCAATTTTAAGAGAGAATACATTTCCGCCTGAACAGAATGTATTATGTCAGGGTGTTATAAGGTACGGAAACAGGGACTGGCACTGTCATCTTAGAACAGGACACGGAAGATTAAATTTAGCGGGAGCCCTAAGGCAATCATGCAATATTTATTATATGACGATTGGCAGAGATAATGTTGGCGTAGAAAGAATCGTTAACTATGCAAGAAATTACGGTTACGGAGAAATAACGGGAATTGATCTGCCGGGAGAAATAACAGGTTTTATTCCAACGCCTCAATGGAAAGAAAGACGTTTTCATGAAAGATGGGTTTTGGGCGATACAATGAATATGTCTATTGGGCAGGGGTATACACTGGTTACGCCTCTTCAAATGTGCAATATGGTCAGCATGATTGTAAATAACGGAGTGATTTATAAACCTCATGTATTAAAAGAAGTTCGCGATCCTGATACAAACGCTATAATACAAATAACAGAACCGGAAATCTTGCACAAAAGCGATATACCTCATTCCATTTTTGAAACTGTACGGCAGGATATGAGAAGCGTTGTAAGTCATGGAACAGCGCAGTATCCGTTAAATATAAGAACAGTGCAAATTGCGGGAAAAACAGGAACCGCGGAAATTGGGCTTGTAGACAGGTGGCATTCATGGTTTACTGCCTTTGCTCCGTATAACAGTACAAATCCTGATGAGCAAATTGTAGTTACAGTTATTATCGAAGCATCAAGCTTTCAGGTTTGGAGAGCATCTTCGGCATCGGCAATAATATTTCAGGGGTATTTTGCCAAGCAGGATTATGAAACTGCAGTCCGTACTCTGGGATTTCAGCACATAGTGTCAAATTAAAAGGCGGAGATAAATTTGAGATTACGAAACATACTGGAAATAGATTATTTACTGCTGCTTCCTGTAATTACCTTAATAGTATTCGGCATATTGTTTATTTATTCTTCCGGAATAACTTCTGAAGGAGTGCAGGTTTCAAATGAATATGTAAGGCAGATAATATGGGCATCAATAGGTCTTGTTGCAGTAATTGTCTTATCCATGATAAATTACAGAAGATTTTATAACATTTCTTTGTATATATATCTTTTTTCGTTACTGCCTCTTATTTATACATTGCTTTTTGGCAATGTAATTTATAATGCGGCGCGCTGGTTAAGAATAGGATCATTTGGAATTCAAATGTCTGAATTTGTTAAAATATCTGTAATTATACTTCTTGCGCGCTTTCTTGCCGATACAGATCATAACAGAGGGACATTTTCCCGTTTTTTTGTAAGCTGTATTATAGTCTTTATACCGATGGTAATAGTTCTTCTTCAGCCTGATCTTGGCACAGCGCTTGTTTATATTGCAATTCTTTTAACAATGATTTTTTTGGCAGGGGTATCCATGCGTTATGTGGCATTTATGGTTTCATGTATAGCGCTTACAGGAATATTTTTGGTGCTTCCGCTTTGGCAAACATTTATTTTAAGAAAAACAATTCCCTTTCTTGCAGTGCTTACAAATATAAGAATAATTACAATCGCAATACTATTTTTTGTTCTTATAGCCGCTATTTCCATTTTTGGCTATATTAAATTTAAAAAGAAATATTTCTTTTGGATGGTTTATTCATCCGCAATAGTTGTATTATCACTGGGCGCTTCTTTTGTAGCGCGCATTGTGCTTAAAAATTATCAGATAATGAGGCTTATTGTTTTTCTGGATCCAAATGTGGATCCGCGCGGAGCAGGCTGGAATATTATTCAATCTGTAACAGCGATTGGAGCGGGCGGGCTTACAGGCAGAGGTTATTTGCAGGGAACACAAAGTCATTATAGATTTTTGCCTGAACAAAGCACAGATTTTATTTTTTCCATATTTTCTGAAGAAACGGGTTTTTTGGGAGCCATTATTGTATTTTCTCTTTATCTTTTAATTGTAAATCGTATTTTGTTTTCCATGAAAATTACAACGGATCCTTTTGCAAAATATATATGCGCAGGTCTTTCGGGAATGATTGGATTTCACTTTATAATTAATGTTGGCATGACTATGGGCATTATGCCGATAACAGGACTTCCTCTTATGTTCATGTCTTACGGAGGTTCATCAATTCTTGCCTCTATGATTGGAATAGGTCTTGCTTTAAGCATCTACATAAGAAGGTATAACCGTTGAGAGAAATATACATAGATCCTGCTTTTGCATTGGGGCATAAATTATTGGACATAGAAAAACCGGCGCGCTATACCGGAGGAGAAGTCGGCTGTATAGCGGATAAAAACAAAATTTTAAAAACACTAATAGCGTTTCCGGATCTTTATGAAATTGGAATGGGGAATCAGGCTTTAAGAATTATTTATAATTACATGAACAATATGGCGGATGTTTGCTGTGACAGAGCGTTTGCCCCGGCTCCCGATTTTGAAAAATTGTTACGTGAAAATAATCTGCCTCTTTACGGACTTGATACCGGAATTAGCCTTGCAAGTCTTGATATTCTTATGTTTACCCTGGGATATGAGCTGGGATTTAACGGCATACTGACAATGCTGGATGTATCAGGGATTCCTCTTAAATGCGAAGAGAGGAAAGATGATTTATACCCGATAATAATCGCGGGAGGACCCGCTGTTTCAAATCCTCTGCCGTATTGTGCCTACATTGACGCTTTCTGGATAGGGGAAGCGGAAGCCGGATTTTTTGATTTAACGGAAGAACTTTCAAATTTAAAAAAGGAAGGGGAGAGCAGGGGAGCGCTGCTTGAAAAAATTATTTCTCACCCTAATATTTGGACAAGAGGAAAAGAAAAAGCAGTAAGGGCAATTTACAGAGACTTTGGTAAAAAACAATCCCCTTCGATAGTGTATCCTGTTCCCAGCATGAAAACAATTCAAAATCACGGCACAGTAGAAATAATGCGCGGATGCCCGAACGGCTGCCGTTTTTGTCACGCCGGTTTTTGGTACAGACCTGCTAGGCAAAAAAGTCAGGAACAAATAATTGAACAGGTTAACGAATTGGTTACAAAGGGAGGCTGGCAGGAGATTAGCCTTTCTTCGCTTTCATCAGGGGATTATACAGGCATAGAAAAACTAATAGAAACATTAAACTTAAATTTTAGCAATAACCATGTGTCTTTTCAGCTGCCATCGCTTAAAGTATCAAGCTTTGCCCTGTCGCTTCTTGAAAAAATTTCTGTTACAAGAAAAAGCGGCTTAACCTTTGCTGTAGAAACACCGCAGGAAGCATGGCAGATGTCAATAAACAAGGATGTTAACATAGATTATGTTGTTGAAATTCTGCAAGAGGCAAAAAAACGCGGTTACAGAGGAGCAAAATTTTATTTTATGATAGGCTTGATACCGGAAACAGATACCGGTGCTCCCGAAGAAGACGAAATTGTTTCTTTTATAACAGAAGTTTCGCGCAGGGCAAGGATGCACTTTAATATCAATGTCGGGATTTTTATTCCAAAACCGCATACCCCGTATCAATGGGCAGCCCAGCTCAATAGCGAAACAGCAGAAAAAAAACTTTATTTTATCCGTTCAAAGTTAAAGCCAATGGGGCATAAAGTAAGCATCTCAGATTTTCTTATTTCTCAAATAGAAGGGGTATTAAGCAGGGGGGATGAAAGATCCGGGTTATTATGCGAAGAGGCTTTTAGATTTGGCAGCAGACTTGAGCCGTGGAATGAATATATTAACAAGGAAAAATGGCAGGAAATTCTGGAGAAAAACTCTGATTATGTTTCCGGCATATTTGAAGGAAAAATTGACTTATTACCCTGGTCGCGTGTTGATTCCTGTGTTACAGATTATTATCTAAAAAAAGAGTTTGTAAAAACAACCCGTACACCGTCATGCAGGGAAAAATGCAGTTTATGCGGCGTTAATTGTCTGCCCGAAATAAAAGCAAAAGAAGAGACTAAGGAGCCTCTTGTTAACCATGAAAGAAGCGCGGTTAACGCCGCATTGCCGAACAAAAGCGACCCGCCGATTTACAGGGTATTATTCAGTTTCAGCAAGGAAGGAAGCGCTGTTTTTCATGGGCATTTAAGCCTGATTGAGATTTTTTCCATGTCATTTAAACGGGCTGGCATTCCAATAATGTATACCAAAGGTTTTAACCCGCTGGCAAAAATAGAATTCGCGTCTCCCTTATCAACAGGCGTAAGCGGCGAATTCGAGATGGCAATTGCCGATTTTCTAAACGAGGTATCGGTTGATAGTTTTGTAAAAAGCCTTAATGCAAATTTGCCTTCCGGCATTATTATAAAAAGAGCCGAAATATTTTTAATTAAAAGCGGAGAAAAAAAACATTCATTGTCATCTCTGTTATGGGGTTATTCCTACAAGAACGCAGAAAATATCGATTATGTTAATTCGGCAGCGGAAAAAGCATACAGACAGTCAAGGCTGGAAAACGATTGCGCCTCAGTCTTTGATTTAAAACGAACCGGCGTCCTTGCAAAAAACTCATCCGGTGAACAGGTTTCATACTTTGACGCCTATAGGTCTTTATATAAAACCCCTATTTCCTAGTAGACAGAATAAACATTGATAGGCTAGGTGTCAACTGGCATCTTTATAAATAAACATACTATTTTTTGTATTTTACAGTTTTTTACTTTTTCTTCTGTCATTTAGATTCATACGGCTAACTACATTTCTTTCACGTTGTTCATTTGATTTTATCATCGCGTTACTGTATTTTGTTTCGCCGTATTTATCTATAATTTTTTCATCTAAGCATTTTTGTCTTTTTATAGATTCTTCTTTTATTTTTTTTACATTCAGATCTAGTTTTTTTACGTAATAGCGGGGGAGTCCAACTTCTACGCCTTTTACTGTTATACCTAATTTATTTTGTAAATATTTTTTATTTTTTTCTGCCCATTCCAGACCTATTCCTTGGCTTTGTAATTGGAATGGGGGAGTGCGGCCATTATAATGGGCTTCGCCGGCCGGACCATTTAATTTTTTTGTTATATAGCCGGCAACATATCGGCATGAATCATATGTAACCGTGCCAAATTTAATATGACCTAGAGGCCAGCACCTTTTGATACTATGTTTGATGTCGTTACTGCAACAACTATAATAAACAATAGCATGATAATGAGCACGGTTGCTAGTATCACCATACTCACCGCTAGCAAAGTATTTGATTCTTTCGCCATTTAAATCTCTCCTTAATCTTTTGAAAAATCTCTGTAATTCTTTTTTGTCCAGGGATCCTCCGGGAGGCAGAAATTCTTCATCATAAGTAAGTGTAACAAATAATCCTTTACCTTGCCAAGCATCCAATTCGTGCAATAGTCTAGTTGCCCATTCACGGGCTCTCGATATCCTACAATTCATACATTTTCCACATGGTACTTTCATATATCCATATCCTATATCTGGTGACTTATAGACACCTGTTTTAAATTCAAATATTGCATGAGCAGGCTTTTTGATCTTTATAGTTCTAGGAAAAGAGCATTGCATTATCTCTTCCTTCTATATTTATATCCTTTTATTCTGTTAGGTCTTGATCTGTTTTTCCATCTTCTCTTTTGAAGATTTTTTAACCATCCTGGAATATACTTCCATTTTTTATTTTTAAATTTCACAAACGTATTCCACCACGAGATACACCGTACCGACGGATCCTTCTTCCGGACCTTTTTCTAGATAATCTAGCTTTTCCTCTTCTGAAATTTCTTCTTCTTCTCATTTTTTTTCTCCTTAGTTTTAATGATGACTTCCAAATAAGTCAAATAATCTATTTCTTCCTTTAGTAGTATTTTGATATGTACTAGATTTGCCACCTTCACTATTACTTCGTCGAAGACCAAGTTTCATTCCTTGATCTGTTAGACTACTTCCAAATGTTGTATTAGTTGGTAATCCTAACAATTTCCAAATATTTAAGTCATGTCTCTGAGCTTCAATTAATAGTTTTTTTGCTACCAGTTCAGCATCTCCTTTTGATAAATTCAGTTCCATTAAAGTTAACTTTAACAATCTCTCTTGATTCATATATTCTTTATCCAAATTAAATTCTAATAATCTTTGCCGGTTTTCCGTTTGCATACCATTTAATTCTGCAATAGCTTTATTTACTCTTGTAGTAAATGTTTTTCTCGTATAATCATTTTCCATGACTTTCCTTGCTAATTCTTCAGGGTGCATTTCTTTGTTATGCGCCATTCTTTGTTCTATTTCTTGTCTCTCTGTATCCAATAGTCTTTTTTGTGCCATTGTCATACTATAGTCTGCTTTCATCCTTAGTGCATTAATAACTAATTCAGCTTGATCTATTTTATTATTTTCTCTTTGTGGAGCTTCTACACGTACAGGCGAGCTGGACTGTGCACCTTGACCAGCCGCCAATACAGGGCTCATTCCTGCTGCTTCTAAATCTTGCACTCTCCTGGCTATAGATGTGTCTTCTCTGTTCCAAGTTTCTCTTTGCATATCCTGCATATAATCAAATGTTGACTGCTGGAAATCTAAGTTTTGTCTTGCAACTCTATTTGAGCTTGATATGCCGGCAATACCTACGCCGGCAGCAATTACGGATCCAATTATGGCAGCTACTGCCGCAAATACACTCATTTTTTTCCTCTTTTACTTAACGCATGTTATGTCGTTTTTCATTGACACTTTGGTGTCACTGGGCATTATTAACATCAAGTAGGGTCATAATGCCCAGACCCAATTTTTACGCCTTCGGCTCTTCTGATGGCGCTGTCGCTTCAGTAGGAGCCTGTTTTTTTGGCTCCTGTGATTTTTCATTTTCTTTTTCTAAAAATGATCTATATCGCCTTTTAAATCTCGCTTCATTTATGTCTTCAGCGAAGTCATCTCCGTCATCATCGTAATCAGCGTCATACATATCTCTCCTGAAATTTTCAAGGCGACGTCCTGATTCAATTAACGATTCAATCTGTTGTTTGTTTGTCCTGTATCCCGCGGTTTCCACTTCATCTATATCCGACATTTCAGCTTCTTCAGGACCATCATATTCCAACTGATTTTGTATTTTTGGTTTTTTGTTTTTTTCCATTTTTTTCTCCTAATTATGATCTATTAAACCAGGTTCAGACATATAGGGTATTGGTCTCATTGCTGTTACTACATTCCCATAAGATATTATAAATCCAGGTCTACTCGGTACTGCAAATATGTCTTTTCTTATCGTATTTTTTGTTGAAATAAATATTTCATTAAGATGAGGCGGGTTACTGAACTTTCTGCCTATATGCCAATAGGCAAATGTATCACGCATTTCTGAACATACTATGTTATTCTTTACACGCAGCTCGTCATATTGTCCTTGATAACCAAATGTAGATGTATTATCTGCATCAATAGATGAAGTATATATTTCTCCTCGTAATACTTTTTGTTCACTTAAATTTACAAATTCTATAAACGGATGATCTAATTTATCATATCTTAACCACTGTCGATTTATACCTTGTTGATACGATGCTTTAGGCATTATTGACATTAATGTCATTATTAAACCATGTTCTTGGACTCTGTATTTTCCTATACGTGTACGTGCCGCACTAATTCCGTGTCCTGCCATTGTACCTTGAGGTGTTTGATTTGGATCCGATCTTGACGTTTGTAATACTTCTGAGACAATTATAGGTGCTTTTGAACCGCCAATATATTCCGGACGTTGTAATCTTTCATCACGTGGGTAAGCAGGGAAGTGTGCCTTTAAAAATTCTGTATAGCGAGATCCAGCTCTTGCATTTCTTTCAAGCCATTTTTGAATTTGAAAAGCATTCCTTAGATCTGATATGTCGAAAGATACAGCTTTAGACATATCTGCTTTTATTCCACCTAAAGTTGTTGCGCCTTCAATCCACCATCTACTATTTGGTGGTGCATATGCATTATCACCGAATACTAAATTTCCGTCTTGATCTCCTAATAAAGTTAAATTTTCCATATCCGGTTGTAATGGAGGTGGATATGTATTTGTTAATCTATTAACATATACTTTCAAATCTCCCGCAATATTTCCACTACTTGCATAAACTAAATCAAGAAGCCCTGATATAGGAAGCGATGGAGCAGTGCCTTTTTGTTGCCAGGGCAAGGCAGAAGTAAAATAATCTTTTTCCCAATTACGAAATAATATTTCCTCCTGGTCAATTTCTACTTCATCCTGTAAATTCTGATCTCTGTAATACTCGTTAAATATTAAGTTATATGCTCTTTTGGGATATATAAGCGGACTGCAATTTTTGGTCCAATTTGCTAAATAAATATAACCTAACGCTCCAACTCCGGGTACTCCTGAAACTCTAGTTACAGGTAAACCCATAAAGTCCCACAATTTATTTTGAACTGCACATTCAGGACCATGTTGACCTATATATCTGGATGGCTCCCATCTTGGTTCAGGTTCTACAAATTCTCCATCTTCGCCGCCTGTAATAAATTGTTCCCAATCTTCCCAGAGGAGGCGATACGGTACGAAGAATGTATGAGTGAATATATTTATCTCATGTAATATTGGAGCTACCAACGGTTGTAATCTTGCTACAATCTCGTTTGACATATGCCAAACATCACCAGGTAAAGCTTCATCACATAATACAGGGATCAGCTGTCCCATGTCACAAGTGAATACTTTTTCATAACTTAAATTAAAAGCTGTTTTTGGAGCTCTTACAGCGCCAACATGCCGGAACGGCGCATTCCTACGCCGTTTCATAGTTAACCTCTAATTTCTCCGGTGATAAACCACGGATCTCAAACTTGTCATCATTGCGAATAATTTCGCCTAATCTGTAAACCCAAAATTCCTTAGGGTTAACGTTTTGTTTTCCAAGTGAATATATCGCCTGGCGACGAGCAACTTCGTCGTTTTTTGCCTCAAAAATAGGTCCTAATTCCTGAGCAATCGTGTCATAAATAGCGTAAATTTGCATTTTTGTCTCTCCTATCTACTTTGATTTCCCCCTGACGGGGGGTCCGAAATAGGGGTAAAACCCCTATTTCCTAGTAGACAGAATAAACATTATACACAGTAGCGGATATATACCAATCAGGCTGGAAAACCAATGTTCTACTCATTAATTGTCCGGTAATTTAAAAATGTTGATGTGGGTGGGTTTGCTGAGGATACGCTGGAAGGTATCGGGGTTTTGCCCGATGGCTACTATGTACATTGAAACATAGGCGTATCCGTCTGCATTGTCGCTGCGGCGGATAACGTCGTTGTTAACGTCTGTTTCGGTTGATGTAAGTTCGGGTGTGTAGAAAAAATAACGGTCTTCAGGTTCTGGTGTAAAAACGCCGCCTCCGTTATTTCTTAATAAAAAATATACTCTTTCTGTGCCCGCATCGTCATAGGATAAAAAAGGTTCTGTGCCGGCTCTGTCCTGAAAATTAATCCTGAAGGTGCCGCCTGTTGTTTTAAAAACTGTTTTTATATCTATTCCTTCAAGTTCCAGTTCATGGTAATTACGGTTTTTAAATGTATTCTCTGTTGTTATGGATGTGTTATTTGCAGGGTCTGCAAACGGGGTTAAATCCCTAAAATCATTAAAAAGCGAAGCGCTGATATCACGCATCAGATTTTCTGTATTTATTTCAACTCCGCTAAGAAACGCGTTTGTAATATATATCCTGTAAAAAATGGTAAAACCTGTAGCATAGCGTTCAGTAATGGGCTCGATTTCCAGGACTGCTGCTGTATTCAATTCTTTTCTTATATCAACATCCTGCGGAAGATAATAATACTCTTCTATTCCGCAGGATAAAAGCGCGAATAAAATATACAGCAGCAATGGGGGTAACCCCCTTATTATTTTCATTGAATCTCAATTGCGATAATTCTGCTGCGGGCAAGCTGGTGCCATACAGGTATTTCAGGCCAATTAATCATTACTTCCCTGTATGCTTCCAAAGCCTGCGGAAAATCGCCAAGCTGTTCATAGAGCCTTCCTACGGAAAACTGCGCTCTTGGAGCCGCGGGAAACTCAACCTTAAGGGAGAGGCACTGTTTTAATAAATCAATTGCCTGCTCGATATTCCCCTGCTCTTCTGCGGCAGCCGCCGCATTAAAAAATGCGATAGGCGCTAAATAATTATCTCCCGCGCGTGCCGCGTTAACCCAGGCTTCCTGCGAGTTTTGCCAGTCTTTATTCCTTGTGTGAAGATCGGCAGCCAAAGACCATGCTTTACTGTAGGCTACTCCCTTTTTTCTGCCTGCAAATGCCGCTATGTCGTTTATAAAACCATTAATATCATCTTTAAAATCTTCGTCATCAAAATTTTCTGTCAGATATTCGTATCTGGTGTTGAATTCTTCTGCTTTAATGATAGCTTTCTTGTTTAAACTGTCATTTACAGCAAGAAATACGACAGCTCCCACAAACAGGAAAACTATAATGCCTGTCACAGCGAAAATAGGTTTTCTGTTCCTTTGAATAAAGTCATTGATTTTCCCTAAAAAATTGTCTTTCTCCTGGCTCGTTTTTTCGTTTTGCATTGTTACTCCTTAAATGTTATTTTCACGCCTTTTCTATGGCATCAATTTGCAGATCTTTTATTAATCTTGACAAATAAGTCCGCTGTATGGCAAGAGCCTTTGCGGTTTCTGTCTGATTCCAGTTGTTTTCTTCAAGCACTTTACGTATAAAATTGACCTTAAAAGCATTAAGCGCCGCTTTTAAATCCCTCATTCCGTCATCTTTATCCTGGGTACCTGTTTTAAGAAACAGGTCTTCTATGCCTATTAGTTTGTTTTTGCCGATTACGCATGCCCGTTCAATGCAATTTTGCAGTTCACGGACATTGCCGGGCCATGAATACGACAGCATGGCTTCAATGGCGCTCTGGGAAAAACCTTCTGCCATGGCTTCTTTTTGCTTTTTTGTTTCCTTCATGAAATTTTTAAGGAAAAAATGAGCCAATTCAATAATATCTTCAGGACGCTGACGAAGAGGAGGAATATAGATAGGGAATACATTCAGCCGGTAGAACAGATCATGGCGAAACTCCCCTTTCTGAACCTGCTGCTCAAGGTCTTTATTTGTAGCAGCAACGATACGCACATTTACTGTAACTGTGGCATCAGACCCTACTTTTTCATATTTTTTTTCCTGGATAACACGCAGTATTTTAGCCTGTAAGGAAAGGGGCAAATCTCCTATTTCATCAAGAAAGATCGTGCCGCCGTTTGCCATTTCAAAGCGCCCCTGACGGTTGGAAATTGCGTTTGTAAAAGCGCCTTTTACATGGCCGAAAAGTTCGCTTTCCAGCAAACCTTCCGGAAGAGCCGCGCAATTAACTCTTATAAACGGAGCGTTTTTCCGCGTACTGCGCAGATGAATCTGCTCCGCGAAAAGTTCCTTGCCAACACCGCTTTCTCCCAAAAGCAGAACGGAAGAGTCGGTTTTTGCAACCTTGTCAATGATTTCCAGTTTTTCCAGAAAGCAAGGGCTTTTTGCAATAACGGTGTGGTATTGATTATGGGTTAACTGTTCCTGTAATTGTTTTATTTCACGAAGAGATTCTTCCATGCTTCTGGCATTAATAATCGCAAGCGCTGCCTGATTCGCGAAAATTTCAAGCCATTCAATATCATCCTGGGTAAAAAGACCATCATCTTTTTTATTGATTAGCTCAAGAACCCCGATACATTCATCCTTGATACGCATGGGTACAGCCAATATTGTTTTACAGGTAAAATTTATTTCTTCTCCGATATTGCGCAGATGACGTTTATCGTTTGCAACATCATTTACAATGATAGATTTATTGTTTTGCGCGACCCATCCGGCAATACCCTCTCCGAATTTTACGGTATACTTTTTAACATCGCCGCCTTTTTCACCGAGCGCTACCTCAAAATAAAGTTCGTTTTTTTCCTTGTCCATTAACAAAAGACTGGAAGCATGCGCGTCACACAGCCGTGTTGCCGATTCCATAATCCGCGACAAAACACTGTGCACATCCTTATAACTGGAATTTAAAGACGAATTTATCTCTATAAGAGTATGGAACTTATTAATATCAATCTTTGTCAGCATAGCCGAACCCTGGCTGCGACAGCCATGGGGATCCCCCCCGGATTAATCTATTCTGTATCAGAGGCATCGTTGCTTTTCGATTTAAGAACAGCGCCCAGGGTATAAGTGGAATCTGATGATTCTTCTTTTGCCATGTAACGGGAAATATCATCCCTTTGCACTTTCTTTTGTAAATCGCGGATGGAAAAGGCAACTTTTTGTTTATCCTGTTGAATTTCCAGAACAACTGCTTTTAAAGTATCTCCGGCTTTATATTTCTTTAATGCTTCATCCGGATCTTCCTCACGGTTTTCTACAAGGTTGGATTTATGGATAAGCCCTTCGATTCCGCCGCTAACACGTAAAAATACGCCAAAGTCAGTAACCGAAGCAATCTCACCTTCCACAGGAGACCCGCTTCTGTAATTGCTGCAAAATTCTTTCCAAGGGTCATCTGAAAGCTGTTTTATACCAAGTTTGATATTACGCTTATCCGGATCTACGGCAATAACCATTACCTCAACTTCCTGACCCGCGGCAAGCCCGAAATTCTTGGACTTTCTGGTCCATGAAATATCATCTCCGTGCAGGAAACCGTCAATACCGTCGCCTAATTCAATAAAAGCGCCCGCATTGGTTATTTTAACGATTTTACGTTTTATCCTTGCGCCTACCTGGTATTTTTCTTCGATGTTGTCCCAGGGATTTTCCTGAACCTGTTTAAGCCCAAGCGACACTCTGCCCGCCTGCAAATCATAACCAAGTATCATACATTCAACAACATCGCCGGATTTTAAAAGATCCTGCGGTTTTTGAATTTTCTTTAACCACGAGAATTCTGAAATATGAGCAAGTCCTTCGATACCTTCTTCAAGTTCTATAAACGCTCCGAATTCCGTAAGCTTTGTTACCTTGCCTTTTATTATATCGTTTACATGATATTTTTCTTCAAAGTGAACCCATGGATCATCGGTATAATGTTTAAGAGAAAGATTAATTCTCTTTTCATTTTTGTCTATACGAATTACTTTTAAACGGATTTCCTGGCCTTTTTTTACAAAGTCTTTCGGACGCGTAACATGGCCCCAGCTCATATCGTTGATGTGCAGAAGTCCGTCAAAACCGCCAAGGTCTATAAAAGCGCCGAATGAGGTAAAACTTTTTACGGTGCCGGTAACATCTGTGCCAATGGGAGTATTTTCAAAGAAATTATTGCGCATGCTTTCAAGCTCTTCTTCCATGCACTTGCGCCTGTTTACAACAATGTTGATTTTTCCGTCTGAATAAAGACGTTCAACATAAACCCTGATTTTCTGATTTAATAATTTTTCCGGTTTTTCCAGTTTTTGCGTATCAGCCTGACTGACGGGAAGGAATGCGCGCGCGTCCGCGCCAAGGAAAACTTCAAAGCCGCCTTTTACCTGTTTATCAACAGTTCCTTCGATTGCGCGTTTTTCGGTAAATGCCAGCCGCAGATTTTTCCAGAAAAGTTTCGCATCCGCTTTTTGTTTGGATACGATTACTTCCCCGTGTTTGTTTTCCTTAGCGATAAGGATAACCGGCACAGAATCACCGATACTTGGAATCTCGGAAAATTCAGAAATCGGAATCTTTCCTTCTGATTTGTAGCCAACGTCGATAAATACCTGATCGGATGTAACCTGTACAACCTTGCCCTCGACAAGCTGACCTTCTTCCAGCTGCTCCAGGGTCTTGAGGTATTCTTCCTGTAATTGAGTTTGAATGTTTTCTCCATCTTTGCCTGTGTCCGCGCCACCTTTGAATGGCGTGCCCACTTCCTTCTCTTCTGCCATCGTTTTCTTTCCTTAATAATTAATCTATCTTATCTATCAATTTGTCATAAACTTCAATAATGGTCAAGTCCGAAGTGTCCAAATATTGAACATCCGGGGCAATTTTTAAACTGCCTTCTTCCTTGTTTTTGTCAATCTCATCCCGCTGTAAAATAGCCGTTTTTATCTCTTCAAGGCTTAAATTTGAAACCCCCTGGTCAAAGCGCCTTTTTGCCCTTGCATCCGCCGAAGCGTCAATATAAAAGCGGTGCCGGGCATCCGGGAAAACAACGGTAGTCATGTCCCTGCCCTCCACCACTATATTGCTGTCCCTGGCTATTTTACGGATAAGGTCATTTACAATGTGTCTGACAGGCACAATTGCCGAAAGCGGTGAAGAATGACGATCTATTTCGTCCGTATGCAAAAAAGCTGTTACATCCTTTCCGTCAAGGAAAACCTGGTCTTTTTCGTAGGTTATATCGATATTTTTTGCAAATTCAATCACTTTTTCGCTGTTTTTTAGGTCAATTCCTGCCTGTAAACATCCTAAAGTTATCGCTCTGTAAAGTTTCCCCGAATTGATATAGGTAAACCCTTTTCCTTCGGCTACCATTTTAGCGATAGTGCTCTTCCCCGACCCCGCAGGTCCATCAATAGCAATTACCATATATCTCTCCTTTCTTTCTCCGTAAGCGGGCGGGAGCTGCCTTCCGCAAGATTTCCCAGTAAGACCGGACCAATTCGTACTCTGCGAAGCAAGCAGGGGTGCAAATGAAAGTGTGAAAAGACACGCCTTATTTCGCGGTTTTTACCTTCGACAAGAACAATTCTCATGCTTTTGCGGCCTGTTTTTTCTGCCGATTTAGCCTTGTAGAATATACTATCTATTGTTATTCCGCAGTTAAAAGCGTCAACAGTTTCATCCGGGATTTGACCGGTTGCTTCCACGATATATTCCTTTTCAAGCCCTGTGCTTGGATGCCCCAGGCGGCTTGCAAACGCTCCGTCGTTGGTAAAGAAAATTAGACCAGAGGACATATAATCCAGCCGTCCTACACTGTAAAGGCGCATGGGGCTATCAAGCAGGCTTAAAGCCAGAGGGCGGTCTTGAGGATCACTTGAAGTGCAAATGTATCCTGGAGGCTTATTCAGGGCGATGTAGATCTTACGGCTTTCCGGGTAAACAGGTTTTCCGTCAACGAGGATTACATCACCTTCTGTTACCTTTGTACCCTGCGCGGTAATTATTTCGCCGTTTACCGACACTCTTCCTTTCGCGATAATCTCTTCCGCAGCGCGCCTTGAAGCCAATCCTGCAGAAGCCAGAAAAACCTGCAGCCTAATATTTTTCTCCCTCAAGTTCAAATTTATCAATATCACTTTCGCCCAATTTTGGCAGTTCAGAAATTGAATTTAAATGAAATTGTTTTAAGAATTCTTTTGTAGTTCCGTACAGTGTAGGTCTTCCGGGTATGTCTTTTTTTCCCGCTTCTTTAATAAAATCTTTTTCCAAAAGGAGCCTTATCATATTGTCTGCCGATACGCCTCTTATTTTTTCTATTTCTGCCCGGGTAACAGGCTGAGAATACGCGACTATGGCGAGGGTTTCCATTGCCGCCCGGGAAATTTTCCCCGCGTTTTTTTTGCCGTACCTGTCTTTTAATTTTTCCCAATGTTCACGTTTGGCAGAAAGCATAATACCGCCGCCTGCACGCGACAGCTCTATTCCGCTTTCGGCTGACGCGTACTTTTCACTTAATTTTTCCAGGGCAGATATTATTGTTTCTTTGGGAAGTTCCGCAATCGAGGCTATTTTATCTTCATCGATTGCTTCAGATTCCATAAGAAGAATTGCCTCGACAAGCGCTGTGTAGTTTGTTTCTTTTTCTGTGTTTTTTGTCACTATATGCTCCCCGCCGCTCTTATAAGTATATCACCAAAAAGGCGGTTTTGAAATAGCACGATCATGCGCATTTTTGCGGCTTCCAGGACGGCAAGAAAAGCGCAGACAATATCCATTGCGCCCGGGCGGATAATTAGTTCTGTAAAACGGCATTCTCCCTTATTTTCCAGAAACTCGGCAAGCAAAGTTGTTTTTTCGTTTACGGAAACTTCTTCGTAAAGGTCGATAATCCGCTCCGCGCTCATATTCACCGTCAGGCTTGAAAATGTTTTTACAAGGTCCCATATATCAACTTTTTGCCAGATATCATCATCTGTAAAGGGGAGATTATACTGAAGCCTGCGTCTTTCCAAAATCCATTCATTATCCTTTTCTTTTTCTTCCATGAGTTCAGATAGTTTTTTAAATTTTTGATATTCAATGAGGCGGTCAACAAGTTCCGCTCTTGGATCTTCATAAAAATCGTCCATTTCTACAGGTAAAAGCGTGCGGCTTTTTATATATAACAATGAAGTAGCCATTGTATGAAAAGCGGTTAATTCTTCCAGATCCAATATTTCGATATTGTTAAGGGACTCGATATACTGCTCTGTAATCTCTGATATCGGAATATCAAAAATATTAACTTCGTTTTTACGAATTAGCTGCCACAAAAGGTCAAGCGGTCCTTCAAATTCACTGAGTTTAAAACTGCGAGTTTCCATTACTGTAAGTATAACACAAAAAAAACAAAATGAAAATGGAGAAAACGGGAAAATGGTAGCAGCTACCGTTTTTAAATTTGGTAGCTGCTACCATATTGCAGGTTGACAAACAGGCGGCTTTATGTTAACCTGTGTGCAACTGGGGTTAACGAATGAGTGTCAGGAATCGTTATGTATTCGCGGCTGCTTTTGCGGCAATGATCGCGGTTTCAAGTTTTTTAATTATTCCGCTTCCGGGCATTCCTGTCCCTTTGGTGTTAAAAAATCTATTCATAGTGTTATCCGGCACCATACTTGGCAGTTTTTACGGCGGTCTGTCTATTCTTATATTTATAGCCGCAGGGTTAATTGGTGTGCCTGTTTTTGTAATTCCGGGCGGGATTGCGGTATTTACAACTCCTTTGGGCGGTTATATCATCGGTTATTTTATCGCAAGCCTTGTGTCAGGGCTGATTTGCGGGCTGCCCAAAACAAGCGAAAAAAAAGTAAAACCGCTTTTTTTAACAAGATTGATAATTGCCTCATTTTTGGGATTTTTAATAATACTTTTCTGCGGCGTCTTTTTTATGATGTATATCAGCTCGATGTCATTCGCGGCGGCAATGGCAGCGGGTTTTCTGCCGTTTCTACCCGGCGATTTAATCAAACTGATTATAAGCATCCCCCTTGCGCTAAAACTAAGACCAATAGCAGCGAGGTACATAAATGAATAATTTTTTTTCCAAAAACCTCTTTGAGGAAAACCTCTCGCAGAGACGCAGAGGCGCAGAGGACGCAGAGTTATTGTTCGATATCATACCTAAAACTCAAGAATACGAGAGATTTCAAAGAAATAAAAAAGGATTAAAAAGAAAGAAGCAAGAACTCCTCCCCTTCTTCCCCCTCTTCCTCTGCGTCCTCTGCGTCTCCGCGCCTCTGCGAGAGTCTTTGCCAACTCTTCCCGGGAAGTTATATGAATAAAGCCATAGAACTTTCTAATATCACTAAAAGGTTTCCTCTTTATGATGATAGAGGCAGTGAGCAGGTGCGGGATGGTTTTTTTTATGCGCTTGATGATGTTTCGCTTTCTATCGAGGACGGCGAATGCGCAATTATAGCGGGCGCGAATGGATCCGGGAAAAGTATTTTAATGTCGATTGTCGCGGGTCTTGAAGAGCCGACTTTGGGGACAGTGAAAACAAGCGCGAGAGTCGGACTTGTTTTTCAGGAGCCGGATGCGCAGATACTTGGAGAAACTCCGCAAGAAGATGTTGCTTTTGGTCCGCGTAATTTGGGGTTTTCAAAGACAGAAACAAATCTAAGAGTAGAAAATGCCCTTTTTCAGACAGGGTTGTCTCTCAAAGCCGGATTTCCGGCGCGAACACTTTCCGGCGGCGAAAAACGCCGTCTTGCCGCGGCAGGTGTTTTGGCAATGGACGCGCAAATTATCATTTTTGATGAACCTTATGCAAACATGGATTATCCCGGAGTATTGCAGGTTAACTGTCTTTTTAAAGAACTTATTTTAGGCGGAAAAACTTTAATTATTCTTACACATGAACTGGAAAAATGTATGTCGCTCGCTAACCGTTTCATAGTGCTTTACAAAGGAAAAAAAGTATATGACGCAGATGTTTCGTTCTCTGAAGATATTGAAAAATGGGGAATACGAAATCCTCTTCGAAAAGGTCTTATATGGTAAACGCTGTATTCAAATATAAAACCAATAAAACTGCCCTGCATAAAGCGCCTGCTATTTTAAAACTTTTATTGCTGCTGCCGCTGTCTGTCTTATGTATGCTCCTTCCCTCTTTATATCTTTCATTTGGAATTATAGCCCTTGTTATTATAGCCTTTATTTTTCGTTTTACATTACTTGAGCAAGTAACGGATTTAAAACCTGCATTCTTTTACGCTGTCCTGATGTATTCACTTTCGGTATTTTCGAACCTTTTTGAGCTATTGGGCGGGCATGGAATTCTTACATTAAAATTATTAACGCCCAATACAGAATACTTGCGTTTATCATTGCGTCTTTTTATGATTGTTCAAATCTCCGCGCTGTTTTTCCGCACAACAAGTTCTTTGGAAATAAGAGATAGTTTAAATAAAATAATGCCAAAATTAAGCGAAAGTATTTCTTTATTTATTTGTTTTATACCGCAAATATTTTTAATTTGGTCGAATATAAATTTATCATGGAAAGCAAGATGCGGAAAACAGGGGCTGAAAAAAACAAAACTGCTCTTTGTTTTAATTTCACTTTGTTTTGAAAAAGCGGCATTAAAAGCAAAGGTTATACAGGGGAGAAAAATATGAATGAAATAAAATTATCAAGCAAAGCTCAATTACTTTATCATTTAAGGGAAAAACAGGGAGCGCCTGTAAGCGGCAGCATTCTTGCAAGGGATATGGGAATATCACGTGTAGCAGTCTGGAAAGCGGTACAGTCTCTTTTGGAAAGCGGATATTTAATAGAAACAAATGATAATGGTTATCTATTAGAGCCTGAAAATGAAAAAGATTTTCTTTATCCGTGGGAATTCGGCGAAAAGGAAAATTTATTTTACCATTATTATAATACAGGCAGCACAATGGACAGAGCAAGAGAATTGGCAGTACGCGGAATTGAAAAAGCGGTTATAAGCGCGGAAAAACAAAGCGCGGGAAGAGGAAGATACGGCAGAACATGGGTATCGCGTCAGGGCGGACTTTTCTTTTCGATACTGGAAAAACCAAAACTTACGATAGCGGACTATTCACTAATGTCGCTTGTTATTCAGATAGCAGTTGTTAAAAGTTTAACTTCTATTTGCGGCAAGCAGGCGTATCTTCGCTGGCCCAATGACATTTACATAAACAGGCGAAAAATCGCGGGTATTACGACAGAAATTTGCGGAGAAGCCGATTTAATCAGCTGGTTTACAGGCGGAATTGGAGTTAATGTTAACAATAAAGCGCCCAGCGCAAAAGCAATTAGCTGCGAAGAAGTACTTGGAAAACCAATTTCAAGAAAAGCAGTTTTAGATAAAATACTGGAAGAAATAGAAATTGTAAAGAAAAGTTTGAACGCGAATGCCGTATATACGCAGGGAAACCGTACTCTTGCCAATGAATGGAATCAGATGGCAGATTGCATAGGAGCCAAAGCCGCTGTATTTGAGCCTCAGTATAAAAATGACAATATAACGAATAACCCTAAAAACATTCTGGCACGCGGAATATTTGCAGGCATAGACCCTGCCGGAAGATGTATATTAAAAACAAAAGAAAAGGGAGAACTTTATTTTAACCATGGTTCTGTTTCTCTTGCTTTTATAATTACATAACATTTAAAAAGGGAATGCATACAAGATAAAAAGCGTCTTTTAGCACAAGCATAACAGCGCGTGAAAGTTCCAGTCTTGCTTTTGACAGCGTGGGATCATCACAGGTTAAAATAGGACATTCATGATAAAACCTGCTGAATGCTTTGGATAATTCATAAAGATAGCCTGTTAGATGAGAAGGATCCATTTTTTCTGCCGCTTCATTTACAGCAGAAGAATAACCATTAACCAATTTAACCAACTCCCATTCCGCGTCAAAGAGCACTTCATTCCAAATTCCCGGCTCCTTGTTTTTATTTCCTGTTTCCTCATTTTTCCTGAGCATAGAAGAAATTCTCGCTCCCATGTATTGCAGATAAGGACCGGTATTTCCGGTGAAAGAAAGGGATTCCTTTGGATCAAAAAGCATATCTTTTACAGGGCTCGGCTGGAGTAAAAAATAATGAAGAGCGCCTATAGCGATATTTTCCGCAACTTCCTGCGGGTTTCCTACATCATCTTCCCTGCCCTTCTCTTTTATTTCTGATAATGCCATGTCGCGAAGCGAATCAATTAATTCGTCAGCATCAACGACAGTGCCTTCCCTGCTTTTCATTTTTCCTTCCGGAAGATTTACCATGCCATATGAAAGATGATGCAGATTTTTTGCCCAAGAATAACCTAACTTTTCCAGAATGATAAATAAAACCTTAAAATGATATTGCTGTTCAGAGCCAACAACATAAATTAATTTGTCAAACTGCCAGTCTTTATACCGATTTATCGCGGTACCGAAATCCTGAGTTATATAAATTGAAGTGCCGTCGCTTCTTAAAAGTATTTTTTTATCCAGTTTTTCTTCGGTTAAATCAACAGCGACAGAGCCGTCTTCCTGTTTAAAAAAGATACCTTTTTCGAGCCCTTTTAAAACTTCGTCCTTGCCTAACATATATGTTTCGCTTTCATAGTAATATTTATCAAATGATACACCTGTGCGATTATATGTTTTTTTCATACCTTCAATTGCCCAGCTATTCATTTTTTTCCATAATTCAACTGTTTCTGAATCTCCCGCTTCCCAATCACGAAGCATTTGCGCCGCTTTTTTCATGACAGATGTTTGCGCATCCGCTTCTTCTTTTTTTACACCAGCTTCTATTAACTCTTGAGTTTCTTTTTTTAGCTCTTTATTAAAACTGATATAACAGTCGCCCACAAAATGATCACTCTTTATTCCCTCTGATTCGGGAGTTTTACCCTGAAAATTTTCTTTGTAGGCAAGCATGGATTTACAAATATGAATCCCGCGATCGTTTATTATGCAAACTTTGTAAACTTCCGCCCCGCATTCTTTAATTATCCTTGAAATACTTTCACCCAGAACATCGTTTCGAAGATGCCCTAAATGCAGAGGTTTATTGGTATTGGGGCTGGAAAATTCTATCATTACCCTCTTCCCCGCCATGCTCTCCTTTTGTTTTGCTTTTTTTGAAGGGTCAAAAAAATCTTTAAGAATAGCATTTGCTGTTAAAGCGCGATCCATTTTAATATTCAAATACGGTCCCTGAGCCTCTGCTTTTGCGTTAGTTTCCTGCGAAGAAAGCATATTATTAAGTTTAACGGCAGCCAATTGAGCAATTTGCGGAGGTCCTTTCCGCAGCATTTTTGCAAAACTGAACATGGGAATCCCAAGATCCCCCATTTGCGGGTTGGGCGGAATTTCCGCAATTACCTCTAGTGCATTTATTTTGGTATCAATTCCCGATTCAGCTAAAAGTTCATTTATAATTTGCGCAGTATTTGTTTTCCATGTTTCAATAAAATCGTACATTTATATCTCCAATATAATTTACATTAGCATTTTGCGATAATCTTTTCAAGTCTTTCTTTTCTTCTGAATAATACAAGGTACTGCCGGGATTCTTCATCATAAAGTTTTAATCCTTTATTTACAAACTTTAACGCTTCCCTGTAATTCCTGTTTCGCATTTGTTCATAAGAATAAATATAAACAGCCTGAGAATAACCCTTAACTGCCGCATGGCGTAAAAGCTCATTTTTTATAATTGATAAATCTTCAGAATAACTTAAATATTTTCTGCAGTATAAAGCAAGACGTTCAATATCATACTTGTGTTTTGAATCGAAAGGATCATTTGCTATAGAAATCATTTTATCCAGAATGGAAGATAATCCTGAAATATCATAACAATTATGATTACAGATACCAATTAAACGCTCTGTTCTGCCTGTTTTTAAAAAATCAAACCAGATATCAGGAGCAAGGACTCCAGGTATGTCATTATTTCTGTGAATACCAAGTATATTTCTTTCTATCGATCCTTGAGAACAATCCTGAATAATAGATTTCCAAAGACGGCGAGCAGGATATAATAAATCGGCATGATTATATTCGGGCGGTTTAATTCTGTTCATAAGGCACATTGTTTTTATTATCTGAGCGTCAAAACATTTTCCGTTATAACTGACAATAACATCTTTTTTATATTTAAATTCGCCAATTACATTTTCCAAAAAATCATTTTGCCCTGAATAGTCCAAAAGCAGATATTGTTTAATGCTCAATTGTTTACCTGTAATTCGTCCAAAAGCGGCAAGGAAAGCGACTGTACCGGCTCCCATAGAAAGCCCTGATGTTTCAAGGTCAAAAAAAACAAAATCCCCGATATCCGGTATTTTTTTTAAATCCGGAATAATGACAGGCAGCGCGTCCGGCAATTTTTTAATTTTATATAATACAGAAGGAACTGTTACTACCCTCTTTAAAACATTAAATCCGCAAGTTTCCCAGCCTTCTAAATTATTTTTAGAAACGGTATTTTCGTATGTCTTTACTGTTTTTTGTTCCTGTATTCGTCTTAGCCTGTCGCGAAGGTTTGGCATGATTTATTTTCGTTGGTGCCTGTCACCGCCATGGGCGCCGTTGCTTGGTGTCTGGCACCATTGTCTTAGCTTTTCTATCACCCTGTCTATGTCGAGCGGTTTGCCAAGATGATCGTTCATGCCTGCTGCAAGACAGTCCTCTATGTCGCTTTTAAAGACATTTGCAGTTAAAGCAATAATAGGAATTCGCTTGTCTTTCTTATATTGACTTGCTTCAAAGGCGCGGATACGCCGGGTTGCTTCATGTCCGTTCATTACAGGCATTTGCACATCCATAAAAACGATGTCGTATTTATCGGTATTTGCTTCTACCATTTTAAGCGCTTCCTTGCCGTTTTCGGCGCAGTCAATCGAAAGCCCTGTATCGTGTAAAAGGGAAATAAGTATTTCCCGGTTTATTTCTACATCTTCTACAACCAAAAGATTCTTGCCTGTGAACTCACCGCCTATAATATTATCTTCTTTGTCTTTATCAAATAAACCTAAATTCTCGTTTGCGTTATTGCTGCGCCGGGCTTTCACAGTAAAAATAAATTTCGCGCCTTTTCCAAGATCAGATTCTACCCAAATCTTGCCGCCCATAAGCTCTATGATCCGTTTTGATATAGTCAGACCAAGCCCTGTGCCTCCGTATTGTCGGCTTGTTCCGGCATCAGCCTGCTCAAAAGCCAGGAACAACCTTTCCTTTTGTTCGGCAGATATGCCAATCCCTGAGTCTGTCACCTCGATACGAAGCTCGCAATTACCTTCATTTTCAGAAACCAAAAACGCGTTCAGGCTGATATGACCTCCCTCAGGAGTAAATTTAACAGCATTGGACATCAGATTCGTAATAATCTGCACTAAGCGCTGTTCATCCCCAATCAAAAAGCGCGGAATATTTTTATCAACATTTACTGTCAATTGCTGCTCTTTTTCTTCAACACGGAAATTTACTACGGTCAGCACCTTTTGAAGAACGCGTTCAAAGCTATACTCTATGGGAGAAAGTTCCAGCTTGTCAGCTTCGATTTTTGCCATGTCAAGTACGTCATTGATCACTCCAAGCAGGTGCGAAGACGCGTCCCCGATCTTGTTCAAAGAGTGGTTTTTATCTACAATAGATTTGGATTTCCTCCCTATCGCTGTCATGCCGATGATCGCGTTCATCGGAGTACGCATCTCATGGCTCATATTGGCAAGAAAGTTGCTTTTTGATTGACTTGCTATTTCAGCATCCATCCGCGCTTTTTTAAGTTCCAGTTCCCGTCTGCGAATATCGGTTATATCATGAGCGTTTGCAATTATGGCAAAGCTGTCATCATAAGATATTTTTTTAAACTCCACATCTACAATTCTTTTACGGTCTTCAAAATGAAGCTCTGTTTCAAATTTTTCGACGCCTTTTTCTACGGCTGCTGTCAGCCTTTCTATCAATGATGTTGTGATTCGTCCGTCTGACTGGACTTTTGGCAGGCTTCTTGCCACACGCTGCGCAAACCCCGCAGATATTTGTTCTTTCGACTCAAAACCCATAAAATTCAAAGCGACGGAATTACAATCAATCACCTCAAAACGGCTGTTAAAGAGAATATTTATATAGGGGTTTGAGTCGAACATGATTTTAAAACGATCGTTGGCTGTTTCAAGATGTGTCATGGTTTTCCGTAAAGTTTTAAAAAGCGTATAAATCAGCGCGGTAAAAATAATTATTATAGCAGCTACTATAATTGTCACCTGGATTATAAGCCGTGACACTGCGCTCATGGCAATGCTTCTGTTTTGCATCGTGACAACAGACCAGGAGTCCGAATAACCGGGAAGGTTAATGGGTTCATAACTCATATAGTAACTTGTACCGTTATACTCTACGACATCAAGACCGCTGTTCCCGCTCATTACCGATGTTATCATTTTGCTAAAACTGTCAGAGACGGTAAATTCTTCTTCCATTGTTACTACGCTTGTGTCCGGGTTTAAAAGCGCATTTCCATGTTCATCCATTACAGAAACGGTGCGGATCAATGTTTTATAATTTGTAAGCGTTTCCAAATAGCGGTAATCAGGATGCGCGATTACAACTCCTTCGCCGTCAATAATGAAAGAATGAAGCCCGCTTTCCGGATTTGCGAATTGCTCTGCCAGCTGCTGAAGATATATAAGATCAATATCCGCGCCGAAAATACCTATCATTTCATCGGAATTGCTTTGGCACATGGGCAAAAAAATAGAAGTACAGGGCATATTTCCCGTCAGCGAATAATACGACGGAGAGACGAACGGCTGTCCGGTTACCTTCATCTGTTTAAACCAAAAGCGTCCGCTGCGGTCGCCCAACTGTCCGCTGGATCGCGCTATCTGCATCCCGTCCATACCGGTTATGTATAAAAGCACCATGTAGTCGTTACGGTTTACACAGTCGGCAAGTATTGGCGACAAAATATCATTTTTCATGGTAAGGATAGCAGGGTTTGTCGCCAATTCGCTTGACAGGTTATACGCGCCGTCAACAAAGGAACGAACTGTTTTTCTGATAAACGCCGATGTTTTAGTCGTTTCGTTCCGAATCTGGTCATCATAAGCCTTGGTGAGTATATAAATAGTTGTTAAAGGTATTACAACAAGCAGTATTACAATTATAAAAATGGATACAATAAAGAAACGCGGTATTTGGTTTTTCTTTTGCTGGTTTATTTTTTTGTTATTCATAACCCCATTTTTTTTGTAAAACCTATAGTTATATTACCATAAATTTGAAATAAAGACAAGCTCTATATTACAAACGGAATTATGTGCCAAATCTGCACAGAATTCCGCGGAATTCCGTGCAAAATCCCACATAATTCTTGACAAACTATAAAAAAGCGTTATAATTAAAGAAAACAAGGTAAATAGGGGTAAAAATGTACCGTTCAATGGTTGAAAAGTTGGAAAAATGGAAGAAATCCTCAGACAAAAAGCCTCTGGTTCTTTATGGGGCAAGGCAGGTTGGCAAGACCTGGCTCATGAAGGAATTTGGTGCAAAATACTACGATTCTGCCGCTTATATTTCCTTTGATTCCGATAGTCTGCTTAAAAATATTTTCGAAAAAGACCTTAGTATTCCGCGTATTATCCATGAACTGAGTATTGCGGCAAATATAAAAATTACGCCGGAAACGCTCATTATTTTTGATGAGGTTCAGGAATGCCCGCGTGCGCTTACATCATTAAAATATTTTAACGAAAACGCTCCGGAATACCATGTGATTGCCGCAGGTAGTTTGCTTGGCGTTATGACATTGGAAGGCACGGGCTTTCCTGTAGGTAAGGTAGATATATTGACGATGTATCCAATGTCATTTTATGAATTCATGAGCGAGATAGACGATCGTTTTTTACCTAGCATTAAAATTTTTGATTTTCAAACTATAACGACATTTCATGATCCGATTGTCGAGTTATTAAAGCAGTATTTTTTTACCGGCGGAATGCCTGCTGCTGTAAAGAAATATTCAGAAAACCGAAATTTTAAAGAAGTGCGTGAAGTGCAAAAAGTAATTATCGATTCTTATTATGCTGATTTTGCAAAGCATATTCCATCTTCTTACATTGCGCGTACGCGGGATATTTGGGAGTCTATTCCAACACAGCTTGCCAAAGAGAACAAGCGATTTCTGTATTCTGATATGAAAGAAGGCTCTCGCGGGCGGGACTATGAAATTGCCCTTAACTGGCTTACCGATACTAACCTCATCCTTAAACTATATCGTGTTAGCCTGCCTAATATGCCATTAATAGGGTATAAACAATCTTCGATTTTTAAATTATATATGAACGATATAGGTCTTTTGTCCGCAAGAACCGATCTTGATCCCAAAAGCTACCTAGATGATAGCAGTAAAACATTTACTCATTATAAGGGTGGACTTGCTGAACAATTTGTTTTGCAGGAATTGTTAGCAGCTAATGCTTCACTTCCAATTTACTACTGGGCAACCGATAAAAATACTGCAGAAGTTGAATTTGTTATTCAATATAAAAACGATATTATCCCTATTGAGGTAAAATCCGGAAAAAGCGTTAAATCCGAAAGCCTTAATATGTATAGAAACGAATTTAAACCTGCTCGTTCAATACGCTTTTCTCTTAAAAATTACGGTTTTATAGATGGGTTATATTCTGTACCTCTTTATATGGTTGGCGGATTACCGGGAATTCTGGAAAAAAGCTGAAATAATTGCTATCTAGTGTCCAGGTCACGCAGAGTACCTGTTACCATTAATTAATCACAATTACAAGAATCCGGGAAGACGGGGCAGCCTGCGTGCGCAGAAAAACCCCTCAAGAGCCCGGCTATGAGCCTCTCGCTACGCTCGGTCTCTCCGCCGGAGAATTTCGGAAGATGTTTTTCTGCGCCCGCAGTCTGCCCCGCCTTCCTGTTGCTTGGTATATAAAAAAAATGGTATCAGGTACCAATTGTTTTTCTTTTATTAAAAGCGGTAGCTACCTTTCTATTACATACATGGGAACGATGTGTTGTATCTTCACAAACTGCGCCTTGACAACAAACAACAGGTTCGTGTGTGTTCGTTTGGTTCGTGGTAAAAAATCTTCCCTAAATTCAGGCAACTGTCACTTTTTTTCTGGACAAAATTAAAACATATGGTATAATTATAATTTATAAGGAGTTATTATGAAAAGAAAACTTGTTACCTTGGTATTGCTGGTTTGCATGTCGGTTTTTGCTTTGGGTTTTGCCGGGTGTGCGTCTGCTGGTTCGCAAAGGGAAAATCTGCAAAAAAATGTGATAATTTTTGATATTCCTACAATGTTTATTGGTATGTATTGCAATGTATCTTTGGCAGTTTATGACGAAAATGGGATATTTGACTGGCTTGCCTGGTCACAGCCTGTGTTAATAAATGATACTACTATTTCTAATTTACTAATGATAGATACTAAATCAGGGAAAACAAATGAGCCATTTAGAAAAAACGGCGAATTCCATGTTTATTTAATGATACAAGCAACTGATAATCAGGGGTTTCCAAATTGGCAGGGTTATAAATTTAATTTTAATATGAATCAGGAAACAAATTTAATATCCTGGTATGATTTTTCTGAAGCAGCGGGTTAAGGAGTTTTTATGAAAAAGTATTTAACAATTGCGGTTATCGGTATTATTGCGATTACGGTAATGTCTTGCGCGAGTACGGCATCTGCAAATGATGACGGAGAAATTTATGGAAATTGGCGTTATGTTATAACCAGAGGTGAATACGGAGATACTTATGCGGAAGAAAGACTTTCTACCTCTGTATTACGAATAACTAAAGATAAAGACAGCATAGCAAAAGTAGAATTTGTAAGAGGCGCGTTTGTTTATCAAGGTAATTTGAGCAAAATGGAAGATAATGTTTATAATTTTAAATATTTGTCCATTAGTGATTACGGTGAATACGAAATGAACGATACTCTTACATACGACCCTGCGACAAACCGCCTTGCTCTTCTGGACGGTGAAAGCGGAATGTCTGTTACTTTTTATGAATTGGCAAAGTAGAAATAAGTATTAATTCTTATTATCTAATATAATTCACGATCTCAAAATACGCTAAATAAAACGCCTGCTCGCTATTATTGGGCGCGGTAACAGTTAATGTGCCTTTATATTCAATTTCAATTCTGTTGCCAAAACGGGGAAACCCCCTAACAGCTATTGTAATATAACGCCTTGTTCCTCTTGAAGCATCAATACCGATTATCGTATTTTCATTATCAGATAAAGTAAGATAATCCAAAACAGAACCAACCCTAACCGTATATCTTTTCCCCACAGGAATATTAATATTTCTCACACGAGCCATATTTATAAAATTAGCAGTATACTCAGGACCAAGATCATCAATCAAAGTATTAACATCATTAGCATAAATATTAAAAGATATTAATGAGAAAACAAAAAACAGTAAAAATATTTTCATAATATTATTCATATAGAAAATCTTCTCCCTTAGCAGGCACTTTTGTGCCCTTGCACCGCTGGGCGGCGAGCGTGGAAAACAATTTTTGCCGTTCTCTGCGGAGGAGACTTGCATCCGAAGGATGTGAGGCTCCGTAGCAGACTCTTTGCAAATGTTTTCCACGCCCGCCGCCCTGCGGTGCAAGGGCACGGAGAGCTCGCTAGTCTTTTTTGGTCACAGGAATCACAAGGTTAAGTATAATCCCCACAACTGTTGCAAGCGCAATACCTGCAAGTTCAAACATAATCGGGTCGCCGTTTATATCCTGCGCGATTTTAAATGCCAGTTTTCCGCCGCCGATACCGATAACAAGAATTACAGAGGTAATTATCAGGTTACGTTTGTCTTTGTAATCTACGCCGCTTTCTACGATTGTGCGAAGGCCGCTGGATGCAATAATTCCGAAGAGCAGAATGGATACGCCGCCCAGAACCGGTGTAGGAATAGTTTGAATAATCGCGCCGAATTTTGTAAAGAACGAAAGGAAGACAGCGATTACAGCCGCTCCTCCTATTACCCAAACCGAGTAAACGCGGGTAATAGCCATTACGCCGACATTTTCGCTGTAAGTGGTATTGGGAGGTCCGCCCCAGATAGCCGCCCAGGTTGTGGCAATACCGTCTCCGATAAGTGTGCGGTGAAGCCCGGGATTTTTGTAGAAATCCTGACCTACAATTTTACTTGTTACAACCATGTCTCCCAAATGTTCGCAGATAGTAGCAAGTGAAACAATTACGAAAATTATAATGGGAACAATGTTAAAACTGGGTACGTGGAATTTCGGGAAGCCAAACCATGCCGCGTCTTTTACAATTTGAAAATCTATAATCGCGTAGGCTGGAAACACCAAACCCATAAGAAGCGTAAAAATATAGCCTGCAATAAGCCCTATCAATATGGGAATGGCGCTGAAGAAACCTTTGAGAAAAATATTGGATACGATTGTTACACAAAGGGTTACCGCAGCAATGGAAAGGAATACAAGACTGTATGTACCCGGATCATTGGGGTTAACGCGTGATGCCATGTTCATTGCGACAGGAGCCAGGTAGAGACCGATTACCACGATTACAGAGCCGATAACTACAGGCGGCATTACACGGTCAAGCCATCCTGTACCTGTAAAGCGAATTATAGTCGCGATAAGACAATAGAATAATCCCGCCACTATCGCGCCGCCAAGCGCGTATGAAAGACCGTAAGCAGCCGATACGCCAATCAACGGCGCTATAAAGCTGAATGATGAACCTAAAAAGGCCGGTACTTTTGCGCCTGTACAAAGGATGAACAGCATTGTTCCTGTACCTGCTGTAAAAAGCGCTGTTGCAGGGCTTAATCCCGTTAAAAGCGGAACCAGAATTGTCGCTCCAAACATTGCAAAAACATGCTGAAACGATAAAGGGATCCATTTTCCGATACTGGGTCTGTCCTGCGGTTTTAAAATTTCGTTATTTGACATTTTTTCCTCCGGTTACATTATACAATGAATTTCAGGAAATGGGAATATTAATCGAATAAAGAGGGAGAATTTTCGTTGTTTTTTGGCTTGGAAGTCTTGGTTTTTTGTTTTGTTAAATTCGAGGCAGAAATATCTATCCCTGATTGTGATAGTTTTTTCCACTGGGACAGGATATTAAGCGCTTCCATAGGTGTCATGATTTGCGGATCAATTTCTTTAAGCAGTATTTCAAATTTATCAGGCTTATTATCTTCTTTGTTAACCTCTGGAATAAAGCGGTTAACATCTTCTTTTCCGCCAAAAGTGCCGCGTAAATCTGAATCGCGTTCTTTTAAAAGACGCATAATTTGCCCTGCTCTCTGTAAAACTTCCTGTGAAAGACCTGCAAGACGCGCTACATGTATTCCGTAAGATTCCTCTGTTGGCCCCTCTTTTAATTTTCTAAGAAAGATTATTTTTTCTCCCTGTTCCAGAACTTCCATGGAGCGGTTTGCCATGCGCGGATTAGACAATAGCGAAAGTTCATGAAAATGCGTGGCAAAAAGCGTTCTGCACTTAACCCTGTTAAGCAGTTCTTCACTTACAGCCCATGCTATCGAAAGTCCGTCGTTAGTGCCGGTTCCCCTGCCCACTTCGTCCATGATAACAAGGCTCTTTTTTGTAGCCGTATTTAAAATAAACGCCGTCTCATTCATTTCTACAAGGAAAGTTGATTCTCCGCGAGCCAGATTGTCAGATGCACCTACCCTGCAGTAAATACGGTCGCAAAGTCCTATGTGCGCCTCCCTTGCCGGCACAAAACTTCCCATCTGAGCCATTATCGTAATCAGGGCGGCAGAGCGCAGATAAGTTGATTTTCCTGCCATGTTGGGACCTGTTATCATCGCGAAGGAAATTCCGTCGTCTGTCAGCAAAATGTCATTGGGGATATATTCGCCTCTGTTAAGATGCGCCTCTACAACGGGGTGGCGTCCTTCATAAATTTCCATATTGCCGCTATCGTTCAATAACGGGCGCGTCCAGCTTCTTAGCGTAGCAGCTTTTGCCAAAGACTGGGCTACATCCAGTTGTGCAAGGCGGCGGGCAGCCGATGAAAGGAGAGGCAGGTGTTTTTTTGCCTCATCTCTGATTTGTATAAAAAGTTTTCTTTCCAGCTCTACTACCCTGTCTGACGCTCCATTAATTTCCGACTCAAGTTCCGCAAGACGATCTGTAGAATAACGCTCACCGCCGGCTATTCCTTGTCTTCTGATAAAATGTTTGGGAACACGGGAAAGATTGACCTTTGTTACTTCAAAATAATAGCCGATTAAACGATTGTAACGTATCTTAAGGCTTGGTATTCCTGTTGCCTGCTTTTCTTCTTCAAGATAATCTTCCAGTATCTGTCTGCTGTTGTCTCTCATGGAGCGCAACCCGTCCAGCTCTTCGCTGTATCCTTCTTTTATTAAATTTCCTTCGTTTAATACAACAGACGGCTCATTGCTGATACCCTTTTCAAGCAAATCTTCAAGCACTAAAAGTGCCTCGGGGTTTTCCATAACCTCTTCGTTTTCAAAGCAAAAATTGCTGTCTTTAAATTCTTCGCATATTAAAAGATAATTGTTAATTGCTATTTTTACGGCAAGCATATCACGTCCGTGCGCTTTATCCATGGCAAGTCTTGAACATAATCTTTCCAGATCCGGTGTTTTGCCGAATATTTCACGTAACTTTCCGAGTTTACCCTGTTCGCGGTATAGTTTTTCTGTCATATCAAGGCGGTTGTTAATTTTGGATAAATCACGCAGCGGATGAAGGATACGTCTTTTTAAAAGGCGCTTTCCCATTGAACAGCGCGTTTCATCCATTGTTTCAAAAAGCGAAAAACGAACATCTCCGTCTCTTTGATTGTATAAAAGTTCAAGATTACGCTGGCTCGATTCATCAAGTCCCAGATATTCATTATCCCGGTATAATTTAATGCTTCTTATGTGAGGCAAAAGGCTTTTTGATGTTGTATCAAGATAGTCAAGTAAAGTTCCCGCCGAGATTATTTCCCCGCTGCCTTCCTGTAAGCCGAAACTTTTTAAATTAGAAAGTCCAAATTGTTTTTCCAGCCTGGTTTTTGCCGAAGAAAAATCAAAAAGCCAATCTGCCCAGCGGTTTAAAACAAGACCGCTTCTGTCATAGACAGCCAGTGCAATATTATTGTCTTCCAGAAGAGATTCCTGAATTAATATTTCTTTAATAGCCAAGCGTTCAAATTCCTGGCGAAGCAAAGGATGGCTCCCCTGAACTTCGTCTTTTTTAAAACAGGTAGAAAAAAAATCCCCTGTTGAAAGGTCTATATAAGAAAAAGAAAGCTGTGTATTTGCAGCGGCAAGGCATCCAAGATAATTTGCGCTTCCTTTTTCCAGGAAATCTTCATCTACAGTTGTGCCGGGAGTTATTATTTCTACAACATCGCGCTCTATAACTTTTGTTCCCTTGCCTGGTCCTGTAAGCTGTTCGCAAATCGCGATTTTTTTTCCAAGTTTTAAAAGTCTTGAAACATAGGTTTTTGCGGCATGATACGGAACGCCGCACATGGGGACTCCGTTGCGGCTTGTAAGAGTTAAATTAAGAAGCGCGGAAATTTCTACGGCATCTTCGCCGAACATTTCATAAAAATCTCCAAGCCTGAAGAACAGAACATTTCCCTGCTGCTCTTTTTTGATGCGTCTGTACTGTTCCAGCATTGGGCTTGTTTTTGACGCGCAGACATCCATGTTCTAATTTCTTGATCTTGATTGCATGCTTTGAATCAATTTATCCGTTATATCTACAGTATGGCTGTACCAAATAATGCTTGGATTATCTTTTAAATTCAAAACCATACTGTATCCTTCGCTTTCCGCAAAAAATCTTATTTCTTCCTGTAATTGTGTCCAATACGAAGATGATTGCATCAGGCGATTTCTTTGTTCTTCAAGTTCCGCAATTCTTATCTGATGAAATTCTCTTAAGAATTCTGTTCTTCTTGTAATCTGGCTTTCCAGCCTTAGAGCTTCAGACTGATTATCCTGCAATACAGCTTCCGCGTGCCTTCCTCTTAGTGCCTGTATTTCCTGCGTATATCTTTGAATATCACTTAAAACTCTCGCATGACGTTCTTCGTATTCTCTTACAGCCCTTGATTCACGGAAAAACGCGTTATAAACACGCGGCATGTCTACTACCGCAAACCTTGTTATTTGCTGGGAAAAAGCAAATCCTGCGCATGAAAAAACAATTAAAAATAACAATAAAACACGCTTAAACATAACAACTCCTAATATGATATTGCAAATGAAACTACAAGATCCAGTCCCTTACCGGGCGTATTGGCACTATTAAATATACTGCCGGTTTTCCATACTATATTGCCGTCTTCAATTGTGAAACCTTTAGCAAGGCTTAAACGGATTGGGAATTGAGGTATTGTAAATCTTAATCCGCCGCCGAAACTAAACCTAAATCTCTCGATTGTAAAATTAGGTCTTCCTTCTATGTTACGTCCAAAATAAGAGCCTGCTTTTTCTTCTTTCGCAGCTGAGTCAAAAAATAAATCCAAAGCCAAAATGCCGTAAACTATCGGGAAGCGCAGCTCTACCCAGCTTTCAAAAAGCACGTATCCTTTGTCGTTGAATTCATTCCAGCCTCTTCCTATAAACATACCGTCTATCGAAAGCATATTCTGGCGGGAGATATCCGGCTGTAAAGGATCGCCTCTGAACGGCTGATTGAATATCATTGACAATCCTGCGTGCATTGCCAATACGCATTTAAAGCTCCATTTATCTGTTATTTGAAAATTAAACAATGTATGATAATACTGCACTTTTAAATCATTGCGCATAAAATGTTCACGTTCGCTGTCCAAAAAGCCAAAGAAAGCTATGCGGTCGTATAAATAAAAACCCCTGCTTGGATCATAGAAAATATCACGCTGATCTAGCGTAAATGTAAGCCAGAATGAATTTCTTGGCATCCATGAATTGTTTCCCGCTCTTAAAACAGGATCAAAGGGTCTGTAGAGGTCTGCGTCATATTCATTCATTTCCCATCCAAAACGCACTCCTCCGCTGATTCCCAAAATCCCCATGAACGTTGACCAGCGGTAACCTGTAGAAAACCCTACGGATAAATAGAAATTTCTGTAATCCATAAGGAAATCTCTTGTAGGAGTATAGTTTCTTGCCCTGAACTCTTCATAAGATTTGAATCCGTCCGGGAAAGCATAATCTTCATTGCCGAAAAATAACGGAGACTGATTATTCATTAATGCAAGACGTATTGTATGGTTAAAGGTAAAATCGATGCCAAGAGAAAGAGGAAGACCGAATACCCAGCGATGCAGATAATTTAATGAAAACGAAGTTGAGTCAACGATGGATGAATTTAATTCCGCTCCAAGTTCATTTCCGGTTCCAAAGAAATTTCTGTCATGCCATTTGAATAACCCTGATATTGGAAAAGAGTCAGGGTCTGCGCTGCCGGAGAATGTAAGTCCAAACTGAATGTCTGTAGTAGCCTGTTCTTCAAAGGTAAAAACCAAATCCATCATGTTTTCTGTGCTGCCAGGAAGTGTATCCGGAATTATCATGGAAAAATACTGAAGGTTAAAAAGATTTCTCATGGCTTCCATGACTTTGGTTTTGGAAAAAACATCTCCGGGTTCCAGGGGGATTTCCCTTAAAATAACATTGGTTTTTGTCTTTTCATTACCAATTATTATTACATTTTCTATGTATGCGCGGCTTCTTTCCACGATATGAACCGCGTAAGAAAGCGTAAGATTATGATCATCCTTATTCTGAGTTCTTGTTATTAAATTAAAAATATATCCGTTTTCAAAATAAAGGTCGGCAACGCGCTGCATATCCATTTCAAGACGCGTCATGTTAACGATATCGCCTACTTTGGAATATACAAGTTTTTGAAGCTGTTCTGTTTTAAAAATAACATTGCCCTCAAATGTTATGCCGTCAAATTTAAATTCATTGCCTTCTTCTATCATGAAGACAAGAACCATATTGGTTCCTTTATCATCACTTTCCGCAGTCTGGATTACGTCCCGGATAAACATGTCAATGTATCCGCGATCATGATAATATCTTGTTATGGCTTCCCTGTCCGCCAAAAGTTTCGCTTCCTGAAAAGCGCCGTCATTAAGAAGCGATTTTGCTTTTAACGAAAGCTGGCCTCTTAGGGCGTTATTTGTAAATCTGTTATTCCCCTGAAACTCAATTCTTGATATGGTTATTTTATCGCCTTCGTCAATGTTAAAAATCAGCGAAATAGATGTGTCACTTGATTGTATTTCAGTTGTTGTAACAGTAGCATTGGGATAACCTTTTTCCAGATATTTGTTTATAATTGCTTCTGTATCAATGCGGACTTTTGCAAGATTATAAACATCGCTTACTTTGGAAATGATAACATCCATCAATTCATGACGTCTTATGCCTGAATTTCCAACAAAGCTAATTCTTCCTATTACGGGTCTTTCTGAGACGGTAAATCTTATTACTACCTCTGTGCCTGCCTGATTCGCGCGGTGAGTGGAAGATTCAATACTATCAAAATATTCAAGCGCATACAGCCTTCCCGTTATTTCCCAGAAAATACTGTCGTTAAAGGCGCGTCCTTTAAAAGGCTGCATCAATCCGTCCAGTTCCGACGGAGATATATTTTTAAGCCCGGAAAATACAATATCCCTGATTGGCTTTCCCTGAAACCAATCATCAGCATTATCTGTATCCTGCGAAAAAGCAAAAACTGCCGGCAGGAACAATAATAAAGCAAAAACTCTAAATTTCATTAAAACTCCTAAAATGACTTACTCCAGCTTAGAGTAATTGAATTATCGTTTACCCACCAATTCTGCGGGTTGTATGGGAAAAAATCCCATCTGATATTGATAAAAGGACTCTGTAATTCTATTCCAATATCAGGTTCAAACCTTAAACCTCCGAATAAAGCGCTGTTTTCATCGTATCTCATTGTAAGCATACCCTGAATAAACATATCCTTACCGATGTATTTACCTACAAAAACAGTTGTATTGTCAAAATAGTTACCAAATCGGTTACCTCTTGCGACATTTCTTCCGTCGGTCCGCGCAAATCCCCCTGTAGCGCCAGTAACTACCGCATTTTGCAGTATTCTGGTTCTTATTGTAAACATATCCAACCCTAAAAAGTCCCTTACATGACGTTCAAATTGCCTTAAAAAGGTAAATTGACCGAATAAATCCGATGCAGCTATAACCTGGGTTAGAATATCAGTAGTAGAGGTAATCAAAAAGCGCATATCCGCATTTTCATACCCCTGTATACTGTTCACATTTTGCCCCAAAATTGAATATATTTCAAGCTGTGTAAGGCTGGGTCTTGCTTCAAAACGGGGTTCAAAACTGAGTAAAGGCTGATTTTCTACAACAAGCGATAATGTCACAGGCCCCGATTCAGCGCGGTCGCGGATTTCGGCTCTGGCGCTGAAAATCGGATCAAATTTGTTTTCATTTTCATTAAAAACAATTGACCCCTGGCGTATATAAAAACTTCTGTCCATATAGTAAATTTCACCGGAACGTATTCTTACATTGCTGTTAAAAGAATACTGTCCTGCCCGATTATCGGCTGTAATGTGGATAGCTGTACCCATTTCAGGATTTATTCTTAAAATGGGGCTTGTACTTGGCCAGATAAATTCTACCGTAGGACCTGCTGTTATTTTAAAATCCACAATCGCGTATAGTTTTACAACTTCTGAAGCAAAATCTCTGTCCTCCATTATTTCTTCCATGTTAATGCCTAAATTGGCATTGGTTGTTACAAGATCTCCTCCTACTTCCAGTATTTCATTTATAAGATCTACTGTTAAATATAAATCGCCGCTGGCATCTCCGCTTGCCAAAAATCCGTATACATTAAAATCATAGGGAATCGGAATATCATGGGGCACAGAAATTTCAATCCCGATGTTTTTTGGTATCCAGTTTTCAAAAATAAAATATCCGTTTACGATTCCGCCGCCGTTGCCTACTCCGGCAACAACAGGTCCAAAAGTCATAACATTTCCCTCTGCCTGGACATTAAACGGAACAGGTCTTAAATCTTCCGGGATATAATCCGGAACTTTAAAACGAAAACTTGAACCTCTGCCTGTGCCGAAAAATTCCGGATTTAACAATGGTCCGCGTATGTCTACGCTTCCTGTAATGTAGCCTGCGCTGATTATAAATTCCGGAACTGAAACAAGCGAAGACCAGATAGCCGCCAAATCTACAAAGAAATTATTGCAGCGGGCGTCTATATAACCGTTTTTAAAAGTGCCCATGATTGAACATCTGATAGGAAACGGAGCGGATAAACCTGCGAAAAAATTGCCGTCTCTGTCCATTTCAAGGCGAAGCATATTTCTTATGCCGCCTGATACTGATAACGCGCCCCTGTCTCCTGAAACTAAAAAAACAATAGATTCAAAGTCATCTCCGTCATATTTCATATTGTCTATTCTGAATACACCGTTAAAAACATTCAGCGCGCGCCCCAAATCCAGCCATGAATCAGTTTGACCGAAATTAGCCTCAATGCTGATATTCGTGTCTATTTTTCTTTCAAATATTATTCCGTTTACATCAGCATAACCTGATGTATTGCCTTTAGTTCTGTTTAACTGAAATAAGGGAACAATTGTTTTTAATTCGCCAAAATCAAAATAAAGATTATTTAATCTTATTTCATCATCGCTTATGTTAATTTTACCGGATGCCTTAATTGAATTATCTCCCATTTTTGCATCGAATGAGGAAATGTTTACATCCGCGTTAAATGAATCAATTGAATCCCAGGAAAAAGAAGCGTCGGCGCTTAAGAGCATTGGTCTTGTTTCTTTTATAAACCTGTTAAAATGCATTTTGTTAATGGACGCGTTTATGTTAATATTTTCGTCTTTTAAAACACCTTCCAGAAAATATGTTTCTCCCCCGTCCCGTCCGTCTGTTATATTTACCAAAAACTCAATATACGAAAAATCATTATCCCAGGAAAAATCAACGCTTCCCGCAAGCATTCCGACAAAATCGCTAAAAACAAAATCCCTGAAACTTGCTCCGTCCTGATTGGCTTCTCCTGAAATTCTTAAAAATTCAGCGTTATTAAGAGCGTTTTGTTCACGCGCTGTAAAATGATTAACATTAAGTGTCCAGGAATCGATTGAACTGTAACGAAGAGAAATATAAAAATTTAAATAAACAATCTGCGTGCGTATTTGATTTGTACGTTCATTAAGAAAATCGGCAAGAATTGGAAAATTAATGCCTTCTATGTAGCCCGATGCTGTTTTGTTATTTGACAAACTTCCGTACATGTTAAGTCCGTTTGGATCGCGGATAATAAGAGTAGTTTTGTCAAAAATCTGCCCTTCAAGCTGCCAGGACAGGTCAAGATAACTGGCGTTAAAATTAAAAACAAGATCCATAGGATTCGCGTATACAAGATTTGCGGATAAATTAAAATCATTGTCTCCAATATTAAAAATACCTTCGCTTATTGTTACCTGGCGATCTGTTCCTGATACGGACAATGTTCCGATTGTTTCATTGTTTTTTATTTTAATGTTGGGAGCATTAAAAACTATGCTGTTAAAATCTGTAGAAAGAAATATTTCTGCATCCAATAAGGTTTCCTTAAGGGGCGCGCTTAATGGCAGATTAAAATAATCTGTATACGGGCGGAAAAGTTCAGAAATATCATAAAATGAAACAGAATCAAAAACCAAGGATGCTTCCAGACCTCCCGGGGATGCCCCTGCTGTGCTGTTTATGACGGAATCAAGATGAATAGCGCCGTCATTGTTAAAGATGCCGGATAAAGAAACAGCTAAATCTCTTTGGGTAGGATATATAGTTATATTAAGATCATTTAATTGTGTTTTTGCTATATCCGCTTTGCTGCTTGATATTCTGATTTCTCTGTTATGATTTGTTACATTAAAAAAAGCGTTTACGCTTTCTTTCCCTGTCAGGCTGAAATTATTAAAAGAAATTGTTCCTCTTGGCTTTATAAAGCTGTTTGTATCATTTGCAAATTCAATACTGCCGTTTGCCTGAAATCTTCCCTGAAAGAAATTGGCAGTTGTATTGGAATTAATAAGAATATTATTTAAAGTGACAGATTTATCATTTCCATGAACATTAATCAAAAAATTATCGGCGATGCGGGAAGAACGGTTAATACCGGAAAAATTAACGCTGTATTCCATAGAGCCGTCATTCTGTTTAAACCATGAATTTCCTGTTATCTGTAATTGCAGTAAATGGCGCGCGTCTTTTAATTGATCTGAAAAAGCAAGTTTTTCTGCGGGCTTAAAATTATCTAAATTAAAATTGGCGTATAAATCCCCTGTTTCCAGATTATAACTAAATGAATAATTAAGATTATCTTCTTTTTTATCAAGTGTTATCCCGGGGGTCAGGCTTAATATACGATCTTTTAACAAGACTGCCGCATTAAACGGGGAGACAGTAACAAGGGGATTTATGCTGTCTTTACCGGATATTGAAAGTGAATATGTTGTTATATCAGCTTTACTGTCTTCAAAATTATCAGAAAAAGACGCGTCTATACCGATATTTGTTTTTACAGTAATACCTGAATGACTAACCTGCGCGTTAAATCTTCCCGCCAAAAAAATATCGCCGTTGTTTCCCCATGCGTTTAGATTCATTTCGTCTGCTTTGTAAACTGTATCACCGTTTGTAAAGGATAAACTGCATTGTCTTATAAGGTAATCAGCGTTTTCCGGCAGGAATTCAGAAATTAGCTGTAAAACTTCTATCGCGGTATATTGATTATTAATTAAAGATGACAGATGCTCCAGAACATCTTTATCTCTTTTTGTGTCAATACTAAGCACAGGACGATCTATCTGAAAAGTATGTATAAATGTTTTTTTTCGCAGCAATAATTCACGTATGGAAAAATGTATTCTTACGCGTGAGATGGAAAGCAGGGCGTCATGGGGGGACCCCTTGTTATTTATAAGTCTTAAGTTTCTTATGTCAATTGTCCCGAAAAAAGACGGACGCAATGAAGAATAGCGAATATCCAATTTTATAATTTCTTCTGCTTTTTCTATGAATTCGCTTCTGATTTGCTGCATTACAGAAATTAAAACCGCCTGTATTGGCCTTACGATAATGACAGACATAGTAATAAGTGACAGAAAAACGAGGAGTTTTATATACATTGAACCGGGAATAGTAATAATCCCGTTCTTTTTAATAAAAAATGACACTTTTATACCCTAAAAAGTCAATTTCTGAAACCTATATACTGATTATAACACATTTTATGGTAAAAAGTATCAAAAATACTGATATTTTAGTAAAAACCGCGTCCGGCAGGACTCGAACCTGCTACCACCAGATTCGAAGTCTGGTACTCTATCCAGGTGAGCTACGAACGCAAAACCCTAATTTGTCAATTTATTCGGGTGGATAACGGGATTTGAACCCGCGACAGCAAGAACCACAATCTTGCACTCTACCCCTGAGCTATATCCACCATCTATTCTTAAATTTGAATAAATTTCCCAACTTTGTCAAGTATGAAAATCAGGTGCCGCGCCTTACAAAAGCGTCTCTATAGCCAAAACTTATAAAGCGGGAACGGATAGCGGCGCTTTCACCCTGATTTAACGGTCCTATAAGAATTTGATACCTGTCCCTGTCTTTGTCTTTAAAGATTACAGGATCGTATCTTAAATCTATTTTCTTTATGGTATTTTCAACAAGGTCTTCGGTTAATGAGGCAATTTGTACATAGTATAAACCGCGTTCCAGCCTGGGGATTGTACGAATTGAAAAAGCCGGTTCAGCCGAAGAATCGGCAGGTGTTGATTCCTGTGGTGTAGTTGACACAATACCGGGGATAATATCTTCCGGGTTAATGGTGACATTTGACCTTTCAGAAGGAGTTAATTCAGATGCTTCTACAGGTACCAATTCCTGCCTGTGTTCCGCTAACTCTATTATTTCTTCGAGTTCCTCTTCTTCAATCACCTCGACTATCTCAATTATTTCTTCAAGTTCCTCTTCTATCACTTCAACAAGTTCAATTATTTCCTCGAATTCCTCTTCTTCAATCACTTCGACAATCTCAATGATTTCTTCGAATTCTTCTTCCTCTGCTTCAACTATTTCTATTATTTCCTCAAATTCCTCTTCTTCAATCACTTCGACTATCTCAATGATTTCTTCAAATTCCTCTTCTTCTATATGCTCGACTATTTCAATAATTTCTTCGAACTCTTCTTCTTCCTCCGCTTCAACCAGTTCAATAATTTCCTCGAACTCCTCTTCTTCGATAAGTTCGACTATTACAATGATTTCTTCGAACTCTTCCTCTTCTTCCGCTTCAACTATTTCGATTATTTCCTCAAATTCCTCTTCTTCTATATGCTCGACTATCTCAATAATCTCAACTAACTCTTCCTCTTCCTCCGCTTCAACAATTTCAATTATTTCCTCAAATTCCTCTTCTTCGATAAGTTCGACTATCTCAATGATTTCTTCGAACTCTTCCTCTTCCTCCGCTTCAACAAGTTCAATTATTTCCTCAAAATATTCTTCTTCTATCACCTGGACTATCTCAATGATTTCAACGAATTCTTCCTCCTCTTCGGCTTCAACTATTTCAATGATTTCTTCAAAATATTCTTCTGTTACTTCGGCTATCTCAATTATTTCTTCTTCTTCCACAGCTTCCGCAATGTCAATTTTTTCTTCAATTAGTTCAACAACCAATATAGTTTCTTCTTTTTCCGCTTCTACAACTTCTGTTGTATCAGTAAACGCCTCTTCATCAAAATGCGGAAGTTCTACAATTTCTACTCTTCCCTCTCCGCCCCATTCCGGTTCAACTATATAACTTGGTCCTGTAAATTCATTTCTAACGGGAGGCAGCGGCTCATTCGGATCATAAGCATCTGCTCTGTAAAATTCAGAAATCAACTCTTCTTCGCTTTTTATTACAGGTTCCGATTCCGGGCGGACAGGTTCCTGTGATATACGTTCGTTAAATCTTTGGTAGGCGATTGGATCAGAGGGAGATAACATTCTTATTCTGCTGATAGAGCCGCTTCGCATACCGATAAATTCCGCAGCTTCACGGGAAACAATAGCAAGAAGGCCGGGACTGTTAAGTGTATTTGCGACAACTACCCTGATTGTTCTTCCATTTTCAATATTTGTGATATCAACTACAGAATTGCGCGGAAAAGAATTCGTTGCTACAAAAAAACCTGATGCCGGAAGTTCCCCGTCGGATGCTATACCTGCAGCTCCTTCCCATGGAGAAGAACTCTGAAAAAATAAAAGAGCCGTAATAATAAAAAATAAAATCCGTGTTTTCATAATCAATCCTTATTCCATGATATATGGGACAAGTCCCCTTGCAATCGTTTTAAGATCGTTTAAATCATTTCTTCTTCTTTCGACAATCTGCTGAAATATTTTTTTCTGGGTATTAACTTCGTAAATATAAAGCAATACATCGCGCGGCAATACGGATTCGCCTGAATAATCTAGCTGGGTAATAATTATATAATCGCTTCCGCAGTCTTTCGCTTCATCAATGTCTATCAGATTTATAATGTCGCCATGAGGTTTTCTTTCCATGCGGAGTATCGGCGCGTTTGTGACAATGTGGCCGGCATCAAAAAAAACGTCCATAAAAGCGCTTTCCCAAAGTACAGAATGCTGATGCCCGCTTCCGCTGTCCGTTAACCCGGTCTCTATTACATTTAATAAAATTGTATGCGCTGCGGCGTTAATATTAAATAAAACAAGCAGAATAACGGTTGATGTTAATTTAAACACTTTATACTCCTCCATTTTAATTATCGGCACTCTTTTCAAAACTCAAAATAGGATTCATAATCTAAATAATGAATTATTACGCCATTCAGGTGAAAACCCGCGCGGAATTGAAATTTATCCAGCTTTTCAGGGCACTTTACCCGGAAACAACGCTGCCTATTCATTTTCCCCAAAGGCAGCTCAATATAAGGAAAGCCGGACAGGTTAAAATGGCTAATTTAGCGGTTTTTCCCGGATATATTTTCATAGAGGCAGATAATGATGAGCAAATTCGCTCATTTCAGTGGGATTTCAGGCGGACAGAAGGTTTTTACCGTTTTTTAAAATCCAACCGCAATATAACCCCCCTTTCAAACAGGGATTTGGAGCTGGTTCTGCACTTTATTAACAAGCCTTTAGCCGGAAGGTCAAAGGTGTTTTTTAACGAAGATTCAAGGATTGTTGTGCTGGAAGGTCCTCTTTGCGGGCTTGAGGGAAGGATTTTAAAGGTCGATAGAAGAAAAGAGAGGGCAAAAATTAAACTGGATTTATACGATGATTCATTTGCTATAGATCTTGCTTTTGAAGTTATAGAACATAAGGATGGGAGATAATGGGAAAATCAAAGCGTTTATACATTATCGGAGCGGGATTTGCGGGGCGCACCCTCTCAAACGAATTGGCATCTAAGGCAATTTTTGGTGAAGTTGTCGCTTTTCTTGATGACGATCCGCAGAAGATAGGAAAAAAAATCAACAATATTCCCGTTTTGGGGCCAATCAGGGATGTTGCTCTTTTGCTCAGGACAAACCCCGCAGATGAGGCAATAATCGCCATTCCAAGCGCCAGTACGGACTGTTTAAAAGAACTTTATTCGGTATTAAACAAGGCTAGTTTTCAGAAAATACGTATTTTGCCGGGTATCTCGCAGATTATAGACGGCGATGCGCATTTGATACAGACACGCTCCATCGACTTACAAGACTTGCTTGGCAGAAACCCAATTACCATCAAACTGAAACAAAGCCTCTCCTATGTACGCGGAAAGCGTGTTTTGGTTACCGGAGCCGGCGGCTCTATTGGCAGCGAATTATGCCGTCAGCTGCTGTCAGGCGGTGTTTCAAGGCTTTATCTTTTGGGACATGGTGAAAATTCAATTTACCAAATTGACAGGGAACTGCGCCTCCTCCAGGACGAAGGTGTAGGCGAAAAAGCAGCTATTGTGCCTGTTATTGGCGATTTAAAAGACGCCCTTTACGTAGATTATATTCTTTCCAATTTAAAAGCAGATGCTATTTTTCACACCGCGGCATATAAACATGTTCCCATGATGGAGGAAAACCCTGTCGCGGCTATCGAAAACAATGTCTTTGGTACTGAAAACCTGATCAAGGCGGCTGTTAAACATGGTATCAGGCATTTTATTCATATCTCGACAGATAAAGCTGTTGATCCTGTTTCCGTATACGGCGCTTCAAAATTCATCTGTGAACAGCTTGTATTGGATGCAAGCGAAAATAAAAACGGACCTAATTTTGTTGTTGTCCGGTTTGGAAATGTGCTCGGTTCGCGCGGGTCGATTGTACCCCTTTTCCAGAAACAAATAGAAAAAGGCGGACCTGTAACAGTCACTCACCCCGATGTGCGCCGTTATTTTATGACCATAAGCGAGGCTTGTTCTCTTGTGCTTAAAACGGGCGGTGTAGGCGAAAACGGAGGACTTTACCTTTTGGATATGGGCGAACCTGTCCGTATCCGCGACCTTGCGGAACAGCTCATCCGTTTTCATGGTTATGAGCCGGAAACAGAGATAAAGATTGAATATATCGGTTTAAGAGCCGGAGAACGCATGGACGAATCGCTATTATCGGGTGATGAGATTCCTTCTTTGACAGATTTCAGCCGCATACTGAAAATAAACAGAAAAAAACCTCTGGAAATCAATGTAAAATCGTTTCTGGAAGACCTGCGGTCAGTTTGCTGTTTTAACGCGGAAAAACCGGATGTTTACCGTAACTCCAAAATATTACGGGATATTCTTAAAACTTACGGTATGATACCACTAGAAAACATCGGCTAATCATAATAAAATGATACCAGATGGAAGCTCTGCCGTTTCTGGAAGATATTTACCCGAAAGATTTGCTTTATGCCGCGATTATCAGATCGCCTGTGGCAAAAGGCATATTAAAAAATATTGAAATTTCCGAACTGCCGGAAAATTTTACGCTTGTTACTGCCAAAGATATTCCCGGAAAAAACAAACTTTATAATACGGATATACCCATACTGGCGGATGAAAAACTGTCCTACATAGGCGAGCCTGCGGCACTGCTCTTGGGGAATGACAAAACAAAACTGGAAGATATTATTGACAGATGTATGGTAATAGCCGATGAAGAGCCCCCTGTTTTTTCCTGCGGCAATGATGATGGTTACACACCCCTTGCAGAACGTCAGATTATCATTGGCAGCCCGGCAGATGAATTATCAGAAAATTCCAGAATCGTTAAAGGTAATTTTATAACAGGTATTCAGGAACACTGGTATGCGGAACCTGCAGGAGCTGTTTCATTTTGGGATGATAAAAAAAATCTTGTAGTAAGAACTTCAACTCAATGGGCAAATCATGTAAAAAGATCCGTTTCTATAGCGCTGGGTCTAAATCCTTCTGTTGTATTGGTTGAACCTACTGCCATTAATCTGCATATGGACGGAAAATTATGGTATCCGTCGCTTATCTCCTGTCTTGCCGCATTGGGTACATTTATTACAAACAAACCTGTTCGCCTGATATTAACCAGAGAAGAAGATTTTTTTTACACCCCAAAAAGGTGCGGCTCTGATATAGAAATTGCCAGTTTTATTGACGAAAAAGGTAATATTACATCTTCTAAAATCGATATTTCTGTTAACCTTGGCGCATACGGGGTTAACGAAAAGGAAATATTGGATCAAATGTGCCTTGGAAGCTTGGGTTTATATAATTTTAAGAATTTAAAACTGACAGCGAGGGCAAACCGGACAAATATTCCCGTTCAGGGGCCATTTACCGGGTTTGGCCTGGCTCAGGGGTTGTTTGCGATAGAAAGGCATATTTCTCAAATAGCAGATGTTTATGAAATTGACCCTGCTTGTTTTCGCGCGAACAATGCTGATAAAAGAGCGATTTTACCTTTACAGCAAACAGTTAAAAACAACAATTGCGACAATGAGCTGTTTGAGGCTGTTACAAAAATGAGTGATTATTACCGCAAGTGGTCATCTTTTGAGCTGTTAAGAAAGAGCAGAACTTGGGGCACCCCGGCAGAAAAGGGAGAGAATCCGCGGGGGATAGGGATTGCGGCTGGTTTTCAGGGCAATGGTCTTCTCTACTATTCGGATGATAAAGGTTCATACAGTGTAGAAGTAACGCTTACAAAAGAAAGCATTCTGGAAATAAAATCCAATATTACAAGCCCGGAAGATTACCAGAAAATATGGCAAAAAATAGCGTCAGAAACAATGTCGATACAGCCGGAAATGGTTCGCATTGTTTCAGCCGCAGCCCCCGACAGCGGTCCTTCCTGCGCTTCAAGAAACATAACGGTTATAACAAAACTGGTAGAAAGATGCTGCCTTGCTATCCGCAAACAGCGTTTTCACGACCCGCTTCCAATTACAGTAAAGCGTTCTGTAAGACCTCAGGAAGGTTTTTTCCGTGACAAAAGTTTTAAAGTTATGGATGTAAGCGGCTTTACAAAACCCGCCCTCGCCGCCGCCGTTGTTGAAGTAACCGTCGATCTTGTTGAATGTCTTCCCAAAATACGCGGGATATGGCTTGCCGTAGACGGCGGCAAAATTATTTCCAAACACAGGGCAAAAAGAAGCCTTATGCGAAATGTAACACAGGCTTTGGGATGGGCTTTTGCAGAAAATATTGAATATGTAAACGGGATATTGCCAAGAAAACAATACAATAATTTTAATTTTTTCTCTCCCCTTGATATGCCTCCTGTCAAAATAGAATTTCTTTTATCGGATACATCCGAGGCTAAAGGGATTGGGGAGCTCCCCTTTAATTGTATTCCCGCGGCTTTTCTGCAGGCTGTTTCACAGGCAATGGATCATTGTTATAAATCTATCCCTCTTAAAAAAAATGATATTTGGGAAATGGTTAGAATTAGAAATGATCATAAGCAAAATCAGGCGGTAAAATGACAATAAATTTTATTTTAAACGGTGAAGATGTTGTTTTTCGCACAGAGGCAGGCGTCAGGCTAATCGATATTCTGCGCGGAAGCTTTGGTTTATTCGGTTCTAAACCAGGTTGTCTTACGGGGCAATGCGGAGCCTGTTCAGTTATATTTAACGGAAATGTAAGCCCTGCGTGCCTTATACCTGCGTTTAAAATAAAGGGCAGCGAAATAATCACAATCGAAGGTTTTTCCCAAACAATTGAGTATCAGGAAATTATTAATACTTTTGCGGATAAACATTTGGGAAATTGCGGATATTGCGAAGCCGGGAAAGTTTTATGCACAGAGGCGCTTCTTGACAAAAACCCCTCTCCCTCCAAAGAAGAAATACTTATGGGTTTTTCCGGAATAAAGTGCCGTTGTACAAACATTCAAAGACTTGTAAGCGCAATTGATGCTATTGCCGGTTTAAGGCAAAGGAGGCTGCATGGACGCGCCTCTTAACCATGTGTTTTTCCCTTCTTCCTTTAGCGAACTTTTTTCTGACTGGAACCGTTTTCCCGCGGCAGTTCCCTACGCCGGAGGAACAAACCTGATTGGAAGACAGGAACATAATATCCTTAATCTGCCTCCTGTTTTCCTTTGCCTTGATAAAATCGAGGAAATGCACAGCATCACACGAACGGAACATTATCTTGAAATAGGCGCGATGGTAAAATTGAACAGGCTTTTGCGCCTTGGAAAAATAGTTCCGGGTGTCCTTTGCAGATGCATAGAAAACATTGCCGGCGTACAATTAAGAAATATAGCGACTATCGGCGGAAATATTTGCAGCACAGGAAAATCGGATATGCCGGCACCCCTTATTGCTCTGGAAGCGCAATATGAACTGCGAAATGAGCAAAATACCAGATGGGTTTCCGCGGCACGCTTTCATTCCGCAGAAAAGGATACCGTTATCGAAAATCAGGAACTTTTAACACGAATAAGGCTGCCTTTGCATCCATGGGATTATTCAATTTATAAAAAATTCTACGGAGACGGCATTTTTTCCAGCGAATCTTTTATATTTCTGGTAAAAACCCAAAAAAACATCCTGTCAGAAATCAGGGTAGTATACAAAAGCAGTTCAATTATGAGAAATAAAGACAGCGAAGCCATCTTAAACGGTAAATACCTGCCTTTAAACCGCAAAACAGCCTATGATTTTGTCGAAAACTGGAGAGATTTCCTTTCCGGAAAGCAGGAAGTATCGGAATTCTCCAAAAATGCCCTTTTAAACAGCATAGAAGAGAATGTCTATAACTTGTCAGACACCTTGTAATATATACCAAATTTTGCTATAATTTCCTTGATTCTAATGAAAATCGCATGATTACAGAGCGTGTTTCGGCCGCCTGTCCGTCCTGTGTCCATTTAACCTTTTTTTTGGTTGAATAGGTTTTATTTTCCCCGTTTTTTTTCCGGTTTTTTGCCGGAACCGGTTTTTTTTGTCATAAATTATTTTTGGCGGTATTTCCAGTATGAATTTAAAAGCATTTATTTTAATAATATTAATAGTGTCATTATGTTTTCCTGTTTATTCACAGGAAGAACAGGAAGAAATAACAGAAAATGATTTATCAGAAAACATATATGTAATTTCTTCATTTGTTTTTAATATCAGCGGTTTAACGCGTCCTTATGCATTAATTAACAAAGCAGATTTTATTTCCGGCGAAGAAATAAAAGGATTTGAAAATCTTGAAAAATATATCAGCAATAAAACTCAGCTGTTATACAACGAAAGAGTTTTAGACAGCGTAAGTATTGATTATACAATAGGCGAAACAAGAGAAGACGGAAAATATCCTGTAGATTTGGTTATACATGTAAAAGATACCTGGAATATTGTAGCGATACCGCGTCCTCAATACAGTTCCAATTCAGGTTTTGATATTACAATAAAAGCGCGCGATTATAATTTTTTGGGCACAATGAGCGCTTTAAGACTTGATATCGGTTACAGGCACGATGAGCACGGCAGAAATTCTTTTAACTTTATGCTTGACTCAGATATTCCAATCAGGCTTTTTGGAATTAACTGGAATATAAATTTTGATCATGATGTTTTTTACCGTCCTGATATGGGAAAAGAATGGTATTACAGAAATATAACAGGATTATCTGTAGAACTTCCGTTTAAAACAACAACATTTACCATTGGTTTTGATGAACATTTTATTGTTAACGAAGAACTTTCGGATGCTGACAAAATTCAATACGGCAAGGATTTTCAGGAAGGACTATATATGTCCAGCCGTCCGTTTATAAGATGGAAAATTCCAACAAGCCTTGAAGTTGGTCCGTTCGGAGAGCTGACTTATACGCCCAGATTATACGCTACATTTAATCATGAATTTCCAACATGGCCGTTGGTTGAAAATAAAAAGGGGCCTTTTTTGGGATTTTCTCATACTCTGGAATTCGGACGTATTGACTGGCTTGGCAATTTTAAAAGAGGACTTGCCGTAGGAGCATATAATTCATTTAGCTATAATTTTTATAGTTTAAGAAAAAACGAAGAGCCATTATCATCTGATATAGGTATATATGCCAGAGGGCACCTGACTTTTTTTGATATTTTCGGATTTTCAGCGCGTTTGTCTTACCGGCATTGGTTTAACGGCAGCAATGACAGCGCGGCGGATGTAATGCGCGGAATTTTAAATAAAGAAGTTTCCGCAGATTATATGATTTCTTTAAATCTGGATCTGCCTGTAAGAGCCCTAAGGATCAGGCCTTCTCAATGGTTTAACAACAGAAAAGTTCGCATACTGGATTTTGATCTTCACTTAAGCCCAATAATAGATATGGCTTTTTATCAGGACCCGCAAAAACCGGCGTCTTTTGGAAAAGAAAACCTGCTTTTATCCGCAGGTATGGAAATGATTATTTTCCCGGATTTCTTCAGAAGCTTATTTTTAAGAATATCAATTGCATGGAATTTTTCTGATATTTCAAAAAGAACTCCCATGGAATTATTTATAGGCACAGAACTTCATTATTAGGATTTATAAGTGGCAAAAATAACAGTAATTGGAACAGGTTATGTCGGCTCCGTTTCTGGAGCATGCCTTGCTGATTTCGGCAATCATGTAATCTGTGTGGACACCAATGAAGAAAAAATAAAATCTTTTAAAAAATGTATAGTTCCGATTTTTGAACCCGGGCTTGATACAGTTATAAGGCGCAATATTAATGACGGACGCTTGTCTTTTACTACAGATTTATCTTTGGCTGTTAAAGAAAGCAATATTATTTTTATAGCAGTCGGCACACCTCCTATGGATGACGGTTCTGCTGATCTTGTTTTTGTAGAGGAAGCGGCGCGTCAGATAGGAAAACTGATAAATAAATATACCGTTATAGTAAACAAAAGCACTGTTCCTGTCGGAACCGGAAAAAAAGTACAGAACTGGATAAATGAAGAGCTGCAAAAACGCAATAAAAAAATAGAATTTGATGTTGTTTCAAATCCTGAATTTTTAAGGGAAGGAACTGCAGTTTATGATTTTACTCATCCGGATCGTGTTGTAATAGGCTGCGAAAGCGCTCAGGCACGCGATATAATGAAAGATGTTTATCGTCCGCTATATTTGAATGAAACTCCGTTTATAGAAACCAATCTTGAATCTGCGGAAATGATTAAATACGCTTCCAATGCTTTTCTCGCGGTAAAAATCACGTTCATAAACGAAATCGCTAATCTTTGCGAAAAAACAGGCGCAGATATCCGTGATGTTGCGAAAGCAGTCGGCAAGGACGGCAGAATAGGAAGCAAGTTTCTGCATCCCGGACCCGGTTACGGCGGCTCCTGTTTTCCAAAAGACACAAGAGCGATTGTTAAAATTGCAAAAGAAAATGATGAAACGCTTAACATTGTAGAAACAACAATAGAAACCAACGAAAAACAAAAGCTGCGCGCCGCAAAAAAAATTGAAAAAATACTTGGCTCACTTTCCGGAAAAACAATCGCCGTGCTTGGGCTTGCCTTTAAGCAAAATACCGATGATATGCGCGAGTCGCCGTCTATTACAATCTGCGAATATCTGGATCTTAACGGCGCAAAACTTCGTGTTTACGATCCTGCCGCAATGACAGAAGCAAAATGGCGCTTGTTAAACGTAATAAAACCAATTTACTTTGCAAAAGATGAATACGACTGCGCAAAAAACGCAGACGCTCTTGTTATCGCTACGCCCTGGAATCAGTTTAGAAATTTAGATTTGGCTAAAATAAAAGAAAACCTTGCATCATTAAACTTTATAGACTTGCGCAATATCTACAAACCCAAAGAAGTAACATCTGCCGGTTTAAATTATTTTGGTATTGGATAAGGATGCTTTGAATGAATAATTCAAGAAAATTTAATGAAGATGTGCAAATAATCGGCACAGAAAAATACGAAGTATTCCAGCAAATGTGCGCGGAAGCAGGTTTATTTGCAATTAAAGAAGCAAAAGAAAAAGGGCTCCCTGTAACCTATGTTGATAACGAAGATATCGTAAAAGAATATTCTGATGGAAAAAAAGAAATACTGGGCAAAATTAAACCAGACGTAAAAACAACACAGCGGATTTATAAAATATAATGAGCGAAAGAACAAAAAGAATTAGAGTATTCGCAGGTCCGAATGGCTCCGGCAAATCCACTTTATATAATTATTTAAATCAGATTAAAGCGTTTAATCCATATTATCATATAAATCCTGATTTAATTTTAAAAGATTTATCTGTATCATTAAATCTGGAAAATTGGCCAATTTCTTTTTCTTTTAAAGAATTAATCAATTATTTAAAACTGTCACCGTTTCAAACACTTGTAAGTTATAATATTTCAGATCTATTGCTTCTAAACGGCAGCAGATTATCATTAAAAGACCCTTCTTTTAATGACAGTTACCTTGCAGCTGCCCTCGCTGATTTTCTTCGCTACAAAATGATCCAATCTAATTCATCATTTTCATTTGAATCTGTTTTTTCCCATGAGACAAAAATAAAGGAACTTGAGATTGCTAAAAAAGCAAAGTTTAAAATATATCTTTATTTTATAAATACATCAGATCCTCTTATTAATTTACATCGTATCAAAAACAGGGTAAAAACAGGCGGACACGATGTTCCGGAAAATAAAATAACAGAACGTTACAGCAGAAGTTTAAACAATATATATTCTGTTTTAAAATTATCCGACAAGGCATTCTTCTTTGACAATTCAAGTGAAAAATCCAATAATTCTTTTAAATATTTTATGGAAAAAAACGGCGACGATATTTATTTAACAGATACGGTTCCGCAATGGTTTGATGAGTTTGTATTAAGAAGGATTAAATAATGAAAATATCCGACCTTTTTGATATCGCAAAGAAACTAAATAAATTATTGGCAAAAAGACATAAAATCTTTTTTTTAATATTAATATTCCTTTCAATTGCGTTATCAATAATAGAAACTGTTGGTATCTCTGCAATTATGCCTTTTATTACAGTTGCTTCCAATCCTGCGGTGCTGGATGAAGGTTATTATAAAATTGCTTATGATTTTTTTAGGTTTACCGATAAATATTCATTTATAATTACATTTGGTGCCGCAATAATTATGTTTTATATATTTCGTTCAATATATCATGTTTTTTATACTTATTTTTTAAATAAATATGCTTTTGGTATTTTTAAATATATATCTTTAAAAATATTTAAAATATTCTGTACTATTCCTTATAAAGATTTCTTGCAGAAAAATTCTGGTGATATGATTCATTTATTAAATGTTGAAACAACAAGGGTTGGTCGTCTTTTACTGAGTTTTTTGCATATATTTTCTGAATTATTTACTATTATTACGCTTTATAGTCTTTTAATAATTGTAAATTGGAAAATGTCATTAGTATTAACGGCAATTTTGGCAATAATTGTTTTTATTGTTTTAAAATTCATGGTAAAAATTGTAAATAAACAAGGTGTAAAAACATCTGAGGCAGGAATGAAACAATATCGTATTTTACATGAAGCATTTTATAATTTTAAATTTGTTAAATTACGCGGAAATGAAAATAATTTCTTTAACAACTATGAAACCTCTGCAAAAGTTGTAGCTCGTGCAAGTGTTATAAGTGAAACGCTTGGTGTACTTCCTAGAAATTTTCTTGAAAGTTTTGGATTCTCATTATTAATAGGAATAGTTGTATTTATAACATGGAGAACAAGAACTCCGGAAATGATTATTCCTATTATAAGTATGTATGCGCTTGCATTATATAGAATGCTCCCTGCAATTACCAGATTGTTAAGATATGTTAATGATATTTCTTTTAATAATAATGCATTAGTATCTGTTAATAAAGCAATAAATCAAGAAATTGAAAAAGAAGGAGATATTGAAATAGACTTTGAAAAATCAATTAGAATTGATAGTATAAATTTTAAATATAATACAGGAAATGATGTAATTAAGAATGCAGGGATGGTAATAAAAAAAGGTGAAAGCATTGCCATAACAGGAGAATCAGGTTCTGGAAAATCAACGCTTGTAGATTTATTGATAGGTATTCATAAGCCTAATTACGGTTCACTATATATTGACGATGAAAAAATAACGAATGAAAACATACGTTCATGGAGAAAAAAAATAGGTTATATTCCGCAGAGCATATATTTGTTTGACGGAACAGTTGCAGATAATGTTACCTTTTCTGCTGAATACGATGAAGAACGACTAATTAAATCATTAAAAATGGCAAATATTTGGGATTTCCTAAAAAAAAGCAACGGACTTGAAACTTTGGTAGGCGAAGGGGGCATTCAGCTTTCCGGAGGTCAAAAACAACGCATAGGCATAGCACGTGCGCTTTACACAAATCCTGATGTACTTGTTCTTGATGAAGCCACTTCTTCTCTTGATAATGATACAGAAGGTAAAATTATGGATGAGATATATAAAATTAGCGAGAATAAAACTCTGATAGTTATTGCGCATCGTTTAAGTACCGTAGATCGTTGTAAACGTCGTATTGTTATTGAAAACGGAAGCGTTCTAGAATAATAAAAAAAATATGAAAATTGCGTTTGTTTCCAGACAAAGTATTTATGATATTCATGCATGGAGCGGTTCAGTTTATAGTATTTCTAAAGCATTAAAAAAGAAAGACATTGAATTATATTTTATAGATAATCTTGACGAAAAAAGAAATAGAATCATGATTAAACTTGAAAGATTATATGCAAAAATAACAAGAAAATTATTTAAAAAAGAACATTATTATGGTGTTTTCCCAATAACGTTAAAATACTTATCATGCTTAATTAAAAAGCAACTTACAAAAGACACAGATATTATTTTTGGTATAACATCTGAAGTTATTGCTTATTTAAAAACTGAAATACCTAAAATATTATTTGCAGACAGTGTTTTTGCCGGGAAATTTGAATATTACAAATCTTGTACAAATTTATCAAACAGAATAAAGAAATATTTAAATACTCTGGAAAAAAATGCTCTAGACAATTGTGATAAAGCATTATTTACTTCTGATTGGGCAAAAGATGGCGCAATAAAATATTACAACTGTGATCCTGACAAGATAAAAGTTGTTCCTTTTGGCGCAAACATTGAATGTAATAGAAAAATAATAGATATCGAAAAAATAATAGAAAATAAAAAAGAGAACGAATGTAATTTATTATTTATTGGAGTTGAATGGGAAAGAAAAGGTGCTGCTATCGCTTTAGAAACAGCGGATGTTCTTCATAATAAGGGTATTAATGTTCATTTGGATATTGTTGGAATAAGAAGTTGTCCAGTTGAATTACCAGATTATGTCACAAATCATGGTTTCATTTCGAAATCAACAGAAGTTGGCAATGAATTATTAGATAATTTATTTAAAAGATCGCATTTTTTTATATTACCTACAAGAGCAGAATGCTTTGGAGTAGTTTGGAGTGAAGCATCAAGTTTTGGACTTCCAAGTCTTGCAACTAATACAGGCGGAGTGCCAACCGCTGTATTTGATGGATTAAACGGGAAGCTTTTTGAATTGTCTGATCGCGGTGAAGTTTATGCAAAATATATTCAAACAATGTTATCTGATTTTAATGAATATAAAAAATTATGTTTTTCTTCATTTGTTGAATATGAAAAAAGATTAAATTGGAATACTATTAGTGATAACATTATATGTTTAATGAGAACAATACTTTTATAATTATATTAGCAGTATTTCTGTATTGTTATATAAATATTGAAAAAAAAGTATAATATATTAGTATAATTTTCTAAAATTGGAGTACAATGTGTCAATACCAAAATTTATTCATTACTGTTGGTTTGGCGGAAACCCTATGCCGAAAACTGCAAAAAAATGCATAGAAAGCTGGAAAAAATATTTCCCTGATTTCGAAATTAAAGAGTGGAATGAATCAAATTATAATGTTAATAAAGTTGTTTACACAAAAGAGGCTTATAGTGTAAAAAAGTATGCGTTTGTTAGTGATTATGCTCGTTTTGATATTTTATATGAATATGGTGGAATATATTTTGATACTGATGTTGAGGTAATAAAAGAATTCGGTGATATATTAAACAATAGTTCATTCATGGGTTTTGAAGACATTGGATTTATAAATCCTGGATTGGGTATCGGAACAAATAAACAAAATCCAATATTATTAGAAATAATAAAATATTATAATAAAAAATGCTTCATTAAAAAAAATGGATCTTATGATTTAACAGTTATAGGAACTATAGTTAGCAAAATACTTAAAAAATATGGAAAAAAAGATGATAATGTAATTCAAGATATTGCAGGAGTAAAATTATATCCTGTGGAATATTTTTCACCAAAATCATTTGAGACCGGATTAATAAACATTACAGATAACACGCGTTCAATTCATCATTTTGACGGAAGTTGGTGTTCTGATAATGATCATAAATATATAATAGAAAGGTGGAATTTTTATAAAAAATATGAATATGATGATTATATTATAAATTTACAAAAAAAAGTAAATTATCTTGAGACAAAAAATATAGATAATTATTCATTAAAAACATTATATAAATATATTATAAATAAAACAATAAAAAAAATACATGAAAAAGCATTCTAAAATAGGTTGTTAAAATGAAAATATTCATAATAAATTTATTAAAAAATGCAGATAGAAGAGAATTTATAAAATTACAATTTAATAATTTTAATAACATAACATATGAATATTTTAATGCGGTTGACGGAAGAAACTTAACAAATCACGAGTTAAATTATTATTACGATAAGGAAAAAGCGATAAAGACATACAAAGAATTATCACTTGGCGAAATTGGTTGTTCTTTAAGCCATAAATTCATTTGGAAGAAAATGGTAGAAGAAAACATAGAACGCGCAGTAATATTTGAAGATGATGTTACAATTAAGCCTGATTTTTTTAATATTTTGGAAAAATTAGAAAATATAAAAATTAATAAACTAATAGTTAAACTTGAAAAATGCTTCTGGAGAGAACAAAATGAAGATAACGTAAAGGTTGGTCGCTTTACGCCATGGCATATAATAAAACTTAATAATGATTTTTTTATAGGTCAACCTCGAATATCTCCATGTTTAACTTGGGGATATTATATTGATTTAGAAGCTGCAAAAACTTTATGTAATATTTATCCAAAAGTATATCTTGTATCTGATGCATGGTATTATTTTAGAAAATATATAAATTTAAGAATGTTGAATATTCCTGTTATTACTAATAATGATGATCTATTTTCTTCAGCTATAGATGGTATAGAAATACGTGATTTTGAAAATAATAAAAAAACTATTATTGATAGTGTAAAGCTAAATATTATTCAAAAATATATAAAAAAAATTAAAACGTTGATTTATATAATATATTTATTTTTTAAATGAAATATTAATTACAATGATAGATAAAAAAATAGAAAACGCTTTACTTCTTGGTGAAAATATTGCAATTGAATTCAAGCTTTGTGAAGGCGGGATTAGCATAGAAACATACAAAACAGTATGCTCTTTTTTAAACCGATACGGCGGAGATATTTTTTTAGGTATTGATGATAATTGCAATGCAGCAGGTATCCCGCAGAAGGCGATACCTAATCTAGTAAAGAATTTTATTTCAACAATAAGTAATCCGGAATTATTATTACCTACTGTATATCTTGCTCCTGAAATATTAAAATATAATAATAAATTTATCATACATATTCATGTACCGCCCTCGTCAGAAGTTCATAGTTTTAAAAAAGTTATTTACGATCGCGTAAATGATGCGGATGTTAAAGTTACTGCAACTAATCAAATTGCTGCAATGTATATTCGTAAGCAGAATATATTTACAGAGAGAAAAGTATATCCATTTATTAAGAAAACCGATTTGAGTTTTGATATGCTGCCGCGAATTCGTCAAATGGCGTTAAATCGGGATTCAAATCATGCATGGAAAAAATTAAATGATAACGAATTGCTTGAAAGCGCCAGATTATATGTTGAGGACAGAGAAACCGGAAAAAAGGGATACAATCTTGCGGCAATACTTTTGCTTGGTAAAGACGATATTATACAATCCATTTTGCCGGCATATCGTACAGACGCTATTTTAAGAAAAGTTAATCTTTCTCGATATGATGATCGTTTAATTGTAACAACAAATCTTATTAATAGTTATGATTTACTAATGGAGTTTAGCCGCAAACATTTATGGGATAAATTTTATTTAGAAGGTGATGTTAGAGTTAGTTTGCGTGAGATTATTACAAGAGAAATGCTTGTAAATACACTAATTCATAGAGAATTTACAAGTACTTATATTTCAAAATTTATTATTGAAAAAGATAAAATGTTTGTGGAAAACGCAAACCGCGCTGTAAAAGACGGTGTAATGACGCTTGAAAATTTTGAGCCAAATCCTAAAAACCCAATTATTGCTTCTTTTTTCCGTAATATCGGATTGGCGGATGAACTTGGTTCCGGAGTAAGGAATCTTTATCATTATGGATTAAGATATTCCGGGAAAGAACCGGAATTAATTGACGGTGATATTTTTAGGATTATTGTTCCTCTGGATGATAATTATTCATTTGGCAATTTGCAGGAAAAGGGGACAGAAAATAATCCTGAAACTGTGGAGAAAGGTAGGGAGAAAGGTAGGGAGAAAGGTAGGGAGAAAGGTAGGGAGAAAGGTAGGGAGAAAGGTAGGGAGAAAATATTAGAGTTAATAAAAGACAATGTGTATATAACACAAAATGAAATGGCAACGATGATTGGCTTGTCGGTAAAAGGTGTTGAAAAGAATATTCGCCTTCTTAAATCTGAAGGTCTGCTTGAACGCATTGGACCAGATAAGGGCGGATACTGGAAAGTTAATAATGAATAAACAAGATCTATTAAACAGATTAACCGATATCGAATGGGACGACTTTGAAGTAAAGGAAGCTCATTCTGAGCTTCCAAAAAATATATGGGAAACAGTTTCCGCATTTTCCAATGCGTCAGGCGGCTGGATTGTTTTAGGAGTAAAACAAAACGCAAATAATTTTGAAATATGCGGTGTAGAAAATCCATCAAAAATAGAACAGGATTTTACAAATGTATTACGTAATAAAAATAAGTTTAATGTAATAATAAACCCAGAATGTAAAATATACAAAATAAATAATAAATCTATTCTGGCCTTTTACATTCCATCTTCTAAACAGAAGCCTGTTTTTTATAATTCACTTCAGAATACTTTCATACGTACTGCAAGCGGTGATTATCGAGCTACAGATTCTGAAATAAATGCACTGCTGCGGGATCAGTCATTTGGTATTCGTTCAGAGTTAATTGTTGAAGGTTTAGGAATAAGCGAAATAAACACAGGATCATTGAATACATTTAGAAACAGAGTAAAAAATCAGAACCCTCAATTAATTTACAACGATTTATCCAATGAAGATTTTTGTGAAAAATTTGGCATTACAAAAAACGGCTCCTTAACTTATGGCGGATTGTTAACGCTTGGAAAAATTGATTCCATTCGCAAAACCTTTAGTGATTTTTGGGTAGACTACCTGGAGATTCC
>WQWU01000002.1 GCA_009785215.1 Treponema sp. | reverse complement strand
TTTGTAAACGAACTTACCCAGCAATATATCGGCAATAATTAAAACAATAACTATTACAGCCGTAGCGAAGAGCACTGGCAGGTGACATACGGCTGAGGTAGATAAATGCCACACCAGAGGGTGCGAATAATAAAAACTGCAACACTGTCAACCATGCAAAACTCCTTATTTTAAAGGTGACACAGTAACAAATATAATTGTTTTTATACCAGAAATGTATGCCCGAACAAATAAATCATATGAGCGTTGGCGAAAAGTTCCAACAGTGGCCTTTGGGTGATAATGTGCTTCCCCTTAAAAAATCTCCTTTTTTACTGGTCTCATGCAAAAATATTTACTATTTTTATTAATATTAAAAGGAAGGTATTTGCAGTGGAAGCGGCAACAGAGAATTTATTTAACTATCTCCATGATGTTATTTTTGATCAATCTAAAGCTGTTTTGAATATAGAAACTCTTCCTGATGGTATTACAGATCTTGGCAGCGGACTTCAGTACTTTGCAGAATGCGTTATGGAAACAAAAGAACTGGCTCAATCTCTCTCAAAAGGCATTTTAAACGGCAGATTGCGAAGAGCAATTATAATCAACTTGTTGAATTTATGAGGGAATTCTCTGTTGCCTTTAATTTAAAGTTTATATTATTAATTCCGGTAAACTTACACAGAGCCTTCGTATACAAGCAGCTCTTTTGCATCTATTGTTACTGTCAGCCCTGGCTCAAGTTTATCCGTAGTATGCCTTATATGGGTAAGCCAGACAAGGTCTGAGTTTACAGAATGCAGGTCTGCATCAGTTATTTCCGATATTTCTTCGCATATAATTCCCTTTACAATGCGTACTATGGGAATAAAATCTTTTGTAAGAATTCTGCATGCAAGTATATCACCTTTTTTTAACATGATGTTTTCGCGGGCTTCGGTTACATTTGAGGCAAACATGATTCTGCCCTGAACGCGTGTAATCTCCGGGTTGGAAAAACCGCCGGAGGTTGAACGTGCAAGTATCGTTCCAATGATTAAAACCCGGACAGTATTTACCATGTTTGGGCTTTGCAGGGGAAGCCCGGCGACAAGAACAATTTTATCTGATATTGATGCCGCTCCGGTTTTTGTTGCTACTCTCATGGAGTTTTGAATCATGCTTTCTGTTTCATCGGCAACCGGTGCATAACAAGGGTAGACACCCCAGTATAATTGCAGCGTACGTATTGTTTTATCACTTGGAGTTACTGCAAGAATAGGCTGATCCGGCCTGAATACACTGAGCAGCCGCGCTGTATTGCCGCCAAGGGTAGGCGTTACAATTGCTTTTGCATTTACAGATGTAGATATATCTACTCCCGATTTTGACATAATTATTCCAAGGTTTTCACTTGGGTTGTATTCTTCGGCAAAACATTCATCGCGGATACTTTGCATTCGTTCTCTGAATTCATAAGACCACTCAACTGTGCGGGCAATTTTATCCATCATCTTAACAGCTTCTGCAGGATATGCTCCATTTGCAGTTTCGCCGGAAAGCATAACTGCATCGGTTCCGTCAAAAATTGCATTGGCAACATCTGTTAGTTCTGCGCGTGTTGGGCGCGGATTAACAATCATCGATTCAAGCATTTGTGTTGCTGTAATTACCGGCTTTCCTGCTTTCCGGCACACACTTATTATTTTCTTCTGCACCAGCGGAATTTGTTCTGTTGGAAGCTGAACGCCGAGATCGCCGCGGGCAACCATTACTCCGTCTGCAACTTGAACTATTTCCCTTATGTTATCTACCCCGTCTTCACATTCAATTTTTGCAATTACTTTAATGGAAGAATTAAGGCTTTCTAAATATTTTTTAATTTCTACAACTTCATAGGGAAAACTTAAAAAACTGGCGGCGATAAAATCAATGTCCATCTTAACGCCAAAGGCAATGTCTTCCTTGTCCTGTTCGCTCATTATGGGAAGCCTTGCATGAGTGCCGATAAGATTAACGTTTTTTTTGCTGCCAATTACAGCGGCATTGTTTGCGCGGCATTTTATTTGAGCGTCCGGCTCTCCTTTTTTAATAACATCGATTACTTCCAGATCTAAAAGTCCGTCTGCTATAAGAATGTGATGACCTTTTTGCAGCTTTTTTCCCGCATCTTTCCATGTTATGGAGATACGTGCAGGAATTTGTTCCTGACTTGCATTTTCTGCCGCGGTAGTTAAGCAGCCGTCTGTAGTAATAATGACAAGATCATCTTTGTTAATTGTAATCTTACCGTTATTTTCTACCATTCCAGTCCGGATCTCAGGGCCTTTTGTGTCCAGTAAAATGGCAACAGGTTTATCAAGTTCACGAGATATTCTTCTTACACGATCAATTGTTTTTCCGTGAATTTCATGATTTTCATGAGAAAAGTTTAATCTCGCGATATTCATTCCAGAAAGAATAAGTTCGCGAACAACAGCATCATCAGATGATGAAGGCCCCAAAGAGCATACAATTTTTGTTTTTCTGTACTGCAATTAATTATCTATCCTTCGCAAAATTGCAAGAAGCTCTGCGCCTCGAATCGGTTGAGAAGGACGAAAGTTACGTCCATCCTGTAAAGACATAAGTTCTGTTTCTACACATCCAAGAATGGAATCAAAAAACGGAGAAAGCGGCGGTACATCAAGTATTGGGCTTCTGGGATTTGCTCCTGTTGCAAAACGCGCTGAATAACGGGAAAGCATACCGCGATCTGCGCGGGATTCGGCATGTAAATGCCATATGAACCAGGCGGCTCCTGCGCGGGTAACAGCTTCATCTCCTCTTGGCCGAGTTGCCGGCCACTGTGTTACAGTAATATCCTGGCTGAATGGAATAAAGCCGCGTTCAAGAAGGCGGGTAAATAATTCGGCTTCTGCTACTGTTCTGCCTGCAGTAAGAAAACGTAAAAGCTGCGTTTCATTTCTTGTAAGAGCGATGCAGTCGTTCCAGGTAATAGTTTCCCTTCCAAGCAGGTTTAAAGATGCGGCAGCTACTCCGCTTGTGTTACGCAGTTCCCATGCACGGCTTCTGAACGAACCGTAACTATCAGGATATACACTGTCCAATCCTGCCGAGAAAGCAACATCAAATGCGCCTGCAGATTCAGAAAATCGATTCAGATCAAAGAGCGCACGCCCTCTTTCTATATTTAATTCGCCGATACCGGAAGATCGCTGCCCAAGCATGGCAAGTTCTCTTTCGATTATTTCCAGTCTTTTTTGAGGATCGCCTTCCAGCCGGATTGATAAAATTACTGCAGGCAGGTTACCCGGCGAAACAGAATTTGACTGGCGGTAAAAGCGCTGAGCTTCGCTGTATCTGTTTTCTAAAAGTGAAAGCCTGCCTGACCATGCAATTAGTTTTCCCTGATAATCGGTATCACCGGATGATTCTCTTTCCATTTGTGTAATCTGCTGACGTATCGCTGTTATGTCTCTTTGTCTGTTCCGCATTTCATTGGAATTCAGCGTTTCTGCAGAAGCTTCCAGCGGAACAACTTTAGCTTCGATTTCTGCAAGATTTGCATCAAGATGGCTTCTTTGACTATTAACTGTAATGTCACCCATGGAACCGCACGCGGAAAAAATTACAGCGATAAAACACATAATTGCAATTTGAAGCTTCCTCATATAATCCCCTCTATTTAAATTGATACCGGTATAATCTCATGCTCATTCCCATGCCGAAGATTTCTGCTTTTCTGTTGCCTAACGCAGGAATAAAATACGGCCTTCCCCATATAGGAAGCGGAAATCCTTCCAATGAACGGAAATTACGTGTAAATGCGTATAGGGCATTACCTTCGCCGGTAATAAATATATCCGGCACTTTACTGTTATTGCTGTCAAAAACTGTAATAAAACCTTCATCCATTCCTACAGAGAAACCTGGAATATTCTGATATAAAACATTTCCATCCATGCTTACGCGGAAGAAATTGCCGTTAGACGAAATAAGCCATAAATACTCTCCGTCATATACGGGTTGCTGGAAAAAGAAGCCGTCCAGTTTCAAAGGAAAAGGTGAAACAAGCTCTGCAGATTCGTCATATACAAGTAATTGTCCAGATTGATTAATAAATGCAACAAGCACACGATTGCCGTGAGAGAAAAGAAGCGGTGTGCCGAAACCGATGCCAAAATCGTCTTCGCCGTCTTCTGTAATTGCTATCGCCGCAGGCCAGTTCGGCAAGGCTCTTCCGTTTGCATCAAGGAGCCATATCTCGCCGGAGAAACTTTTTGGATAAACTGCGGCATAAGTATTGGATGTATTCCTTGATGATACTGTAAGGAAAAACGGCGGTGAACGTACAGCGGCGTCAAAAACTGTTTCCCACACACTGTGATTCCCGTTTTCATCCATTACATGAACCTTTCCGTCTTCATCGCAAAGATAAAGTTTACCTTCGTGGGCGGCAGGAGGAGAAGAAAGCCTTAATCCTAAAAGTACCGGGAAACCGGAAGCCGCTTCCATATTATTGTCTACAAGTGTAATACGTCCGCGATCTGTAACAACCCAGGCATTAACCGAGTTTCTTCTTCCTACTCCATCGGCAGGAATAATCCAGTGAGAGCCCTGCCCTGAAATTTCCAGAGTACTATTATCCATTAAACTTAGAGAAACTGAAGTACCGCCGGATGTAAAGAAAACCCTTCCTTCTTCGCCTCTGCCCATTCCGCTTACGGTATTGGAAGGTCTTCCTCCGACAGCAATCGGGAAACCATTAACAAGCGTTACGCCATTGCCTGATCCTGGAACAAGAGACAGCGAAATATCTACAATACCTCTATCTATGCTCATGCGGGCAAGCCCTTGTCTGTAAAGAGACATAAAGCCGCTTAGAGCTGTATTGCCGCGGAGGAAAAACGGCATCGAAATATCAAGTGAATAGTACAAGCTAAAGGAAGTTGCCATCGATCTTCCTCCTGCAATATTGCGCCATTCGGATGTTCTTGGAAGCACATCATTTCTTTGCATTGCGCGTACTGCCGCAAGAAGAGCATCTGCAGATTCGCTTACAATAAGATAATCCCTATGTACAATGTAATACGGAGACGGAATAAAAATATTCCATCTGCGAAGGAGAGACTGCAGAAATTCCGGTACTTCAATCCGCGGAATCCGCGTTCCATCAAGATTTAATCTTATATTTTCGTTTACTACGAAAGATCTGAATGCTCTGTCAAAAACTTCCTGCCTTTTGCGTTCATCGGATATTTGAATAGCATAAACAGGGTGCGGGCGTCCTTCCAATCCAAAAACTGCAAATTCATTTCCTGACCATGAAAAGAGAAGATCGTCAAGCGTGACACCTAAAAGTATACGCGAGGCGCTGTCTGCAGTTTTTAAAGCATCATCCAGTTCTGGAGTAAAAACAAGCGCAGTTTGATAAAGTTCTTCAAGTGTACCTGCCGATAGAATAGTTGCATATTGTGCGTCGGCAGGAATACGTTCTGCCATACCCGGCACGGTAGAACGCTGTCTCAGGATCCGGTTTAAACTTTCCTGCCGGGATGATAAGGGCGCGGCTAAGCGCAATTCTATTTTTCTTTGATGTATTGAAAGTCCTGCTTCTACTTTAGAATCAAAATCAATATTTTTTATCAGCGCCGCTATGCCGGGATCCTGTTCAGATAAAAGCGAAGCGATAAATTCATTGGAAATCATTATTGCAGCATCATATGAAGAAGGTCTTATCACATTAAATGCGGCATCGTGACCGGAATGCATGGATGAACGTGATTCATAAATTTTAACGCTGTCTGTTATAAAAATTAGATTACGGTAAGGACCGATATATAGTGTCATGTCATCTGCGCGGAATTCAAAACGTGAATTGCTTCCCGCCTGCACATAATAAAGATTTGGAATAGTAATGAAGTTTGATAAAGAAGGAAGGATTCGCAGTAATGGAGAAAAAAACCCTAAATCCCAGGCTGCAACAAATGTTCCGTCTTCCTGCTCAGAGGATAACAGAGCAGCTTCCATATTTCCGCGTGTTGCAATACGAACAAAGCCATGATTAACAACATCAAAATCATGCAATAGGTTTAGTATAGGTACTATCGGAGCCAACTCCGGAACTGTGTAAACCTCGTTTAATGTTTCATGAGTTAAAATTGCTTCTATTAAACTTATAGGATTGTGAATACTTATACGAAGGCTTGCTGAATCAGGGATTACAACGGCGGCATTAACTCTGCCTATCATTGAAAAAGCAGCCCAGGCAGCAGTTATTATTGCCAGAATACAGATAAATCTTATTATCGCTTTTGGGAACTTTTTTTTCTTTTTTTCTACAGGAGTTTTTTCTTCCATATCAGCGCCATTGGCAGTGTTTTCGTTTTCCATGGGTATTATTGTAGATTAATTTACCAAAAAAATGAAGATGCTGTTTATTCTATTTTTTTACGTTTTGAGTATTTTTTTCCGGTTTATCCGGATTAGCCTGATTACCTGTAGTTTTAGCAAAAATAAGCGCCTGCATTATGCCCAGAATATAGTCTTGTTGTTCGTTATTAAGCGATGAGAAGTCTTTGCACATTTTTTCAAATTTTTCTTCCTTATTCATTTTGCCTCCAATCCCCCAAGGATGATTTCACTCTATATGTGAGTATATTATGCTATTTTGTGAGAATTGTAAACACTCAAATTGTTAAACCAAACCTTGCATAGTGAGAATTTTTATCGTATGATGTTGTTATGACAATTAGTAAGCGGATTAGACACTTACGCCAGACTCTCAATATGTCTCAAGTTGAATTTGCCAAGGCAATCTATATAAGCAATGGTTATATCGCTGAACTGGAATGTGAACATCGTAAGGTTAATGATCGTATTGTACATTTAATTTCATTAACTTTCGGCGTTAATGAGAAATGGTTAAAAAACGGCGATGGAGACATGTTCTTTAAAACACCAGGCGAGAAATTACAGCGTATGATGAGTTTATTCAATGAATTGCCGCCAAAGTTTCAGGATTATGTAATGCTGCAGGTTGAGCAGCTTTTGAATGTTACAGAGAGAAACGATTTGTGATACCCCTGTATAAACTGGAAAAACTGCCTCGTACCCAAAAATTGCGGAAGATAGCAAAAGTTTTCTTAATGGCAGAAAACAGGCTTTTAAGCCTGCAGGAAAAAAATCCGAAAAAAATCGATACAGAAAAAAACTCCGGAATATTTAATCAGGCAGAACTTGTTTTTTTTGCAGATGCCGCAAGGCTCCTTGCAGGTGATGAACTTTTTTCGCTGGAGGCGCAGAAAAGTTTTGTTGAAGCGGCAAATTTCTTCGGCGCAGCTGTGGCTACTCATGGTTCTGTAATTTTTTCTTTAGGTGATGTTTCTTTGTTTCGCAGAATCCTGAATAATATAAAGCACATTTTACTGTCAGAAACCGGCAAGGATCAGGCTGATTGGGATTTTCTCAGTTCTGACGGACAGCTTGATTCAGAGAAACGCCGGATATTTCATGGTATGCAGATATATATGGAAGATATACGCTCTCCTTTTAATATTGGCGCAATGTTCCGCACCGCAGAAAGCTTTGGCGTAGAAAAAATAATTTTATCTCCCTTTTGCGCTGATCCAAATCATACACGGGCAAAACGTACGGCTATGGGTTGTATAGATATTATTCCGTGGGAAAGGCGCGATTTATTTTCTGGTTCTGAATCTGCAGAACTTCCCGTTTTTGCGCTGGAAACAGGAGGGATTCCCATAAATGAATTTTCTTTTCCGCATCGCGGTATATTGATAGCTGGCTCAGAAGAACTAGGCGTAAGTCCTGGTGCGCTTGCCGCCGCGGATGTTTCGTTTGGCAGAGTATCCATTCCCTGTTACGGCGCAAAGGCGTCCTTGAACGTTTCTGTAGCATTTGGGATTGCCTTACAGAGATGGGCAGCTTCGATTAGCAGAATTCAATAAAAAAGTCAAAAATCTTCAAAAAAATTGAGTTTACACTAAAGCGCCACGCACGCTCACCCCATATATAAGCAAATCTTTTTTATGGAGTTGCTTATGAAAAACACATCATTTCTTTTATCTTTTATTTTGATAACTTTTGCCGCCTGTACTGTTCCTTCTCTGGAGAGCGGGGGGATTCAGCAATCAGAAAGAGCAGCGGCAGTTTTATTAACATCTGAAGCGCCGGATTTACATTCACTTATGCAGAAACTGGACGAACTAGCCGAGCTGGAAAGGGCTGGATTGTGGTTTCAGGGAATGGGTTTTACTGAATCCAGCCTTAGAGAATATGCCGGTGATTATTCCGGAGCTGTAGCGGCGGCATTTAAAGAATTGGCATGGGCTTATGGAATGGGAATGCTTCAGAAGAATGATCTGGAAAATGGAATATTAAATGTACTTTCTGTAAAAGGCGATGAATCTGTTATTTCTGCCGCCAATGCCATTTTTGCTTTCTTAAACGGAAAGTGGAGCGAAGCATCTGAAAGCCTTGAACTTTTGATTAATTCAGAGGATGAACCTGACAGTTTCGGCAGATGGATGCTTCTTGTCTGCGCTTTAGAAGAAGATAAGGGCGGCAGAAGGGCTGCGGAAGCATATAAATCCATCCGTGCACGTTATTCGCATTTTCCGGAGTATTGGTATAGAGGAGCCAGAGCATTTTCCGGTGTTATTGCCGCAGAGTTTGCAGAAAATTGCATCAATATATCTGCTGATGGACCTTTTGCAGATGAGTGCAGAAAAATTATAGCGGCTTATACGGGATTAAAAACAGAAGACAGTTTTGCAATTAAAACAAAAAAAGAAATTGAAATTATTGTTTCCCAAGCAGTTAATTCCGGTAATCCTTTATTTCTGGAATCATTATTGCCCTTAATTAATCTTCCGGACAATCCATACACAACTTTTGCAGTTGGTGCGTTAAAACCGTTAAATAATATTCCCAGATTCAGGGATTATTTTAACGCTCAGGCGCTCTCTGCAAAAGGCCGCCTTGCAGAACGGCTTTTTTATATATGCCGCAGTTAATGACAGGAAGGCGGTATATGAAAAATATTTTTCTTTTGGGTTTGGTTATTCTTTTTATCTCCTGTGTTAAAACGCCGGATTCAGAAACAATTCGTCTTTATGCACGGGCATCTGATTTTTATTTGCAGGGTAGATTTGCAGAAGTTTCTGAAATTTTATCAGGAATGAATAATTTTCCTCCTGCACTAATTCTGAATGCAAAAGCTGAATACTTTTACGGAAATCTTGATAAAGCCGAAAAGCTCTGCCGCAGGGCTATAAAACTGCGCCCATCAATGTTAGAGGCTTCTTTGTATCTTTCGCGGGTTCTCCGCGATAAAAACGAAATTGCCGGTGCAATGCAAGTTATTGAATCGCTATTATCCGATAATCCGCAAGATATACGCACTTTGCGTTTTGCGGCAGAGCTTGCTTCTGATATGGGAAGGTTTGATGAAGCTGCGGTTTTTTTAGACAGAGCAGCAGAGTTTTCTGCAGAAAGCGCAATGGTTTTACTGGACAGGGCAAGACTGCGCTGGGTAACAGGCAGAGTAGAAGATGCGCTGGAAGATTTAAATAGAGCAAAAGCTATGCTTCCCTGGGATACACCGTTGTTACGCTCAATTATAAATTTGGAAAATATTTTAAACGAGGTAATGTAATGCTTGTTAAAATTGCGATACTGCTTTTTTTCTGTACATTCACTGCGTTATTCAGCGCAGAAAATAATACATTAACATTTTCTCAGGCTGCAGAATTTGCTGTTTTGGCATCTTCTGATCTTAGGCATGCAAATGAAATGCAGGCTGCTGCAGAAGGAGCCTGGAAATGGGGTTTACGTTCGTTTTTTCCTCGTTTAAGTTTTACTGTTTCAGAAAATGATCGTCTGCAGTATTTAGGCGCAGATAGTTTTATTAAAAACTACGGTATCAGTATTGAGCAGCTTATGTTTGACGGAGGCAGAACTATAATATCCAGAAAACTTGAACGTATGGATTTAGACCTTGCTTTTTCAAAATTGCAAAGAATGACCGGCGATATTGAAGAATCAGCAATTACAGCTTATAGAAATGTTTTATCTTCCAGAGCTATTCTGGAAATTAAAAAATCGGCGCTGATTGTTCTTGATGAACAAAGAAGAATTTTAAATGAAGAAGTAATTTTGGGTCTTGCGCTTCCCGTTGATCTTGCAGGAGCGGATATAAAACTTGCTGATGCAAAGATAGAAATTATTTTACTTGAACTGGATATTATGGAAATAGAAAAGCAATTTGCAGAAATTCTTGGTTTTGATGTTTTGCCTGTATTAATAGAAAAAGTTGATATTAACCGTTCTATTTGGACTGATTTGCAAAATACACTTTTTGCAGCTTCTGCTGCTGCTGCTATTGCAAAAGATCAAAACCCTGATTTAAACGAAATCCGTTTTTCTATCAATAAAAAACAAATGGAATTAAAGTATTTATCCAGTTCATGGATTCCCAGTCTGCGTTTAAATGGAAACTTTGGCCTTAGCGGGCAGAGTTATCCGCTAACACGAAGCAATTGGTCAGTTGGAATAAATATAGAGTTATCCGGCCCGTGGATTCATAATCGTTTTGCAGCGCAAACCGGATGGGAACCTTTGTCTTTTGGGCAATATGACAGAACAGCTATGATTCAAAACAGTTTTACGCCTTTTTATGATCCTTCTGCAAGATACAGTAAAAAGCAGGTGCAGCTGGTGCTTGCTTTGGAGCAGGAAAAATATATAGTTTTTTTTGAAAGGATAGGGCGTACAGCTTTTAATGCTGTAGAAAAATGCGCTCTTGCAGAGCAAAAAAGAAATTTAGCTCTAGAAGCAGCAGCTATCGGCAGTGAACGCTGCCGTATTGAAGATATAAGACTTAACCTTGGGCATATTACAAGGTTGAAGTTAATGGAAGTTTTAATAGAACAAACTCAAAGGGAAATTGCTGTTGTAGAAGCAGCAGCGGCTTTGCTTCAGGCAGAGCGCGAATTGGAACGGCTTCTAAATTTACAGCCGGGCGAACTTGATAATTTTACCAATATTCTAATAGAGAGATTACCATGAAAGTATTTATAATTTTTTTAACAATAATTTTATTTTCCATTTCCTGCGATAAAAATAAAATTAATGCAGGCAGCGAAACTAAAATGGTTAGAGGAACCGCTGCGTATGCCCGTGATATACCGGACGAAGCCGGCGGTTTCGGCAGTTTATCGTTTTTAAGTAAGGTTGATGTTACCTCTCCGCAGGATGCTGTTATTAAAAGGATTTATTTCAGGGAAGGTGAATATGTTAAACAAGGCGATTTAATAATTCAACTGGAAAATCCGCAGATTGTTTTGGCAGTTCAAAGAGCGGAAAATAATTATTCACAGGCTCTTGCCGCCCGCAGCTTGTCCAATTCAAAGCTTTTGGAAGGGGTGTTTCAGGCAGAGGCGCAGCTTCGTATTCTGGAAAAAGCAGATGCTGAACTAACCCTTGCCAAAAAAAGATGGGAAGAAAATTACCGTAAGCATTTGAATCAGGAAACACTTTATTCTGCGGGCGGCATTCACACAGAGGCGATACTTGTAAGCCGTTTCGGGATTGATACGGAACTGGAACAAATTCAGTTAATGGAAAAAGAGCTGGAAATTAGGCGGATTGGCTGCAGGGATCAGGATCTTATCAGAGCCGGATTTTCTGTGCCGTTAGATGAAACAGAGCGGCAGAATGCGTTAGTTCGCCTTATGACATCCATTCTTAGAGCTGAACTGGAAGCTGCCGGAGCAAGGGTAGAAGCTGCAGAAAAAGAACTAACATCTGCAAATATTGCTCTTTCCGAGCTTACTGTGCGAAGTCCTATATCCGGCATTGTCGGCGTATGTTTTCTTGAAGAAGGTGAACGGGTTCGTCCGTACGATAAAATTATCAGTATTATTGATACAACTTCATTATATGCGATTTTCCCTGTGCGCGAAAAAGATGCTCTGCGGATAGAAAATGGAATGAAAGCTTCCGTTTTGGTAGACGGAACAGGCGAAATAAAAAGCGGCGCTGTTAATTTGGTTTATCCGCAGGCAGATACTCAAAGTTTAAGTTTTTTTGTCCGTGTCTTACTGGAGAATACAAATAATTCAGATTTAAATAATTTAAAACCTGGTATGTTTGTGCGTGTAACAATAACTCTTGGACCGCCTAAAACAGCCGTATTTATTCCCGAATCATCAATTTTTAATAAAAAAAATAATGAAGGAAATGTTTTTTTAATAAATGGCAAGGTAGTTTCCGAGCGAAAAATTATTTTTGGTTCTGTTTACGGCGAAGACCGCGAAATTATCTCCGGAATAAACATAGGAGATTATATTGTGTTACGGCCGGATTCTGATTTAAGGGAGGGAACAAATGTTTCGGTTTTTGAATAAAATAATCTTTTTGCCTGTTTTTGTTTTTTTATCGTGCGGATTTGCTGACCTTCGCCCGATTGGGCTGCTAATAGAACCTGGTGTCATGGATTCTGTTCTGGCGGAAATATACAGTCCTGTAATGCTTAAATTCAATACTGAAGTTATTAAAAATGAAATAGAAGGAATATTGCAGATTAATTCTGATTATGGATCTGTTAAAGGCGATTATTCATGGAAAGGAAATGCGCTTTTATTTGTTCCTGTTCAAGGATGGATTCCCGGAGTGCGTTATACCCTCAGTTTAAATGGATCTATCCGGTCTGCAGACGGAAGAGAAATGCGTATAGAACGTTTTATTCCTTTTTTTGCAGTAAGCAGAAATTCGCCGCCGGTTTTGGAACATCATTTGCCTTTCAATGGAGCATCTGTTGGAACAAACAATGTTATTTTAGAATTCTATTTTTCACGTTCAATGAACAGGTTTTTAACTGAATCTGCTTTAACGCTGGAAGGAATTGGAAATAAAATATTTGAATGGTCAGACGACGGCAGAATATTAAAAGTTATTGCTGAAAATGCACTTTCTCCCTGGAATATATACAGGTGGAGTCTGAAAGATTCTGCAAAATGTTTTGAAGGGATACCTCTTCCAAAAACATATTCAGGACACTTTCTAACAGATTTAGATAAAATCCTGCCTTCTGTTGTTAATGTTTACCCTGTTTTATTTTCGGACGGAAGCTGGTACCCAACAGGTATGGATATTGAAACTGGTTTGGGATTTGGACAGGGAATAGCTGTTTCTTTCAATAAACCCATGGGAGAAAGTGCGCTTCGTTCTTTACGTTTTGAACCTTCGCTTACCGGCAGAACCGAATTTTTGTCCGAAGATAGTATTGTTTTTATTTTTTCCAGGGAAATAGAGCCGGAAATTATCTATACTTTGATTGTTTCCGGAGAAACAAAAGACAGCGAAGGTTTAAAAACAGGCGCAGATTATAAAGTATTTTTTAAGCCCGATATTCCCTATTTGAATATTTTATCTGTAATTGCCGGCAGCGGTTCTGTTTTTGACGAATTTACTTTTTTAGATTTTTCAGAAACAAATATTGTATTACCTGTACATGCAGATTCTGCAACAGGTGAACTGTTTTTCTCTATCCGTTTTTCTCACCTTTTTGAGTTGGAAGAAAAACAAATTTCTCCGCAAAAGATTATTCTTTCTCCTTTTTTTCCCAGAACATTGGCACCTGTTGCACTTCAATATGTTACCTGGATTTCTGATGATCGCCTTTTCTTGCGCTGGGAAGGGTTAATATCTGCTAATGACGAAGAAAATAGTTTTTACAAACTTTTGATTCCTGGCGGCAGGGGAGGTATTAATGCAGGAAAAGGCATTAATTTAAAACAGGATATAGTTTTTTACCTGGAGGTTAGAAAATGAAAAATAATTTTATTGTTTTAATTGTTTTAATTGTTTTCTGCCTATTTGTTGTGACTTCCTGCGATATATTAAGGTCTTCGTTATTTGAAGTACTATCATGGTCTCCCGGCGAAGGACTTCATTCTGAACCTGAAAAAATTACTGTTTCCCTGAATTTTTCACATGAGCCAAATAAAGAAAGTATAGAACGGAATTTTTCTCTTACAGGTGATGGAAATCTTATAAGGGGAACATTCAGATGGGAATTAAAAAAAGTTATTTTTACTCCATTGTCTCCTTTAAACAGTAATGCCGATTATACAATTAATCTGCTTGCAGGCGCTTGTAATACCAGCGGATTAAATATGGACAAAGACTTTATTCGAATTTTTACTACAAGGGCTGGGAATAACCGGCCATTTATCGATTATTGCTATCCTGAAATGTACGAGGAAATAGACAATTTAAGAACAGAAGTAAGGCTTGTATTTTCTTCTTCTGTGCCAATAAAAGCACTTTATGATAACGTTTCGTTTGTTCCTTCTATTTCTGGTTTTTGGCAGCTGGAAGAAAACGGAAGAAATGCAGTTTTTACACCTTCTGAACCATGGAAGCAAAATTGCCGTTATGAAATACGTGTTTCATCTTCTTTTACAGACGCAAATGGAATGAATTTAAGAAATGATTTTATAAGTATTTTTACTACAGAAACAGACAGAGAAAATCCTGAGCTTTTATTTGTTTATCGTGTAACAAATAAAAACGAGTATCACTTATTATCTTTGGATAACGGTTATGCCGGTATTGGACAGATGCAGGCAGAAAATCATGGATGGGAAAAAGATGATAAATTCCTTTTAGTTTTTTCCAAACCAGTAGACAGCATTTCTGTAAAAAATTGTTTAACTGCAGAAAATGCTCCTAATTTAATAATTGAAACGCCTCCGGGATTTAATACTGAATTCCTTTTAAAGTTCGAAAATAATCCAGTATATGAAAGCAGATTTATTCTTCGAATTAGGCAGAACATTAAAGATTTGTCCGGGAATGAAAGCAAAAAAGAATATATTTACAGAATATTTGTAAATGGAAAATATTCAAGGCCTCCTGAACTTGCAGGAATCAGAATGCCGATGGCTCCGAATAATAGTTTTGATAATGAATTGGAATATTATGATGTTAACACTGTTTTTCAGATAATTCCCATATCAGATGTTAATTATCCATCCGGCGAAAGTATTAAAACATGGATAGAACTATATTTTACAACAGCGTTAGATGCAGAGATCGATATTTTTTCTTTAATGGAACTGTTTAGGATAGAAACATCCAATAATGTTATTTCTTTTTCTCCAAGACAAATAAAAGTTTCCGGTTTTTCTGCTGCTGATCCTCAAGATGGTCTGGACAATTTATTACGAATAGAAATTAGCGGAATACTTGTTAATTCCACAAACTTTGGAATAGTTAATTTTATAATTTTGCCGGGATTGCGTGACAATCTTGGAAATATAAATAACAAGCAAATTAGACTGCCGCTGATAAAGTAGGAAAATATGAGAGAACTATTATATTTTTTTATACGCCGTCCTGTAACTGTTATAATGATACTTCTTGCATTAATTATTGCTGCGGTTTATTCTCTTTTTACCCTGCCTGTTAACAGGCTGCCGGAATTTTCTGTGCCAAGGGTTACAATTGAAACTCTTTACCCTGGAATGGCAGCCAATGAAATAAGAAGTATGGTTACAATTCCTTTGGAAGACGGACTTTCGCCGGTTAAAGGTCTTGAAAGAATAAGAAGCGTTTCAAGAGATAACAGTTCTGTTATAAGCCTGGATTTTCGCTGGGGTATTGATCCAATGACAGCATCGGTTCCTGTGCGGGAAGCGATAGATGCGGTTTATCAGAGCCTTCCTGAAGGTGTAAAAAAGCCAACCGTAACTTCCGGCGATTCTGGAAACGAACCACATATTGTGATTGCTGTTAGTTCGCGTAACAAAAACGGAGAGTTTGCACGAAAACTTGCAGAATTCGAAATTAGAGCACGGTTAAGAAGAATAGATGGTGTTGGTTCTATTGTTCTTTCAGGAGGTGAGGTCAGCGAAGAAAAGCTGATTTTGGATTTACCAAAGCTTTCTGCTATAGGTATGTCACCATCTGAGTTTATAAATCTTCTAACGCAGGAAACTGCTGATATTCCGGCAGGAAATGCACGTGATGGAAATTTGGAACTGGTTGTTGTTAGTTCCGGAATGCCGGATTCTGTTTATTCTCTTTCCAGGGTTATTCTTCCTGTAAGTTCAGGAGGTTTAAAAATTGAAGATTCGGGAGAACTCTTTTCTGCTTCAGCAAAGAGAAATAGTATATTTGTTTATGATGGAAAAGAAGCAGTTTCTTTGGAAGTTTACAGAAGACCGGGATATAATCCGTTAAAATTATCAAAGGATGTAGAAAAAGCAATAAACGAAGCATCTTTGCTTTTTTCGCGTGATGCTGTTATTGAGATAGTAACAGATTCTTCTTCTTCACTGCTGAGCGGAATAAAAGGGCTGGTTATCTCTGCCATTTTTGCCGCAATTGCAGTTATAACCGTTCTTATTATTTTTATCCGCCGGATAAAATATAGTTTCTTTGCTGCTCTTTCCATTCCTATATCCTTTGCAGCAGGCATTTGTATTCTCTCAATTTTTGGAAAATCACTGAATGGAATGAGTCTTGGCGGCCTTGCAATGGGCATTGGTCTTGTTTCAGATTTAGCAGTAATTGTAATAGATATTCTGCATCGGGCTTTTGGAGAGAGAAAAGCAGCGCCTTTACCAGAAGAAATAGGAAATAAGGTTTATTCTATCGCTGGTTCCAGTATCAGCTCCAGTCTTACAACAGCGATTGTTTTTTTACCAATTATAATGCTTCCAGGCCCTTTGGGCAGTCTTTTTGGTGATATTGCAATAGCGCTTGTTACATCTGTAATTGCCGGATGGATTTATGCGCAATTTTTTCTTCCTTCTTTGTTTTTGCAGTTTTTTGATTCAAAAAAATTAAATACAGTATTAACAAGCGGCAGCCTTGTAAGAAAATATTCAAAGATTCTTTCTGTTTGTTTCCGCCGTCCGGTTAAAATTTTTTTTATTGCTGTCTTCTTAAGCGTTTTAGGTTTTTTAATGCTTTTTGTACAGCCATTGGTTTTTATTAATCCGGATGATGCAGAAGAAGTTTGGGTTTCTGTTACTTCTCCGCCAGGTATTTTATTGGAAAGCATTTTGGATGTTTCTGTTAAAGCTTCCAGTCTTTTATCAGGGCTGCCGCTTGTTGATACTGTTTACGGAAAAGCAGGCGCAGAAGAAGAAGATATTGGCAGAAGAGCAGACATAGATTACAAAAAAGAAGAATTAATTCTGCGCTGTCAAATTAAAAAAGGCGTAAAGCCGGAAAAAGCGCTGGCAGTTATTAACTCTACTATGAAGCAATTTGCAGATTTACAATATTCAGTCTTTTTACCAAGAGATAAAACAGAAATACTTTTGGGATTATCTTCCGAACAGACTTTGTTAATAAAAGGAAAGGACAGGGAAGAACTTCTTGAGCAGACAGAAATTGTTAAAAATTATTTTAAAACAGAATTGATAGATGTTTTTTTCCGTCCTTTTGGGCAAAGGTCAGAATTGCGGTTTCTGCCAAACAGGGAAGCTGCAGCATATTTATCAATTTCAGCCGCACACATTGCAGAAACACTGTTCATTTTGAACGAGGGTGTAATTGCAGCGCATTTGGAGGTAGAAGGCAGACCGCTTGATGTGCGTGTAACAGGCAATATTAATTCAGAAAGCGATCCAATTAAAAGACTTGAACAAATTCCTGTTAAAACGCCGCAGGGAAAAACAGTGTTTCTTGGTTCCCTGGGAAAAATTGAAAGAAAAGAAGCAGATGCCGTTCTAACACGGCTTGATCGGTCTGATGTTATATATGCAGATGCTGCTTATGGAAAGAAAATCCCTGAAAATGTTATGCAATATGCAGTGATGGCAAATGATTCTGTTTTCAGCCGTTACCGCAATTCGCTTTTTATTTATGTTTTGCTTGTATTCATTTTATTATACATGGCAATGGGCGCTCAATTTGAATCATTTCTTCTTCCTTTGATACTAATGCTAACGATACCTTTTTCTCTTGCCGGCGCAGGCCCGTTGCTTCTTGTTACAAATACAAAAATTGATTCTGGCGTTATTCTTGGATTAACTGCACTTTTTGGACTTGCTGTGAATAATAGCCTCATTCTTTATGAAATCTGCAATGAAAAAATAAAAAATGGTTTATCGCCGGCATTGGCAGTATACTGCGGAACGCGGGAGCGTTTTGCGGCAATTCTAATAACAATGATGACAACTATTTTTGCTCTTTTACCCATTGTGTTAAATCCTTTGGGCAATTCGCAAAAATCCATGGCTTGCGCAATGCTGGGAGGCATCACTGCATCAACATTAATTAGTTTATTTGCAATTCCTCCGGTTTTAATTAAATATTTTAAATGGAAACAGCAGTTATGAAAATATACTCTGTATGGCTTAAAAGAAAAAAAGCAAGCTTGTGTATTTTAACAGGCATTTGCGCAGTCTCTTTGTTTATTATTTTTAATTCTGGTGAAAAAATAAAAGAAAACTCAGGAGGTTCTTATGTTGTAAAAATTAAACATTATGGTATTAATGCTCTGGAGATAGAAAGAAGCATTACAATACCAGTGGAAGATGCGCTGTTTTCCATTTCTGGAATATTGTCTTTGCATAGTTCCAGCGAAAACAGCCAATCAAGTGTTTTTATTCGTTTTAGACCGGGATCTAACGGACGTTATGAAGCTGTTCGTGATGCGGTTCAAAAAGTTTATGAGACATTTCCAGCATCTGTTCAAAGACCGGAAATAATCAGTTCCAATAATTCAAGAGTACCTGTTTGGTCAGCTGCAGTAATTTCTGATAATCTGAATGAAGCTGCCCATATACTGGAAAAAATCATTAAACCAAAACTCGAAAGCCTGGAAGGAGCAGGCGAAGTTATAGTTTCGGGTGCAGGAGTAAAAGAATTAATTATTAATTTTGATCAGGAAAAACTTGGTATTTTAAAATTAGAACCTATGATGATTACATCTTATCTTGGGAAAAACGATTTTGTTTTTTCCGGCGGAACAATTATTCATGCGAATAAAAGTATTATTGTTACAGTAGACGGCAGATATTCCTCTCTTGATAAAGCGCTTATACCAATTGGAGAGGGCAGGTATATTGAGCTTTCTGATATTGCCGTGATTACTGAAAGAGAACGTGAACCGGACAATTATTCCCGTTTAAACGGGAAACGAACAGCTGGCATTTCAATCATGGGTAAAGATGGAGCGGATTTAAGAAAACTATCTTCTGATATAAACAAAGAATTGGATAAGTTATCGCAGATAAAATCGCAGAATAATTTATTATTTACTGTATTATCTGATCATGGAGCAGAAGAAAATGCAGCTTTTAAATCTGTATTAAATGCTGCTTTGTTCGGCGCTGTAATGGTTGCATTTTTAAGTTTTTTATTGAGCAGAAAAAATAATGCAAATATTTCCAGTTTCTTCTGCGCTTTAACTATACCAGTAATTTGCCTTTTATCTGCGGCGGTTCTTTCTTTTGCAGGTTTTTCATTTAACCGGCTAATGCTGGCAGGAATTGCCGCCGGCATAGGAACAGCAATAGATGCTGTTATTTTATGTTCAGAAAAACTGCGGAAATGTATATGTTATGAATCGGCATCTTCAGCGCTGTCATCATTAAAAAATCCGTTGATTGCAGGCGGCGCAACAACAATAGCCGCTCTTGTTCCGTTATTTGCAATTGAAGATGAAAGCGTTAAATTTATTGCCGCCGCTATTACTGTAGTTACTGTTATATCCCTTCTTTTAAGCCTTTCACTTCTTCCTCCATTACTGCTTTGGGGGTTAAATGAAAAAGCAAATGAACGTTTAATTAAAATACCATTAGTTTTTAAATTTTTTTTTAAGCGTATTTATTATTTTTTATGCAGATTTCTTGCAGCTTCTGTAAAATTCTGCACAGCCTGCCCCGGGATCGTTATAACTTTTGGTTTAGTAATTTCTATTATTGCATTTATTATGTTATTCGTAAAAGGAACAGATGTTTCCAATTATGGTTCCGGAGATTCAATTTATGCTCAAATTGAATTTGACAGCGGATTACTTGCGGAAGAAGTTGATACTTTGCTTTCTGTTTACAGCGGACAGGTCTTGGATATTTTTGGCGTAAAAAACATTGAAACAAGGTCAAGAACGGGGTCAGCATCTTTGCATGTTTCATTCAATACCAAACAAACCAAGCCTTTCATAATTAGAAATATGTTAAAAGAAATTTATATTCCCGGCGGTTTTATTTTTTTCCAGGAGAACACGGCAAAAGATAATTATTGGGAGATTTTTATTTACGGTGATGACGGAAACAAGTGCAGAAAGCTGGCGGAAGATCTTGCTTATTTATGTGCAGATAATTCTATAATAAGGGATAGAACGCTCAATTTTAAACATGGAAGCAAAAAACTTGTTTTGCTGCCGGACAGGGAAGTATTGGCAGAATCCGGAATAAAATTTTCTTCCGCTGCCGGAAAAGTCAGGTTAGGCGTTTACGGTCCTGTTGCTTATAAAAGATTAGATTCAAACGGAGAAAAAGATGTAAGGGTAAAAACTAATGGAAATATTCTGCAGCAAACAAAAGAGGGTGTATTAAATGTTCTTGTCTCCAGCGGAAGAAAGGAAGCATTTTATCCTTTAACTGTTGATTCGCTTGTAAGTACAAGGGAAGAAGCAGAGATTTCCGGAATAAAGCGGGAAAACAGGCGCAGATATGCATCAATAACAGTTTCTACAAAATCGATGGATCCGCTAAGAGCTAAAAAAGAACTGGAAAAAACAATAAATAAAATGGATTTACCTGCTGGTTATTCAGTTGAGTTTGATCCGGAAGTAATAAGAAAAAGAAAAAAATTAACCGGTGCAGCATTTTCATTGGTTATGGCTGTTATTTTTTGTTACATGATAATTGCTTCCGTAAATGAATCTTTTAAAATACCGCTTCTTGTTCTTTCTGCAGTTCCGCCTTCATTGGCTCTGCCTGCAATTGTTTTGGTTTTAACCGGTAATTCATTTAATTCAGCGGTTGCATGCGCTTTTATTGCAGTTAGCGGCATGACAGTAAATGCTGCAATTCTTTGTGTTGATGCTTTAAAACAAAAAATGCAGAAAAAAAACAGGTTTTCAAATATTGATATTTATTGTGCTATCCGTTCAAAACTGCCGGCTCTTCTTTCTACAACCGGAACAACAGCAGCCGGAGCAATACCATTTATCTTCCTTTTGGAAGAAACAAATTCCTTAATTAGAACTTTATCTCTGGTTAGCGCTATTGGGGTTACAGGTTCTTTCTTTTGTTCAATTATTATAATTCCTTCCCTTCTCGCTTGTGCGGGAAAAAACAAAAAAAATGGAGTAAAAAATGATTAATAATTATTTTAAAAAAACAATTTCTTTTTTTCTGGCGGTGATATTTATCAGCGGTTTATTTCCGCCTTTTCTTTATACCCAGCAAAATCCTTCTTCTTTTCCCGAAGAGATTAAAGGATTTAACAAGGCCGTTTTTGAAAACAGTTTCAGCAAAGCAGACAGGGAAGTTAATTCTGATCGCTGGTTTGCAGAAGCAAAAATGGGATTATCGCAGGCGATTGGCGCATGGGAATTAATAGCTGGTTCCCTATATGATGATCCGTATTTTTTTGAACAAGCAAAAAATCAACTGGAAAAATGGACATCTGAAGAACTGGAAAAGCGTTTTTCCAGCTGGCTTATCAGAAGGTTTTTCGGTGTTACAGCAGAAAACGCAATGATAAGTTTTTCTGCCATGCTTGGAAATACTCAAAAATTTTATTCCTGGCATCTTGATGAAAATGGAAACGTCCTCTTTGATCCTGTTACCGGCGATCCTATGATTATCCGCCCAAATGACGAAAACAGAGATTTTTACAATGATTTAATTCTGTGGCAGGAAGAAGCTGACAGGCATGTTAAAAATATAATGGTTAAATATTTTCCGGAACTTTTGGCATATATTCCTGCTGAATTACGCAGTGTAATGAGTGCAGTAATTGATGAATCTGCATCAATAAAAAGCAGTATTATAAAAAAAGAATTTGAAAATATTGCTGCAAGAGAAGAAAGAATATTTCTTAATAGAAGAACCAGAGATGTTTGGAGTCTGAGAAATAAAAGCGAAAATGAAGCAGCCAGATTATTTACTGCAAAATTGATTGCAGAGACAGAAGAAATCTGCAAGATAGGAATTGAAGATTTAAATTCCAAAATTGAACAAGCTGCTGCAGGAACAGGCGATTTAGCCATTATGGGAGAAGAATGGCTGCGTTTATATAAGGATCAATTTGACAGAGGTTTAAGAGCATGGGAAGAAGCAGAAGAAAGATTTTTTATCAGGCGTATTGAATGGGAACAGGATTCCTTTAGGTTGTTTTTAGAAGGCGAAGAGATTTGGCACTCAGCATTTAAACAATTTGAAGAAGAACGGCAAAAATGGGAATTAAGCGTTAAAGAACTCTTTCTTGCAGGCGAAATGCTGTTTATCAGTATTTCAGAAGAATTTGAAAAAAATATTTCAGAAGCAAAAAAGGAATTTGAACTAAATATGACAATGCGGATCGGAGAAGGAACCGCAAGAGTTAAAGCTTTAATTGATATATATTTGATAAGCTCATCAGCAGCTATTTCTGCAAAAGAAAACATGCAGTTTTGGAAAGACAATAATAATACAAGAGAAATGCAGAAATCAAATGACATGTATAACATGTATATGGAAACTGCACTTGAAATGCGTGAAAGAATTCTTGCAGATTATGCGGAACTTTTCGGAACAGGCGCTTTAAAAGATATTCTTTCTTCTGATGCATCAAGTGAGGATTTTTATTTAGATGAGTATCAAATTGCTCTTGTCAGGGCAAAAGCGCTGGTATTATATTGGGAAAGAAAAACATTAATTTCTCAGGCTGTAATGAATTATGCAGATGAGCTTAGCGCAGGAAGAATGACTGAATCGGAAGGGATAACTGCATGGGAAAAAGCAAAAACAGCATACAATGATTCTCTTTTTCTATATGAAGCAGAATTGGAAAAATTAAATATTCTGGGAGTGAACTTAAAGGAACAGCAGGAAGTTTTATTTAATTTATCTGAATTAATGAAAAAGGAAGAAGAAGTTCTTAGAAGACTGAACAATGAATATAAAGAACTGGTTTCTTTTTCTGCTGTAAATTTGGAAAATTATTATTTTGCTGCTTTAAATGCGAAATTTAATTATTTGGCAGATGAATATTTATTTTTTCAAAAAGAAGGAGATGAATCGGAATATAAAAACATTCTTGAATACGGTATGTTGTGGGGATTGGCTGAAGCAAAAGATTCCGGTTATTGCCATGCAGAGATGTGGAATAATATAAATAATTCACTATTTTTACTTTTTGATAATTACAGTATATCAGCAGAAAAAGATTATTTACCTGATATTCATTTTGTTTTACAGGCAATTTTAGAGAAACCCGGAGATGCTGAAGAAAATGCTGTTAATTTTGCAATTGAATTTGAAAGCTGTTTTATAGATGTGCCAAAATGGCTGGAAATTGAAATTGTTAATTGGGTTAATGCGCTTTTAAATTTGGTTTTTATTCAATCGCAGGATTTAACAGAAACAAATAACAATTGGCGCCAGTATATTCCAGATGATTTTTTTGCTGATAAAGACTTGTTCATTGAAGCAGCTTCATCCAAAAAAGACGGCTATCTTGCAGACTTGCTTTTTAATGCAGCTTATTTCACTAATAGAGTGAATGATGCCTTAAAAATATTTTCCCATGCAGATGTGTATAATGCAAGTGAAACTGCAGATTATTATTTTTCTTTCTATTATACTGGTTTATCCGAATTAGCTTACCGCTTTCAACTTCTGGATTTTCTTTATAATGAAATAACAGATACAGCCAGAGCATATGAATATGCAAAAATGTCTCCAGATGAAACAAGAATGCAATTGCTGGCAAAAGAAAATGAACTTAGAGAATACGAAGGAGTATATAATACGCTAAAAAATGATTATTTCCAGGAAGCTGATAAATTTAATAATATTGGTTTTCTTTATGATAATCAGTATAGTATGCTTAAAAAAGCATACGAGTATAAGGACTTAAAACGATATGAGTACGAAATGCAGGATGCAATCCGCCGATGGGCAGCTACTTCTTATTTAAATACAGATAACATAAATCTTGCTAATAACAGAGAAAAATTGCAAAAGGCTCAGACGGTTTTAAATGTTTTATCTGATCTTTATAAAAATGATAATGTGCGTACCTTTAATGATCCCGTGTATAATGATTTGTATCTGGCATACGAACAATGTTTTCGTATTAAACTTAATGTACTTGAAGCTGTTGAAGCAGTAACATCTGCCGCTATGCAGGAACGAATGAATAATATGAATCTGTTTAACAGTTATCAAAATGCTTTATATCAGCTTGGTTATATTGATCAAAATTACAATAACTATATATCTTCTGGTAACAGGACAGAGTGGTCTTTAAAAGACATAATAACAGTTATTGACGGACGTATTGTATTTTCCAAAGATGACTCCTTAAGGTTATCCGGGATTGATGAAACAAAAGCAAAAGATATTGAATTATTTTTTAATTCAAATGCAATTAATAATGACGAAAGATATGAGATAACCCTTTTCGAGGAATCATTAAGAGGTTTAAGCGAAAGGATGTCCGGATATCTAACCGATGGAAACAAATACAGGCAATGGAGTTATGCAAGAAACCATCTGATTCTTTCTTTATCAAATGCAAACGGAGATTTAGGTTTTTTAAGAAATCAATATACTGGATTATCAAGTCTGGAAGGTGTCTTGGATCAGCAGATAGTTACTAACGTAGATTACGGAAGAAGCAGGGTAAGAACCATAAGAGAAGCTATTGGATATGAACATATTTTTATAAATGCCGAAAATATGTTCCGTGATGCATGGAATGGATTAAATAAAGAAGAACAGGCAGATCTTGAGTTCTATCTTATTCTGACATTATCCGGAATTGGAAATAATTATTTATCTGGTTTTTCGCAAATGTATGCAAGAGATGCCGGCAATTATATTGATAGCTATGTAAACGATATTTATACCTATGCACTAAGAGAACAAAAAAAAGCATGGTCTGGCACAACTTTTGATACAATGGTCAGAACAAACCGCGTAGCTTTACGTAACATTTATTCGCCTATTAGTACTATTTCCAATACAGCTCAGAGATGGGTAAATGGATTAAGCGGGAATTTGCTGTTAATAAAGAATAATGCAGGAGCTTATAATAATTCCAGCGTAAAACTGCAGCTGCTGGAAGGTAATAAATCAAACTCTCATGTTATAACCTGGGATGATATCAACCTTACTTTAATTACGGCAAATAAATTAAAAGAAGAAAATATTTTGCAGATAAAAGCCAGCTGGGAAAAGTTTTCCGGAAATACCAATAATACTTTTACCAGCGTTCCTGCAGCGTTAAACGCTCTTCTTGTGTGGACAAACAATGAAGAAATAGCTGCAAAAAGTAATCTGGAAAAATATTGGATATTTATTGCTGATAATCAAAATCAGAATGAATCTAATTTTTTAACCGCTGTAGATTCATTTATTGCAGGAACGATAGATATTGGTGAATTGAAAAATACTGCACAAAAAGCTTATGGAGAAAATACTGCTTCCTGGAAAAATCATTTAAATATTATACATTCCGTTTTATTAAGTGATATATCCATGAACATGGAACAAAACTTTAATTTTATTTCTGAATTTGGCAATTTAGGAGCAGAACTGACATTATTAACTGCAAAAACAATAGAGAACAGATATATGTCCGAACTAACAGCCAGAGAAGCAGAATGGAATCAGATGTTTGCTGATATTTTGGATAAATATTTTGAATGGCAGAACTCGGCTGCTTTAATTTTAGAAAATGGAAGAATGGACTGGATAACCGGTATTCAAAGAATTGAAGCTTCATTCAGAGAATGGCAGATAAATTTCCAAAATGAATACGAGCGAGTAAGCGATGAATGGGCAAGAGTTTATCTTGCAGGTCTTGAGGATAAAGAAATTTGGCTGCAGCAGGCTGCAAACGCCGCAAATCAGGCATCTTCAAATTCATTTTTATCGCTAATGGGAGCAGAAGGAGAACGCTTAAGCCGTTTTATTGATACAAGAGAACCTTTTGGCATTCGTGATTCTGTTCCGGAAGCGCAGGCTCTTTTGTCAGAACTTCTGCAATTTTCCGGAATTTCAAAAATGTCTAATGCATTCAGCTCAATTAACAATATAGCCAACACTTCTTCTGCTATTGTAAAACGCGGACTTGGCAATGTTTCTGTTTGGAACGCAGCTTTGGATAAAACTGCAGCATCAGATTTAGCAAGAAAAACAAATGCAGAAATTGCAGACAATGAAACCAGAAAATTGGCTTACAGCGCTAAATTAGCTGCCAATGAAGCAATTACCGGTTTAACTGCCAATGTAGAAGCAGCCAATAACAATTTCAGAGAAAATATGGATAACATTTTTATTTTTAACGGGTTATGGAGTAAAAACGGCAGCAATTACGTAAAAAGTATAATGAAAGGTTCAACATTATTTGACCCTGTAATTACAGAAACTGTTACTATCAGCGGTTATATAAACTTTAATTTGGGTTCAGTATCATTAAAAACAAACATGGATGAAAACTATCTATCTTCATTAAATTCTATTGCGATTAGGGTATTACTGGAAAATGTTTACAGCGAGGTTCAGGCAATCGCAGATGAAATTTTCGGAATAGGTAAAGATCCTATATCGATTAACAGGGATAGAATGCAGTCTCCGGGAAGATTCGGCGCTCATATAGGATATAGTCCTGCTAATAAACCATCAGATCAAATGGGAAACAGAAAGGGAGAAATGTTTTACGATGAAGGCGCCGGAGAACTAGGACGTCTTATGTCCGAGTTTACTTATTGGTCAATTATCGATACTAAAGGTTATTCTGAACTTTCGATGGCTCCATGGGAAAAAAGAATGTGGAATGATGACGGCAGTTGGTTTACTTCGCCGTCTCTTCGAACTGTAGGAACAATTGCCTGTTCAATAGCTGCAGGCGCTTTAACAGGCGGAACGGGTTTTGCAGGGATAGCATTAGTTGTAGGTATAAATTCATCAAGCGAAATTCTTTTTAGCTCTCTGGATGTTGCTTATGGATATAAAACGCTGGATGAAGCCGGATTTAATATGGGAAAAACAATTCTGTCAAATTCCATAAGCAGTATTGGAGGAGGATTATTCGGCGGGCTTTCAGATAAGGCTTTTGATTTATTTGATAATACTTTTTATAAAGTTGCCTCTAAAACATTGATGACAGGAGCACAGACAGCATCAATTTCACTTGCAACAAGCGCAATAAACGGGATTACTTACACATCGGGAGGAAATTGGGGATATAATGCTAACATTTTTAATGCAGGATTTAACAGCTTATATACTAATACGCTGACATCGATGGCAGGTTCATTCGTAACTACCAGTTTAACAGCATTGAATACTGGTTTTAATTCAGATAAATTGGACGGTTTTAGTAATAAAAACAAACAAAATTTATTAAAATTAAACGATCTTGCTGGTTCTCTTGCCGGTCAAGGAGTAAATTATGCTTTAGGAAATGATTTTACCCTGAATGTTTTTAATCTGGGAATTTTTGGCAAAGAAAAACTTAGCAGCGGTCTTTTAGAATTAAACTTAGGACGCAGCGGCGTTAATATGAACATCGGTACTGGCGGCGCTAATGTCGGTATAAACAATTTAATTGCATCTTTTAACGGGGCTCAAGTATGGAATGTAAACTCAAAAATCAATAAATATATTAAAGAGCAGGGTAAAGAAAGCGGCAATGGTTTTGTTGCCGATATTGCTTTACGGGCTCAATATGGCTACGGAAATAATGACCAAAAAAACCAATTGCGTGATATATTAAAAGGAGATGTTTTACTAAACACAAATGCCGATGGTGATTTCTATGCTCTTTCAACTAGAAGCGAGGGCAAAAGAATTATTGATTTTGCAGGTTATGAGAAGAATATGAGCAGAGAAGAGCAATTTCGTTTAGCTGTCATTCTTGGTCACGAAGCATACCGGGATGGGTATGGTGTGGGAGAAATAGATACATCTGGAAAAATTGTTACAGATAAATCTAATTTTGATGAACTTAAAGAAGCATCTATTGCAAGAATATTAATGGGAGACCGGATTCAAGCAGAACATGACTGGTTTTATTCTTATAATGCAGACTTTGATTTAGAAAATTATTTTTATCTTAATGCTTTATCAACAGGTGATTTTTCGATGTTTGATGATTATTTAAAATTAACATACCAAAATGATAAAGATTATTTCTTTTTACCAGCAAGTACCGGAAGTAATTATCAGAACGAAGAAAGGTATAGGAATATTCCGCTTTTAAATGGAGCATCGCAAGAGAGAGTAAATCAGATAAACGAGGAAAGAAAACAAGCAGCCTATAACAAGTATGTTAATGAACTATCAGAAGGATCTGTTCTAATCGGTTGGGAAGAATTCAGAACAAATGCAAGTTATTTAAAAGAGAATGGATACGAGGCTCTGAATTTTATCTCATTGCACACATATGGATGCAGGTTTATGTCTACAAAATATGCATTGGAAGCTCTAACCGGAAAAACATTTAATGCTCTGCAATTGCAAGACTTTGCAAGAGATAATAAACTTTACTCCAGTAATACACTTTTATCTAGTCAAAACATGGCAGATATAATAACAAAAAACACAGACGGGTTATTTTCCGTGTCTCCGGTTAATGCTCCAGAAAAACCAAGTTTAGAAGAACTTTTCCTGTTAAATCAATCTAATACGATGTATTTGGCGTGTTTAAAAATAAAAGGTCACTTTGTAATGCTTTCCGAAATCGATTTCATTATTGATAGTAATGGCAACCCAACTGGAATTAGTGAAATACGTGCCGCTAATCCATGGAACAGTAGCGGCGATCTTGGAAGGCAAAAATATAATTTTTCTGACATAGATCGTTGGGATATTTTTATGGTTACTCCAACATCCGGCAGTAATTATTCGGTTGTAGAAAATGCTTACCAGGCTTTTTTACAGGATTATCATCAAAATTTCAGAAGATAGGAGAAAAAAATGAAAAGGTTTTGTAATTTAATTTTCTTTTTGTTAGTTCTTATAATGTTTTTTTCCTGCAGCAAATCTGCTAATGAAAAAAAACAAGATACAGAATATGATATTGTTAATGAAAATAACAATATATCAACATCAGATTCGGTTTTTATTATAACCGATGGGGATTTCGATATACTTACCGAGTATTATTGGAGTATTTCAGACGGCAGATATCTAGAAAATAGATCTGTAGAAATATACGATTGGGTTGGACCTATGACACCTCGTGTAACATTCAGAAATCTTGATATGCCTGAAAGAAGTGATCTATATCAAGTACGGCTCAGGTATGAGTTGTTTTATTTTCTTTATCATCTGAAGGAAGAAAATGATAATCTATATCCTATTGGTTCTATTATGGGAACAGATCATTTTGAAATTAAATTTAGAGATAATTATTCCCACTTAACAAGAAACAGAAATGGATATTTTTTTAATGCGGGTGATAGAATAGGCGAGCAAATCTCTTTGGAAAACCCGCTTGTTGGTATATGGGGAAGGCTGCCTTCATTAAATGAATACCGCCTTATAGATGATCCTGCAGACAGCCTGCTCTACATGGAAATAGACAGAGATATTCCATTTTTTGCTATACGCCATGGAACATATCTTCTAAAGCAGATAGACGAAAAAACATTTGAAACTGTCTCTTCTTTTCCTGACGGCCTTTTGCGGTTAGAAATAAAAAGTGAAAGAGAAATTTTATTAAGACCTTTATTCACACTAGATGAAGAAGAGGAGCTTGTCGGTCTTTTAGCAATGCATCGTAGTTTGTCTAAAATCAGCGAAATGGACGAGGATTTTTACTATTAACAAAAGTGCTTCAGGCAAAGTATTTCAATCTTTCATTATTTAACAAAATAATGAAAGATTGAATAAACAATTAAGAGGGTTGTTTTTTTTGTTTTTTTGCGTAAAATAATAAATGATGGGAGAATTTATACAAATACTTTTATTTGTCATCTGCGGAATCATTCTTCTGTGGATCGGGCAATTTTTATTTTTTGGACCAATGTCACCTATTTACCCGTATCTTCCCTGGAGTAAAAACAAGGGAGTATCAAGAAGAGGCAGACCCGGAGATCCTATGATCTGTCCTGTATGTTCCATAAGAATGTTAAGGGGCGATCTTGTTAAAACAATTGCTTTTGCCACAGGCGTACGCAGCAAGGATCGCCTGGTACATATTAAAGGCTGTATCAGCTGCCTGGAAAACAATGTTCCCAGGTACTGTCCAATTTGCAAACACAAAATGACAGTTAAGGATTATCTTGTTGCGCGAATGTTTGATCGTCCTGAACGCAAAAATCATATTCATGTATTGGGCTGCAATTACTGCAAAAAAGCTTAGTTATAAAAGTTTAAAAAGTAAAGAAGAAATACAGCCGTATTCGTCCTTTACTTTTTCTTATCCTTTTTTTGCCCTAACGGACTGTTCTACTGCATCTGTAATGCTTGTAACTTTAACATCGTTATTATCCAGATGCGCATTATCTGTATAAGCTGTAGTAGGCAGTATTATATCTTTACAGGGCGTTAATGCGCCGGTAGGACATGTCGAAACACAAAGACCGCAGCTTGTGCAGCTTTTTTCTTCGCCTAACGGAAGGCTGAACGGCGGCTCTACTGTGGTATCAAACCCGCGCCCTGAAAAGCCGAATACTCCGCTTCCTGATTCTATACAAATGCGAACGCAGCGTGCGCACAAAATGCACTTGTTCCTGTCTCTTATAATATATTGATGACTAGTATCAATTTGATACACAGCCTGCCTGGAAGGAGTTCCGCTATAAACAAATTGATCTGCCTCATAAATAGCAGCATACTGACGCAGTTTGCATTCGCTGGCATCTGCGCAGCCGCATTCAAGACATCTTTCAGCTTCTCTCTTTGCCTGCTCTTCGGAATAACCCAGTTCAACTTCATTAAAGTTCTGGCTGCGTTGTTCTTTTGTAAGCATGGGCATTTTTATTTTTTCCATTTTTTTGACTGGTTTATTTTTTTCATTAACAAAAGACGCCGGGTCAATATCCTGATAATTTTTTACTTTGATATGATTGTAAACCTGACCAGCTGTTTCACAGGAAGAAATGAGAGATTCGTTTTTTCCGTTCATGTATAATGACATGACATAAGCCGCTTTTTTTCCTCCGGCTATTGCCATAATGGCAGTTTTAGGACCTGTAACACTGTCACCCGCTGCAAACACTCCATTTACATTGGTCATGGCTGTGTTTTTATCTGCTGTTAAACAATCACGGTTAGTTGAAACATTACAGTCTTCGCCGATAAAGCTTAAATCCTGAGTCTGCCCGATAGCAGAAATAACATAATCTACAGTTAGATCAAACTCCGATCCTGGAACAGGACGCGGCGACCTTCTGCCGGAAGCATCTGGTTCGCCAAGTTCCATTTTAATTAATTTTAAATTGATGATGTTGCCATTTTGCGAAACACTTACCGGGTTTGTTAAAGTGTTAAATTCAATACCTTCCAGCTGCGCTTCTTCAATTTCCATTTCATCGGCAGGCATTTCTGCAATCGTTCTGCGGTAAATGAGTTTAACATTTTCCGCTCCCAGGCGAATTGCAGTTCTTACACAGTCCATAGCTGTATTGCCGCCGCCGACAACTGCGATTTTTTTTCCGGCAAAATCCGGCTGCTTTCCCCTTGTAACCGAGCCAAGAAAATCAACGCCTATTAAAATATTGGAGCAGCCGCTTTCGCCGTCTACACCTAACGGATAACCTTTTTGCGAGCCGACAGCAAGAAGAATCGATGTAAAACCGTCTTCTTTTAAACTTTTTACTGTGATGCATTTTCCGAATTCTGTGTTGTAAATGATTTCCACACCCAGCGATTTAATTATTTCTACTTCTTTATCAAGAAGATCCCTGGGCATGCGGTAGGAAGGAATACCATACCTAAGCATACCGCCGGGGTTTTCCTGTTTTTCAAAAATTGTTACTCTGTGGCCTTCTTGTGCCAAAAACCATGCCGCTGATAATCCGGCAGGACCTGCGCCGATAATTGCCGCTTTTTTCCCGGTTGCAGGTTTTTTTTCAGGCAGATAAGGTTTTGTTTTGTTCATATCGATATCTGCGGCAAATCTTTTTAAATATGCAATGCCGATCTTACCTTCAAAAATATTTCTGCGGCATTTTGATTCGCAGGGGCGTGCACAAATTCTTCCGCACACAACAGGCAGAGGATTAGTTTCTTTTATCAATTTTAATGCTTCATCGTATCTGTTGTTTGCAATGTGATTAATGTAACCTTGAACATCGGTATGTGCGGGGCATTCAAGAACGCATGGAGCCGTGCAGTCGCCGTAGTGCTGGGAGACTAAAAGTTCAAGACAGGTCTTTCTTGCTTTTTTTATCGCATCGGATTCAGTTGTAATTATCATGCCGTCTCTTACCTGTGCGCCGCACGAAAGCGGTACGCCGCGCTCACCTTCAATTTCTACACGGCAGATCATGCACGAACCAAACGGTTTTAATCTTGGGTCGTGGCAAAGTGTTGGGATAACTACGCCGTTTTCACGGCAAGCATCCAATACAGATTGATTAGATTTTGCTTCGCATTTTTTTCCGTTAATTGTTATGTTAATATTTTCACTCATTTTTTTCCTCGATCCAATAAAATCAGTTTACTAAAATTGCATCAAACTTGCAGATAGATTTGCATATTCCGCATTTTGTACATTTGTTTTGATCTATTTTGTGCAATTCTTTTACTTTACCGCTAATTGCATTTACAGGGCATTTTTTTGCACATAATGTGCAGCCTGAACATTTATCTGAAACATCAAATTTGATAAGCGCTTTGCATTGTTTGGTTGGGCATTTTTTCTCTTTTATATGTGCAGTATATTCGTCTTTAAAATAACGAATCGTAGTTAAAACAGGGTTTGGCGCTGTCTGCCCAAGCCCGCACAATGCGTTTATTCTTATTTGCTGAGCAAGAGTTTCCAGTTTTTCGATGTCACCCTCTTCGCCTTCACCCTTTGTAATCCTTTCCAGTATTTCCAGCATTCTTCTTGTGCCGATTTTACAGAACGTACATTTTCCGCAAGACTCGGACTGTGTAAAATTTAAAAAGTATCTTGCAATGTCAACCATGCAGTTATCTTCGTCCATAACGATCATTCCGCCGGAACCCATGATAGCGCCTGTTTCAGCTAACGTAGCATAATCGATAATAGTGTCAACTTTGTCCGCAGGAATGCAGCCGCCCGAAGGGCCGCCCATTTGCACAGCTTTAAAAGGTTTGCCGGATTTTGTTCCGCCGCCGATGTCAAAGATTACATCTTTAACGGTTAAACCGATTGGTATTTCTACAAGACCGCCTCTTTTTACTTTTCCTGCAAGCGCAAAAACTTTTGTACCTTTGCTTTGTTCAGTTCCAAATGCGGTAAAAACATCCGCGCCTTTTCTGATTATCCAGCCGATGTTTGCAAATGTTTCTACGTTGTTAATATTGGAAGGTTTGTCAAAAAGACCGCGGGCTGCAGGAAAAGGCGGTCTTATACGCGGCATGCCTCTATGCCCTTCGATAGATTCGATTAGCGCAGTTTCTTCGCCGCAGACAAATGCGCCTGCTCCTTCTTTGATATACAAATGAAACTTTAAACCAGTGCCTAAAATATTATCGCCAAGGTATCCCCGCTCTTCTGCCTGCTTGATTGCAATTTTTAAACGGCGGATTGCGATTGGGTATTCCGCCCTCGCATAAATGTATCCTTTGGTTGCACCGATAGCGTAACCGCCGATGATTAACCCTTCTATTACACTGTGCGGATCACCTTCAAGAATACTCCTATCCATGAAAGCTCCAGGGTCTCCTTCGTCGGCGTTGCATATAATGTATTTTTGGTCTGCTGAATTTCCCGCAGCAAACTTCCACTTCATGCCAGTTGGAAAGCCTGCGCCTCCTCTGCCTTTAACGCCGGATTTTAAAACTTCTTCTATTACCTGCTCGGGCGTCATACTTTTTACGGCTTTTTCTAAACCTTTGTATGCGTCCATTTTTAACGCATCATCAATTGATTCGGGATTCATTTCGCCGCAGCGTTCCAGTACGATTCTTTTTTGGCGTGATATAAAGTTTAATTCAGAGCCGCCTGTCCATTCAGCTTCGCTGCTGCCGTCAGCCTTACTGTTCGATGACAATACGACAAATTCCATAAGCGGTTTGCCGTTAATAATGTGGCTTTCAAATATTTTCTGCGCTGTTTTTTCATCGACATCGCCGTAGATTGTGCGTCCGTTATCATCTGCAATTTCTATCATGGGTTCTTTGTAACACATACCCATGCAGCCTGTTTCGCCAAGGCTTACATCAACCTTTTTTTCTTTAACAAGAGCTTCTAATACATCCTTTACTTTCATCCCGCCGGAAGCAATTCCGCAGGAGCCAAGCCCAATGATTATTTTTTTTGTCATTTTTTATTTTCCTTAAATTCTCTGATTACATCTCTTGCGGTGTCGGGGGTTAGACGTCCGTGAGTTTCGTCATTTATCATTATTACAGGAGCTAGCGAACAGCATCCAAGGCAGGCGACAGACTCGACAGTGAACATTTTATCTTCTGTTGTTCCGCCAAGCTTAATATCGAGTTCTCTGCAAATAGCATCGGCAACATTTTCCGAGCCGATAACATGGCAGGCTGTACCAAAACAAATCCTTACAATGTTTTCGCCAACAGGCTGCAATCTGAACTGCGAATAAAAGGTAACAACTCCCATTATTTTTGAAACAAATATGCCCGTCCTATCAGAGAGCCGTTTTATTACATCCTGCGGAAGGTATCCGTAGGCTTCCTGCAATTTTTGAAGAACAGGGATTAACAACGTTTCTGGAAACGCTGATTCCTCAAACTTCGCCTGTCCTGTATAGTCTTTAATAACATTTTCAAACAAATCCCAATATTTGCTCGCCTGACCTTTGGTCTGGCAATTTTCCGCACAATTACACATTTTCTGACCTCATGCGTACATTTTAATGAAATATGTAAACTTGGAAAAGGGTAGGGATAGCAAAATGTGTCTATTGCGGCTTTTGGAGGCTGTACTTTCATAAGATATAAATTATATTTATTATGTTCCGAAACATTTAGGGTATTCTTGTTTTTTATCATAATAAATGCTATAATTATGATAAGAATTGTGGAGGAAGAATGCCTGTAATACCAAAAATACGTCCTATTTCGGATTTAAGAAATAATTTCAAAAACATCTCAAAAATAGTACATGAAACCAACGAGCCCGTTTATTTAACAAAAAATGGCAGGGGAGATATGGTCGTGATGAGTATTGATGCGTATGAGCAGAATCTTTTTCAATCAGAAATGTATGTCAAATTAAAAGAGGCCGAATATCAAGCAGCTTCAACAAAAAAAAGATATACTCATGGCGAAGTAATGACGGAGCTCTGTAATATAATTAAAGAAGAAACAAAGAAAAAAGGGTAACTTAATGTATAAAGCTAGTTATCTCCCCATTGCACTAGATGATTTGAGAAATATAATAAGATATATCACTCATGAACTTAAGGCGCCAAGAGCAGCAGAAAATCTACGTTTAAAAATTGACAAAGAAGTAAAAAAGATTGAAGAAAATCCTTTATTAGCTGTCAACGCATGGGTCGCAAAAAGTGAATTAAGGTAATCACCTACTGTTTATCACATTTCAATAATGACATCATGTTAAATTATCCACCGATAAAGCGTTTGTTTGTTGGATTTGATAATTTAGGAAGGGCTTTGGAGATCATTGCGATTGAAGATGACGAACAAGATTGCCTTGTGGTCATTCATGCAATGAAATTAACCAAACAGTATTACTTTTTATTAGAAGGATTATGATATGAATTATGATGAAATTGATGTTAATAATGTAGTAAACGAAGTATCTACTGCTGTAGCGCAAGGAAATTACCGCAAAGCAACAAAGAAAGAGTCCATGGAAGTTCGTCTTGCCGCGCTTGCTCTCCTTGTAAAAAATATGCAGGATGAAATGTACAACATTGTTCAAAATGAAAGAGAATTAGTACACGCTTGACATTAATTCTTAAATAACTGCTCCTTTAAAGGTGCCAGCAATCAAACTCTGATAACGGACACCTTATGTGGTTTTTTTATAGTTTTCTTCCGCTTGTTGTTCTAATTACCCTTACTCTTACATTTTCTCTTATCCCCAGGTATGGACGAGCAGCTGCCTGACCAACTGCTATACCATAAGCGCCGCGAATAACATTATAAGAACGTACTGTGTAATATTCTTCACCATATTTTACAACTGGTATATCAGAATCTCCTTCAAAGAGCATGTCAAATGTTGTGAAATAACTTAATTCATTTGAACTTTGTATGAATGATAATGTAAGATTTTCATCTTTTTCAAATGCAACGTGGAGTATAAGCCTACCATCCTCTGTTGTTTCTTGTCTAACTACAACACACGGTCTATTGGCAGGAATTACTATTTTTTCCCGTGTATATGTCGGCACTCCTCTTCTGACTACTGCAGTAGTGTCAGTTTGGTTGTTCTTTGCTCTCATCAGTATAAGCTCAAATGTTGCTCCAGAATAGTATTGAATCATTCCTGATTGAGAAATCCCTACAGCATCAATTGCCTCACCTGCAGATACAATAGGTGTTGCACACCCAACCAATCCTAAACTGGCTGCCGCTAATGCTAAAATTAGCACTGCGATAAAACCCGATCTTTTCATTTTACCCTCCTATTGGTATTTCTTATTACTCTATATTTAGAGTTGTTTCTATTATACTCTCACTCTATTTTTAGAGTCAAGTATTATGGAAAAAGAAACAAAAAAAATCCTGGAAAATATACGAAAAAAAAGAAATGAGAAAAAAATATCGCTGTTAAATTTGGCTAATGCAGTAGAAATATCCCATAGTCATTTATATTATATAGAAAGTAAACGTGTTATTCCGTCAATTGATGTTTTAATAAAAATTGCAAAAGCATTAAAAATAGAAATAAAAGACCTTTTATAATAACTTATGTATCCCCTTAATGTTTTACTCCCTTAAACATCCGATTGGAACAATATAAACACCGTCTTTGCGTCTGTATCCCAATTCTGTACCTGTTAGAACCATTAGAAATGACGGTTGTTTCATTTTTTCAAGATTTATTTTATCGCGTAAAGTAATTAAATTTTTTGCAGCAATATCAATCTCTTTAGCTCCCATTTTTACCTCGACTGCTCCCCAGCGTCCGTCTTTCAAATGAACAATGGCATCTGCTTCCAGACCGTTTTTATCACGATAATGAAATACTTCTCCGTCAATAGCTTGTGAATAAATACGCAGATCGCGAATACATAATGACTCAAATAATAATCCAAAAGTATTAAAGTCGGATAAAAGACTATCAGGAGTTGAGCGAAAAACAGCAGCAGCTATAGAAGGATCGATAAAATGCCGCTTTGGAGAAGTTCGTATTGCAGTTTTTGAGCGTAATGCAGGATTCCATGCTGGAAGGTCTTCTACAACGAATATTCGGCGCAGAGCGTTATGATAAGCTGCAATTGTTTTATCAGAAATTGTCTGTTCGCCGCCAGCAATATCTTGTTGAATTGTTGCAATATTAGCGGTAGTAGAAATATTACGCGCTAATGAACGCATTAAAGTGCGAACTCGCTGCGGGTTTTTTTCTACGCCATCAACGCGGGACACATCAATATTAATAACCGCATCTACATAATCATATACTTGCCGTAAAGCCACAGATTCTTTTTGCCCAATAGATGCAGGCCAGCCGCCGCGAGTCAGAGCATAAGCTAAAGCCTCTATTGTTAAAGAAGAGTAACTTTCTTCTTTGATAGTGCCATTAAAAAGCGTTTTTAAAGATATCGAACCATTTGATTCTAATGATTCAAACAAGGACATAGGACGCATCAACATACGCGAAATACGCCCTGTTCCTGTGTGCTGAACAACATTGTCTTCCGGCACAGCAGAACCTGTTAGAATAAACTGACTATTTTCTCTGCGCTGATCTATTGCAAAACGAACAGCATCCCACAGTACTGGAGCCATTTGCCATTCATCGATAAGTCTAGGAGTACTGCCAGCTAAAAGAAGAGAAGGTTTTGCATCAGCGGCTTTTAAATAGGATGCAGTATGGTCAGGATCCTGCATATAAAGGGTACTTGCAGCTTTCTCTTCGGCTGTTCTTGTTTTTCCGCACCATTTTGGACCCTCTATAAGTACCGCTCCAGAGGCTTCCAGAGCTAAATTTAGGACTTTATCTGCTATTCTGGTTAAATATTTTTGGTTCATAACCTATATTATACTTTTTACTTCCGAGTTTGTCAAGATTTTACTTCCGAGTTTGGCGCACATTTGCTTCCGTGTTTATAGATTAATATAGGATGACTGTCGCCTCATATCTATGTATAATCACTCCATGAACGACCAACTTCTTGAAGAACTAATTGTCCCTCGATTTCTAAAATATGTCTGTATCGATACAGAGAGCAATCGTGATGTTTCTGAGACCCCCTCCACGCAGGGACAGTGGGAACTTGCCAAAACTCTGAGCGAAGAATTATCTGCTATGGGTTTAATCGATGTTAAACTCACAGACCACTGCTATGTGATAGCAAGATTGCCCGCAACCAAGGGCAGAGAGAACGAACCCTATATTGGGTTTCTTGCTCACCTTGATACAGCAAGTGATGTCTGCGGATGTAATGTAAAACCACAGTATATTTCCAATTATAATGGCGAAAAAATCGATTTGATGTATGGATTATGTCTTGATCCTGCTAAAGAACCCGATTTAATCGAGCAAAAAGGGAAATCCATCATTCATACCGATGGAACAACGCTATTAGGTGCAGATAATAAGGCAGGAATTGCCGAAATTATGGCTGCAATTGAATATTTAATCGCAAATCCGCAGATTGAACACGGTCCTATCGAGATTATTTTTACTCCTGACGAAGAAACTGGCAAGGGTTTGCCTGAATTTCCCTTAAACGAGATAAAATCAACGTATTGTTACACTGTAGACGGCGGTCCAATCGGCGAAATCGAGAGTGAATGTTTTAATGCGTACAAATCTGACATCGAATTCCATGGAAAAGTGATACATGTTGGCCATGCAAGAGGCATTTTAGCCAATGCGGCGCTCATGGCATCGGCATTTGCGGTTCTTTTGCCTCGCAGCGAAAGCCCCGAAGCCACTGACGGTTACTACGGTTATTACTGTCCTATGCAAATCACAGGCGACTTAGAAAAAGCAAACTTGGAGATTTTTATTCGTGACTTTGAAAAAGACGGTATCGAGCGCCGATTGGCGGCATTAGACGCTTTTGCAAAAACTGTCGAGGCTCAATTTCCCGGCGGAAAAGTAATTGTTAAAAATCATCCGCAATACTATAATATGAGAGTAAAAATCGATGAAAATCCTGACGTACTGGAACGGCTTAAAAAGGCTGTAAAGAATGTTGGAATTGAATGGCGGTTAAAGCCGATTCGGGGCGGTACAGACGGCTCAAGGCTTACGGAGCTTGGCATTCCCACTCCGAACATTTTTACAGGCGGCAGAAATTTTCACAGCCGTCTTGAATGGGTAAGCGTAAGCGAAATGTGCGCTGCCTGCAAAGTGATTATCGAATTGATTTCTTTAAAAAATTAAGGTTAGGAGAAATGATTATGCTTGGAACATTAACGACTGTCTTTGGCGATCAAATAAAAAGAGTAATGCAAGTTTCTAAAGTGCCAACTGTTATTACAGAAGAAAATGTGTATCAGGAAGCGGATCCGAATGTACTTGCAATTGTGGATGAAATGATGGAACCTTTATTTCTTCCCGGCAGCAGAATGGATGGATATTCTCACTTAGAAGAACTTATGGATAAATCAAAATCAGGGAAAGCTTGTCTTTTACTTGTTGAACATTACAGCAATATGGATCTTGGCCTTGTTTCTATGCTGGCACGGAAAGCCGGAGAGCGGGGAAAAGAAATCAGCGATGCGATTATTGCAATGGCAGGAATGAAGTTAAACGAAGATAATCCTGTTGTTGCAGCTTTTACAGGCGCTTACAGTAAAATTGTTATTTACCCAAGCCGTTATCTGCAAGACGCCGATCCCGAAAAAGATAAAGCGGAAATTATGCGCAGTAATACAATAAATAGAGCTGCAATGAAATCGCTTATCAGGAATAAATATAATGGAAAATTGATCCTTGTTTTCCCTGCAGGCACCCGATACAGACCATGGGAACCCGATTCAAAAAAGGGAGTACGAGAGATTGATTCATACATTCGTTCGTTTGATTATATGTGTTTTGTTGCTTTGAACGGCGATATATTACACGTTCAGCAAACCGATATGATGAACGATGCTGTAAGTAAAGACATTGTTACTGCTACCGTAAGCCCTGTTACTGATTGTCAGGAGTTTCGTAATAATGTTCTTGCAAAAACTGGCGAGGAAGAAGATAAAAAGCAGGCAGTAGCAGATGCGATTATGGAAGAACTGGAAAAAATGCACGTTGCTGCAGAAGCCGAACGTCAAAAGCTTTTAAAAGCTTAAAGAACTTTAGTTCTTAAAGATCTTAAACAGTAAATAAAACTACGGATTAATACAAATCTCCGCAAACCGATTTAGGAAAAAATCCATATCAATCTGCAGAATCTGCATTAATCCGAGTCTACCGGTAAAAATCTTACCAGTTGCCGCCGCCGCCAGAGCGTTCGCGGCGAGGTTTATCCATCGCTTCGTTTACGCGCAGTTGACGTCCGTCAAATTCGCGGCCGTTTGTTCCAGTGATAGCAGCTGTTGCTTCTTCATCGCTGCCCATTTCGATAAATCCGAACCCTTTTGAGTTGCCGGTTTCACGATCAAAAATGATCTTTACGGATGCGACGGTTCCAAAACCTGAAAACAGGTTCTTAAGACCATCTTCGGTGGTGTTGTAGGATAGGTTACCGACATACAATTTCTTGGCCATTGAGAAAATTCCTTCGTACCTTGATTTTTGCATTTTATACAGTAATACAAAGTATTAAATGCCTTACTCTGGTACATTTGGACTTGCGTCCGTTGGACTTACGTCCAAGTATTCACGCCCGCAAAAGCGGACGACTCTTATTTCCTGCCGGCACAAAGCTACCGCTCTGCAACAACAAGAGACATAGATGCATAATTGTAAAGGGAGATAAACGACAAGCCTGGCAAAGACAAACATAAAGCCTGCAAGCAACGAATGAAAAAAACAGAACTAATCCCTAAACCGTACGGTTTTTTTAAAAACTCGTAAAAACAATCCATTCTCAAATTCAAACTCAATCTAAATTAAACTCAATTACGAAAAATATAAACGCATATAAAATTAATGTCAATACTTTTATATAAATATTATCTTATTTTTGTATAAATTTAACCATATTTTACCTGTTCTGAATCTCAAGTATTTGGAACAGCCCCATATATCAATCCAATAGCAGTTTTTATATCTTTTGCTGCTTGAAGCCCTGGCTCGGGCTGATCCGGCAAAGGGCCCAAAAAAGAGCCAAAACCCAAAGATGCGGCTGTTTTTACACGGCCGGAAAGGCGGCGTACAGGGCGAATTTCGCCAGTTAATGATAATTCCCCTGCAATTGCCGTATTTGCAGGCAAAGCGATACCTGTTCGCGCTGAGTATAAGGCACAAGCAAGAGCGAGTTCTACGCCTACTTCAGTGATGCGGATACCGCCTGCAGCATTTACATAAAGGTCCTGATCCGAAAACCTAAGCCCCGGTTTATTATGCAGACCCAGATGTTTTTCCAGAGCGGCAGAAATCCTTGATACTCTGCCTGAATCGATTTTGTCGGAAAAAACACGGCTGATTGTTCCTTTTGCAGGTATTACAAGCGCCTGAATCTCTACGAGTATGGTTCTTGAGCCTTCCAGAACGGCAGCTGTGGCTACACCAGGAGGTAAATTTCCTTCGCGCCGGACTAAAAACATGCGGCCTGTGTCCGCTACAGGAAATAGGCCTTTTTCTCCCATTGTAAAAATCCCAATTTCATCTATTGCGCCAAAACGATTTTTTACTGCACGCAAAAAACGGCAATCGGCAGTTCCGTTAAGACCCGAGGTTTTATCGTTCTGCTCAAAATAAAGAACTGTATCTACCATGTGCTCCAGGGTTTTGGGCCCGGATATAATCCCTTCTTTTGTTACATGTGCTGTTATAAATACTGAGGCATCATGTTCTTTTGCCCATGTAATTAGTTCATGAGAGCAGTACTTCATTTGATTGATGGTTCCGGCTGTGTGCATTGATGCTTCTTCGGAATAAAGCGTTTGGGCAGAATCTACCAGCACCAGAACAGGTTTAATATTATTAAGGACATTCTCTATATCGTTTAAGTTTCCGGAACAAAGAATTTCAATTCGTTCCATGATGGCTTTATCTTTATTTAAATCCAGCCTGTCTGCTCTTAGCCGTAACTGACCTGCAGACTCCTCGCCGGAAATATATAAAACACGCCCCTTTGTTTGTGCAGCGGCGGCGATTTGCAATAACAAGGTAGATTTTCCAATCCCCGGTTCTCCGCCTATTAAAATAGAAGAGCTTTTCATAATACCGCCGCCAAGAACGCGGTCTAACTCATCGATACCGCTTCCGATGCGGGTTCCTTCCATTGGATCAATTGCTGAAAGCGGAACAGTAAACTGCGGATTTTTCCGGTTATGGTTTATATCTTTTTTGGAACCGCTTGCAGACAAAGTTTCTGCAAAAGTATTCCATTCGCCGCATTCAGGGCAGCGCCCCAGCCATTTTGGTTCTTCTTTACCGCACGAGGAACATTTATAAACGAAAGTTTTAGATTTTTTCATTAAAGTTTACGGGGCGTTATACGCAAACCAGCGCCGAAACGCCAGCCGTCAATAGCTGGAATATTTTCATTTGTCCAAAGTCTGTACATGGGAAACCATACTCTAAAATCAAACCCCAGCAAAAAATGTTCGCTTAAAGGAAAATCCATTCCTGTGCCGAAAACTGGAAGAAACCACCGGCCGTTTCCCCAGAAATATTTTGATATTTCTTTTGTCTGCATTTTTGCATCTGTTTCGATCTTTCCGGAAAAATCTGCAGGATGATTTAAACCAAACGCCAGAGTTACAATACGAATATCAATGGCAGGGCCGCCGTAGACCCGTGCAGCAATACCGTTACTGCCAATCGGAAAATGTCCTGTTACTTGAGCGGCTGTTAATAATCCTATTACAAACGCAGACCGGTTTTCAGGACTGCAAGCCATTGGATAACCGTATTTAGCATTGAATTCATAATTGTTAAAGTAAACATCTTCTGTTACCTCAATTCTGAGGAAATCATGAACTTGCCATGATGCAGAAAAGCCAACACCTGGAATTATTGCAGCGGGAGGGCCTTCAGGAACATTATCAGAGGCAAATAAATATAAGCCGCCCAAGCCTGCCCACTGAAAATTATCACCGTAAACAAAATTTACAGGTATCAACGTTAGTAAAAAAACGAGCAGCGCCGCAGTATATTTAGGAAGTTTTAAAAACATGGTTATATTATAGCGCAAGAATGATACCAGGGCAATTGTCCTGTATCCATTTACAGAAAGGATCTTTGTCCGATACAAGAGGATCAAGTACTATATTATCTGCAGGATAATTATTATCCAAAAGCAGCTGATAAATACGTTTTGCAATTTCGATTCTCCGCTCGTTGCTGACAGCTATTCCATGTTCGTCTATTAACTGCACAACAGCCGCTGCGCCGTAATTCCGGATAAGCCGTATTTTACCAAGGAATTCCTCATCGCCGTCTTTTAAATTGATACATCCTGCAAGACATCGCCCCTGCAGGCGTTTAAGAGCTGTGTTAAGAAATGACAATTCCGGACAGTTTATAAAGAAGGGCGCTTTTGCAATATAAGGATTCATAAGCGCATAATCCAAAAATGAATTAAGCGCATCTTCGCTTATTTTTTTTGTATCAAAAATTTCGATATTCAATACCGATGAACTGGATTCAATTATATCCCGCGCGATGTCAGATGCTTCTTCGTATTCGCCTTTTTCCAGCGCCTCGGTAAATTCATTTAAGGAGATATCCGGGTCTCTTAACTGAATTGAATTGTGCGGAATACGGTATGGTTCAAGCCCCGAAAAAACACCCCAGAAATTATAGCTATTTTGTTTTTTTGCATCGCGCGGCGGATAATTCTGCGCTTTTTTAGCTATCTCTGAAATGTGGGCAGGCGAGGATCCGCAGCAGCCTCCGATTATATTTACAAGGTTTTCCTGAAAAAAAGGTTCAATATTATTTGCCATTATCGCCGGTGTTTCGTCATATCGTCCGTACTTGTTCGGAACACCTGCATTTGGATAAAAACTAACAAGGCAGGGAGCCATATCAGAAATAATCCGCAAATGAGGTAAAAGTTTCGGCGCATGAAATGAACAGTTCAAACCTACTGCCCACGGATTTACATGCAGAATAGAAACCAAAAAAGCTTCCAGCGCCTGCCCGGAAAGAAGCCTGCCTGAATCTCCGGCTGCTGTTGCAGAGATAATAATGGGAATATCTATTTGCCTTTCTTCAAGCAGCCGCGTAATTGCATGAAGCGCAGCTTTTGCGTTTAACGTATCAAAAACTGTTTCTACAAGCAGAATATCGGCGCCGCCGTCAAGTAATCCCCTAACGTTGTCATAGTATGAAGTTTCAAGCTGATCCCAGGTAATTGACCGGATGCCGGGATTGTTAATATCCGGGTAAAGACTTGCTCCTTTTGCAGTTGGACCAATGCTTCCTGCAACAAACCGGCGCTTCCCGTAACCAGAAAATTTGTCTGCAGATTTTCTTGCAATTTCGGCGGCGGCAGCGCTGATTTCGTATGACAAATGCCCAAGACCATAATCTGAAAGAGAGATTGATGTCGAGTTAAAACTGCAAGTTTCTATTATATCAGCTCCGGCTTCAAGATATGTATCGTGAATTGCGCCTATTGCACCGGGTCTTGTAAGGCATAAAAGATCGTTACAGCCCGCCAGCGGAACAGGATGGTTTTTAAATAAACTTCCCCGGTAACTATTTTCATCCAGATTTAAAACCTGAATTACAGAACCCATAGCGCCGTCAAGAATTATAATTTGATTTTCTGCTAAAAAATTTAAATGTTCACGAGTTGTCATATCTATCAGTATAATGGGTTTATTAAGAGTTTTGAAGATAGTATTAATGCAGCTTGCATTAATGCAGCTTCCTTTCTTTTAAAAAAGAATCAACTGTCATTCTGTTTACCCCGTACATTCGTCCTATTTCAGATTTTGAAACTTGTTTGTCAAGAAGCCCGGTTATTTCCTGTTCAAGACCGGAAAGCTTTAAACGCGAATTTCTTTTTCCGCTGGGTCTTCCTAGTACCATACCTTCTGATCTTTTCCGCGCAAGAGCTTCTTTAGTTCTTTGGGAAATAAGCTCTCTTTCAATTTCTGCCGATAAACCAAAAGCAAATGCCAGAACTTTTGATTGAATATTATCACCTAATCTATAATTATCTTTTATTGTCCAGATTCGTACATCTCTCAGCATTAAATGATTAAGAATCGACATAATCATAAAGAGGCTTCTGCCAAGCCTTGATAATTCCGAACAAATGATTAAATCGCCTGCTTTTACTTCTGCAAGAAGCGGGCCTAAAAGCCTTTTTTCTGGTGATTTTGTTCCGCTGATAGTTTCTTTGATCCATTGTTCGATTTTTAGATTATTTGTAGAACAAAACCGCTCAATTTCATACTGCTGGTTGTCGATTGTTTGCTTGTCAGTGCTGATTCTAATATAACCGTATGTCATTGTTCCTCCAAAAAAGTTATGTGTAATTACTTATCGTCTTATTAATAGCTGCATGACAGAGTTGTATGACAGTTTTTCATAAAATAATAGAATCCTTTAAATCATTAGTTTGATTTTTTGGGATTATTCTGATAATTTGCAGATTCCGGTAAAAGTACGAGACTCTTTGCATTACTCTGTGTTAAAATGAAAATAATGAATAATATCAAAACCGCAGTTGCGTTATGCGCGGTCGGCGCAGAAAAAGTAGTATCAAACGAATTACGCAAAATGGGTATAAAAGTTGATGCTTCCCTGTACGGCAAAGTGCGGTTTTATGCAGGTATCAAAGAGTTATATCAGGCATTGATAGGTCTTCGCGCGGCGGATCGCGTACTGCTGGAAACTGCCAGCTTTAAAGCGGCAGATTTTGATGTTCTTTTTGAAGGAACCAACAATACGCCGTGGGAACAGTTTGTGCCGGAGGGAATGGGACTTAAAGTTGTAAAGGTTCGCACTAATCGATCCTTATTAAAAGCAGAAACCAGTATACAGGCAATTGTACATAAAGCAGCCGCGCAGCGCCTTTGTAATCAATATAAAATGAACCGTCTTCCAGAATCCGGAGTTAACCAGCCTGTAAAAACAGCGGAAGTCCGCGTATATATAGAAAAAGACATCGTTTCCCTGCTTTTGGATTTAAGCGGCGACCCGTTATTTAAAAGAGGTTACCGGAGCGAAGGAGGTGCAGCTCCTCTTAGAGAAACAACTGCTGCCTCGCTTTTACTTTTATCCGGCTGGAAACGAAAATTCCCTATTTATGATCCTTTTTGCGGCTCCGGCACCATTTTAATAGAAGCGGCTATGTATGCATGGGATATGGCTCCCGGTCTTGGCAGAGATTTTGCCATTCAGGATTTATCAATTGCAGATAATGATACAGAAAAGTTAGTCCGCGAAGAGTTCCGCGCAAAAATTGATTTTAGCCGTCTTGTACGGATTGCAGGAAGCGATGAAGATCTGCGATCTGTTTCCATCGCATCTTCAAATGCTGCACGCCTGCGTGATATTGCAGAAGGACGCGCTCTTCAGCATGGAATTCGTTCTTTAAACAGCGAAGAAACAGGTATCGATTTTAAGGTTCTTCCCATGATGCAGGCTAAATCACCTTTTTCTGATCCTGGCTTTTTGGTTACAAATCCTCCTTATGGCAAGCGGCTGGGTTCACAGCCTGCGGCAGAAGAGATATACAAAGAAATGGCAAATCTCGCTTCCCGGTTTTCCGGCTGGAAATTAGCAGTAATAACCGACCACAGCGGATTTGAAAGTTTTTTCGGCAAAAAGGCAGACTCCTGCCGCGAAATAAGCAGCGGTGCAATTCCTTCCTTTTTCTTTGAATATGATGTATTCTGATAATCAAGGGAGAATAAATGGCAATTGCGGTTGAACACGATAAAAGGCGTCAAAAAATACTGGAAAAAGCTCTTGCTGTTTTTATGGATGACGGATTCGAGAACGCAACATTTCAGAAAATAGCGGATAAGTGCGGAATAACCAGAACAATACTATATCTTTACTTTAAAAATAAAAAAGAAATATTTTCTTACAGCATTAAGCAGCTTCTGCTTAGCGTAGAAGAAAAAATAAATATAATACGCTCCGACGATTCTTTAAGCAGCGTGGAAAAAATTACCAAAGTGCTTTTATCTGTTATTAAACAACTGGAACAAAACCGTCAGCTTTTATGTGTTGTGCTTGATTACCTTCTGCATTTATCAAAAAGCGACGCTAACCCCGAAGACAGAGTGCGCAGAAGAACTGTAAGGCTTCACAGAACATTATCGTCCATGGCGATAGAAGGCATTAAATCCGGAGAATTAAAAAAATGCAATATTAGAACACTGCATGATTATCTTTACAGTTTTATTGAATCTGCTATTTTTCAGCTTGTTGTTCTTAAGCGGAAAAATTTAGATGAACTTAATCATACGGTTGTTTTTGCAGTTAAAGAACTTGCAGTTTAATTTTGTTCATCTCCCAGATAAAAACGCAATTTTTCCATAATCATTTCCAGATCCAAAGGTTTGCCAAGATGACCATCCATTCCAGCTTCGATGCAGTGGACTATATCTTCTTTAAAAACATTTGCAGTCATTGCGATAATAGGAATTCGCCTGGGTAAATTCCTATTATCGCTTTGGGTTTTTCCTGCGGCAGTAACCGAACCGGCTTGAACCTTTGCTTCAAAAGCGCGTATCAGCCGTGTTGCTTCGTAGCCGTCCATTCCCGGCATATGAACATCCATAAAAATCATTTCGTATCTTGATGGTTCTTCTATTACCATCTCTACTGCCTGCAGTCCGTTTTCTGCACAGTCAATTTCCAGATTTGTAAATTCCAGAAGCATCAATACTATTTCGCGGTTAATTTCCATGTCTTCTGCCAATAAAATTCTGTGACCTGCAAAATTATTTTTCTTTTCTTCGGTTTTCTTTTCATTTTTTTCTGAATTTTCAAAACATTCGCGCAGGCAATGCTGTACTTTAACAGTAAAGGAAAAAGTGGAACCTTCGCCGTATTTTGATTCCACCCAAATTTCTCCGCCCATCATTTCTGCAAAGTTTTTGGAAATGGAAAGACCCAAACCTGTACCGCCGTATTTGCGCGCCGTACTTGTCTCTGCCTGCTGAAAAGACTGAAACAAATGTTTTTGATGCTCTTTATCAATGCCAATCCCTGAATCGGTAACAGAAATTTGAATAGTACAAATGCCTTTATCTTCGTTTAACAAATGTGCGCCAAGTTTTATGGAACCGTTTTCCGGAGTAAATTTTATTGCATTGCTTAAAAGGTTTGTTATAATCTGGGAAATACGCTGGTCATCGCCCCATAAAATTTTTGGAATTTCTTTATCAATTTGAACAATCAGTTTCTGCTGTTTCTCTTCTACGCGGAAGTTAATGACATTTACAGCGCTTTCTATCATTTTTTCAAAATAAAATTTGATGGGAACCAGTTCAAACTTGTTTGCTTCAATCTTTGACATGTCTAATATATCGTTTATTACACCAAGCAAGTGAGTCGAAGCTTCGCCGATTTTTTCCAGTGCATAATTTTTCCGTTCTATATCCAAAGATTTTTTTGCAATAACTGTCATGTTTATAATGGCATTCATGGGTGTGCGCATTTCGTGGCTCATGTTGGATAAAAATTCACTTTTTGCCTTGTTTGCGGCAGTTGCTTTTGTAACTGCTTCCTGTAACAGTTCGCTCTTCTTTTTAATTTCTTCTGTCATCTGCCTGATATGCCTAAGATCATATTGATAACCTAGTCCTACATATTTTCCCTTAAACTTTGTACGTGTCAGCGTAATTTCGAATGGAATTAATTCTCCTTTGCTTGATAGATATGTCCATTCAAATGTAGGATTTTCTCCGTTGAATGCACGTTTTACAGCTTCGAATGCTTTTGTTTTTGAATTTTCTCCGTCCGGCTGAAATACAGGAGCCAGATCAAAAAAATGATCAACGTAATGCTGTTTTGTTGTCTTTAACAAATTCAGAATAGTATTGTTACATTCAATTATTTGTATAGATTCATCAAAGATAACAACACCGATAGGCGCAGCATCCAATGCAGCTTTATTAAATTCGTAATTGTCTATATCTCTTCCAATAGCTTGATCTTTTCTCATATATTAAAGATAATCGAATAATGGACGCAGGACAAACAATTTTTGTATCCAGTCAGCTCATTTTAGGCGCTGTTGCGGCATTTCTTGCGATTTTATTATGGCCGAAAATAAGAGATGCGGCCTGGATGCTGGTTATTTTCGGAACAATTGTTGCATATATAGAAACTGTGTATTCTGTTCTTAATGATTTTGGCATAACGGGCGGAGAAATTTTAGTTATAGGGTCGGTTCCGTTAATATCTTTTATTCTGCCGTCAATCAGGATGACTTTTTTTATCTGTGCTTTTGCAATTATGGTTTATAAGCAATCCCGGAATACTTAATTTTTACCAATTCAGGAAAAAGGAGAAAAAATGAAAGCATTAATTCTTGGTTTTATTATTATAATTGCCGCTGTTTTTGCGGTTTTACCTCCGGAAATTTTTGGTTTTGGACTTGGCTGGAAAGACGATGTCCTTATTTTTCTTCGCGGCGGTATTCCTGTAATTGCTGTTTTATTTGGATTAATAGCAGTATTTATCGGCATTGCTGATATTAAAGATCGTGCAGAAGCCAAAAAGGAAGAAAATCTATAATATGGCAGACTCTCTTGGATCAATTTTTGTTTCCCTAAAACAGGCGCAGGTAAAACTGGCGGCAGAAAACCGGGCTGCCAAAGACAGAGCTCTTGCCGCCGCCGCTGCAGAAATAGACAAAAACAGAAAAAAAATACTGGAAGCAAATGAACGCGATGTAGAAAAAGTGCGCAAGAGCGGCATGAAAGAGAGTCTTGTAGATCGTTTATTTCTTAACGATAAGCGGATAAGCGGAATAATCGAAGGTGTAGAAGTAGTAATCAGACAGGAAGACCCAATAGGCAAGGTTCAAGCAGGCTGGACTATTTCAAACGGTTTAAAAATAGAAAAAGTAACAGTACCAATAGGCGTGGCTGCAATTATTTATGAGTCGCGTCCAAATGTTACGGTAGACTGTGCCGCTCTTGCGTATAAAGCAGGATGTTCCATACTTTTGCGCGGATCTTCATCAGCGCTGGAATCGAACAAAATACTTGTTAATATTATCAAAACAGGTTTAAACAGCGGCGGCGGAATAGCGGACGCAGTTGCATTAGCGCAATCAGGTAATAGAGACGAAGTTGACGAAATACTAAAAGCCCGCGATTATATCGATGTTGTTTTACCGAGAGGCGGACATGATTTAATCCGCCGTGTTGTAGAAAACGCGCGGGTTCCTGTTATAGAAACCGGCGAAGGCAACTGCCATATTTATGTTGAGCCGTCATACCTGGGAACGGAAACAGAGATAAACAATGCAATAGAAATTATTTTAAACGCAAAGATTCAAAAACCCGGAGTTTGCAATTCTGCAGAAACTCTATTGGTGCATAAAGATGTTCTTGATGTATTTCTGCCCAAACTGGCGGAAAAAATTGCAGGAAAAGCAGAATTGCGCTGTGATGCAGCATCCAAAGCTGTTATTACCGCCGCAAAAACATCCATTCCGGATTTAGTTTTAAAAGACGCAGTTGAAGAAGACTGGGGAACAGAGTTTTTAGACAATATTCTTGCTGTAAAAACAGTTAACTCCTGTGATGAAGCAATAACGCACATCAATCAATATGGAACAAAACATTCAGAAGCAATTCTTACCAATGATTTAAAATCAGCGGATAATTTCCGCAGCAGAGTGGACTCGGCTTGCGTATATGTAAATGCATCAACGCGTTTTACAGACGGCGGACAGTTTGGTTTTGGCGCAGAACTGGGGATAAGCACCCAAAAATTCCATGTTAGGGGTCCTATGGGTCTTGATGCGCTAACAACAATAAAGTACCTTATAACAGGAAATGGGCAAACAAGGACATAAATCAGCATGATAGCGCAATTAATGGAAGATGCAAGAAAGATAATTTTCAAAATAGGTTCCAATACCCTGGCTGGCAAGGATGGAAAGATAAACTCTGCATTTTTAGCGGAGTTTGCTGAACAATCTGCGGCGCTCATTAAAAAAGGCAAACAGATTGTCATTGTTTCTTCCGGCGCACAGGTAGCAGGACTTTCTACCATGGATAAATGGGCGCGCAAAAAGGATATACATTATAGGCAGGCATTATGCGCAGTCGGACAAGTAGAGCTAATGGGCGCATGGCGGCGCTCTTTTAATCAATATGGCCTGCAGATTGCGCAGATTCTTTTAACACGCGAAGATTTTAACGATACAAACAGAACATTGAATATGCGTAATACTCTCTTTACTCTGGTGGATGAAGGGGTTATTCCTGTAATCAACGAAAATGACACTGTTTCTGTAGAAGAAATAAAAATAGGCGACAATGATACACTGGCAGCTCATTCTTCAATTTTGTGGAGCGCCGATCTTTTAATACTTTTCAGCGATGTCGATGGATTATATAACAATAACCCAAAAGAATTTTCTCAGGCAGTTCTTGTAGAAGAAGTACACGATATTGATGAAATCCGTAAAAGTATAACTATTGGAACTACAAATAACTTTGGTACCGGCGGAATAGCCACAAAACTGGATGCTGCCAAATTAGCATTGTCTTACGGCATACCAACAATTCTAACAGACGGCGGAAAATTCCGCTGTATAGAAGCTCTGGCAAACGGAAGTCAAAAAGGAACTGTTTTTCTCGCAAAGTGAGTAAAAAAATCTCTATCTAAGTTCCATATACTGTGTTACAATATATGGAATAAATATACTAATTATGTATTTTTTTAATTAGTTGTGCAGGATAAGATATGGATAATTTGAAAACAATTTTTGTAGTTGACGACAATAATGTTAATTTATTATCAGCAGACAAGGCTTTATCTGATTATTATCGTGTATTTACAATGCCGTCTGCTTCTAATATGTTTGAACTGTTAGAAGAAATTACTCCGGATTTAATTCTGCTGGATATTATGATGCCCGAAATGGACGGTTTTGAGGCGCTAAAACTGTTAAAATCAAACAATAAGTTATACAGTATTCCTGTCATTTTTTTAACAAGCCGCAATGATACTTCTACCGAATCTCTTGGCTTCGAAAAAGGCGCCATCGATTTTATCTCAAAACCATTTTCCAAACCAGTTTTGCTTAATCGCATAAAAACCCATATGGAGATTGAAAATATCATCCGGGAGCGCACAGAAAGTTTAAACAAATTAAAAAACAGCATCGTTTTTGTACTGGCAAACATGGTAGAAAACCGCGACAAGATGACAGGCAGTCATATTGAACGGACAACAACATATATCGAACTATTAATAAAAACAATGTTAAAACGCAGAATATATATTGATGAGATAGGTCAGTGGGATTGTGATGTTGCCGTTGCATCTGCACGTTTGCACGATATTGGAAAGATTAGCATAGCAGACGTAATCTTAAACAAGCCCGAAAAATTAACGCCGGAAGAATTCGAAATAATTAAAACTCATGCAGGCGAAGGGGAACGGATCATAGATGGCATTATAGCCGAGTCCGGCGACAAAGCGTTTCTTCAGTATGCAAAATTATTTGCAGGTTATCATCATGAAAAGTGGGATGGAACAGGTTATCCTTATGGTTTAAAAGGCACAGATATACCGCTTCAGGGGCGCATTATGGCGCTTGCCGATGTTTACGATGCGCTTGTATCGGAACGGCCGTATAAAAAAGCTTTTGCGCATTCAGAAGCAGTTGAAATAATAAAAAACAGCAGCGGAACTCATTTTGATCCGGAACTTGTAAATGTTTTTCTTGAGTGTGAAAAGGAATTTGTACCAAACTAAAGATTCAGGATAAGGGTTAAATGAAGATCATAAAAATTAATGCACTTCTGTTTCTCTGTTTAACCGCATTTAATTTTTACGGCTGTTCAAACAAATCTGAAATCGCTTCTTACGAAATTGCTGTATTTCAAACATTAAACAGTATTCCCGGAATAACAGAACAGGAAATTGCCGCTGTAGAAATTCTCCGCAGACAAGTACTGGAAAGGGAGAATAAATACTATGTTTTCAGTGTGCTTCCGTCCACCGAGGCATTTTATAACGAAGACGGAGAAATAAGAGGATGGTCTTTTCTATTATGCGAATGGCTGTCCGGGTTATTCGGCATTCCGTTCAAACCAAGATTTGTGACATGGGATGAGTATCTTGATGTACTTGCAAGTTATGAGGTTGATTTTACAGGGCACATGACACCAACAGAAGAACGCCGTAAAACATATTTTATGACAACTGCCATTGCTCAAAATATGGTTAAGTCTTTCCGGCTGGAAAACAGTCTTCCCCTTGAATATATTGCACAGGCGCGTCCTTTACGGTATGCGTTTATAAGCGGAACTACCACTATTAATAAAGTTATACAGCATCTTGAACCTGGAACATATGAAGTCGTGCTGGCAGGAAATACCGATGAAATATACAGAATGCTTCAGAGCGGCGAGGCTGATGCTTTTTTTAATGATGACTGGACAGAAGCTTCTTTTGATAATTACGGAGACGTTATAACCAAAGATTTTTTTCCGCTGATTTACAGTCCTGTTTCGCTAACAACACAAAATCCAGAACTTGAACCCATAATTAATATTGTGCAAAAAGCTTTAGATGCAGGTGCGCTTCGTTATCTTACCGCTTTGTATAATCAGGGGTATCTGGAATATTTAAAACAAAAACTTTTTTTGCAGCTTACCGAAGAAGAAAAAACTTATATCAGAAACAATAGAATTATTCCGTTTATTGCAGAATACAGCAATTATCCGGTTAGCTTTTATAATGTTTACGAAAACCAATGGCAGGGAATTGCTATTGATATACTGCAAAATATTGAAATACTTACAGGACTTTCATTTAACCGTATTAATAATGCCGAAGAATCTCCGTTTGTTATGATGCAGATGCTGGAGAGCGGAGAAGCAGCTTTGGGTACAGAGCTTATCCGCATTCCGGAACGCGAGAACCGTTTTTTATGGCCGAAGACAATGCTGTTTAAGGATAATTATGCTTTAATTTCCAAGCTGGATTTTCCAAATATTAAAATTAATGAAATTATGCACCTGAATGTCGGTTTAATAGGGAATACTGCCTATTCTGCATCATTTAAGAACTGGTTTGCCGATCATACAGGAATGATAGAGTATGACAATTTTGATGCTGCAATAGAAGCGCTTGACCGCGGCGAAGTAGACCTTATAATGGCAAGCCGGCATCATCTTCTAATGCTGACAAATTACCGTGAACTTTTGGATTATAAAACAAATATTATTTTTGACCAATCATACGAAGCTACATTCGGCTTTAATAAAGATGAGGTTATTTTAAGTTCCGTAATAGATAAAGCGCTGCGTTTTATTGACAAAGAAGGAATATCGGATCAATGGATGCGCAAAACCTATGATTACCGTACAAAGCTTGCGGAGGCTCAGCGTCCGTGGCGTATTGGAGCGGCTTATCTTGCTGTGTTTACCTTTGTTTTAACTATCATGTTAATTTCACTAATTATTGCAATTAAAAAAGTAAATGAAGTAAACAAACATAAAAATGTTTCTATTCATTCCATGGAAAGCATTCTGAACAGTATTGATTCCATGATTTACGTTACAGATCCTGCAACATATGAAATTCTTTTTATGAATGACATAATGAAACAGCATTACGGCATCAAAGGCGCCTGTGTCGGGCAATTATGCTATAAAATCTTACAGAAAGACAAAGGAAAAAGATGCAGCTTTTGCCCTTGTTTTAAACTTGACGAAACCCCAGGAAAGACAGTTATTTGGGAAGAACTTAATCCAGTAACAAATAATATTTACCGCAATGTTGACAGATACATTAACTGGCCAAATGGTAAATTGGTTCATATACAGCAGTCTGTAGACATAACAGAATTAATAACTGCAAAAGATCAGGCAGAACAAAGCAATCGTTCAAAGAGCATATTCCTTTCGCATATGAGCCACGAGATTCGCACACCAATGAATGCAATTCTGGGAATTGCAGAAATCCAGCTGCAGGAAGAAAATCTGCCGCAGGAAACTTCAGAAGCATTCAATAAAATTTATGAATCCGGTGATTTACTGCTTAATATTATAAATGATATTCTGGACTTTTCCAAAATTGAATCCGGAAAACTGGAAATAGTTCCTGTAAAATATGACATACCAAGCCTTATTAACGACACTGCGCAATTAAACCGGCTGCGCTACGAAAGCAAACCTGTCAATTTTACTTTAAAGGTAGATGAGAACACACCTGTCGATTTAATAGGCGATGAACTGCGAATTAAACAGATTCTAAATAATATACTTTCCAATTCATTTAAGTATACAGATGAAGGTACTGTTAATTTCTCTGTTTCTGCAGAAAAGGAGCAGGACGGCAATGCAACTCTTGTTTTTTGCGTAACCGATACAGGGCAGGGAATGTCAGAGAATCAGCTTACCAGGCTTTTTGATGAGTATTCCCGTTTTAATTTGGGAACAAACCGCACCAAAGTTGGAGCGGGTCTTGGAATGAGCATTACAAAACGCCTTGTAGATTTAATGAATGGCAGTATAGATGTTAAAAGCGAACCTGGTGTTGGATCAGTTTTTACCATACGTATTCCGCAAATTCTTGCAGGAGCCGATGTCTGCGGACCTGAACTTTCGGAAAAACTGCGGAATTTCGACTTTCAAAGCACTTCAATTGCAAAAAAATCGCAGTTTTTACGCGAATATATGCCCTATGGTCATGTTCTTATTGTTGACGATGTAGAATCTAACCTTTATGTTGCCAAGGGAATGCTTATGCCATATGGGTTAAAAATCGAAACAGCAACCAATGGATTTGATGCGATAGAGAATGTCAAGAACGGAATAATTTACGATATTATATTAATGGATCATATGATGCCGAAAATGGACGGCATGGAAACAGTCAAAATTCTGCGCGAAATGGGTTATACGCACAGCATAGTCGCGCTTACTGCCAATGCATTGGTCGGCAGGGCGGAGATGTTCAAACAAAATGGTTTTGACGGTTTTATTTCCAAGCCGGTTGATTCGCGCGAATTAAACCATTTATTAAATGAATTTATCCGTGATAAAAAACCGCCGGAAGTTGTAGAAGAAGCGCGGCGGAATCAGTATGAAAAAAATCTGCAAATAAGTAAAACACCTGTAAATCTTGAAGTTTTAACTGTTTTTATCCGGGATGCCGAAAACACTGTGAATGTTCTTGAAAATTTTAAAAATAAATTAAACGAACTGGATAACAATGAACTTGAGACTTATACAATAGTTGTTCACGGGATGAAAAGCGTTCTTGCAGTTATCGATAAAAAAGATTTATCCGAAATGGCGTACAGACTGGAGAAAGCAGGTTTAGAACGGGATTTTACAGTAATGTCCGATGAAACTCCGGCATTTATAACTGCATTGCAGGTTTTAACAGCTAAATTAAAGCTGTCAATAGCAAACAACAAGGCAAAAATCAGCAGTAATGATAAAATATCAGAAGAAAACCTGCTTTACCTGCGGGAAAAATTACAGGAATTAAAAAAGGCATGTGAAACATTTGATAAAAATACAGCTAAAGAAATACTTGATGAAATAAAACAGAACGCACTGCCAGATAATATAAATGCTGTGTTGGATGAGATAGCAATGGATATATTACACAGCGCATTTAAAAAAGCGGCGGTAAAAGCGTTCGAAGCAGAGGAAAGCCTTGAAAAGTAATACAGGTATCAGAAAAAAAGTTTTAATTCCCATGATTTTACTGACAATAGGATGCTGCGTAATCATTCTGATTTCTTCCATCCTTCTTTATAACAGGGAATTAAATAATGCAATGTATAATAAAATTAATGTTGCAGCAATGGTTGCAGAAAATGAGATTGATAATTTAAAAGCAAATGCGCTTATTGCAGCTCTTGGAATGGCAATTAACCCCGACTTGATAGAAGCCATGCTGTATAATGACAGAGAAAGAATTCTTAATACATCAAGAGCGCTTCAGTTATTGGCAAAGATTGATTACTGTACAATTCTTGACAGCGAAGGCATGGTTCTTGTAAGAACCCACGAGCCGTATATATACGGTGACAGTCTTATACATCTGCCTCATGTTAAACAGGCAAAAAGCGGAAACAGTGAATCGTATGTGGCGCAGGGCGTTACTGTACGTCTTGGCGCATACGCAGGTGCGCCTATATATGATACCGATATGAACCTGATCGGCATTGTATCATTGGGATTCAGACTGGATGACCAGGATTTTACCCACAGGTTAAAAAGGCTTACAGAATGCGAAAATGCTGTTTTCTTAAATAACGAGCGTGTTGCTACAACACTTTTAAATGATGACGGAACATACGCGCTTGGTACAAGCGCTCCAGAACATATAAGCAATATAGTTCTCACAGGAAATTCCTACATGGGAGAGATGCAGCTTCTGGACAGAAACGCAATTGCTATATTTTTTCCAATATTCGGCGCATATAACGAAGTTGTTGGAATGTTTTGCAAAGCATACTTTACAATAGAAGAAACAAATAAAATCTGGCTGTTTATTCTTAGCGGAGCATTTATAACGCTTGTTGTTTTTGTTGCTTGTGTATTGATTGCAAGATATATCTCCAAAGATGTCGAGCGCAAGCTGGAAAAAATGATGGAAGAAATCAATAAAGCGGATCAAATAGCGCACAATGCAATAGCAGAGAAAAATATGCTTGCCAATATAAGTAATATCATGAACGGATTGGATACAATGATATATGTTACTGATCCCGAAACAAATGAAATTCTTTTTATGAACAATACAATGAAACAGCATTACCAGATAAAAGGCAATTGTGTCGGGCATTTGTGTTATAAAGTTCTTCAAAGCAATCTGGATGACAGATGCGATTTTTGCCCATGTCACAAACTTGAAACAGACCCGGATCAGGTAATTATATGGGAAGAACACAGTACATTAACAAATCATATTTATCGTAATGTTGACAGATACATCAACTGGTCAGACGGGAAAACAGTTCACATTCAGCACTCTGTTGATATGACGGAACTAATAGCCGCAAAAGAATATGCCGAGCACAGCAGCCAGTACAAAAGCGCATTTTTGGCAGTAATGAGCCATGAAATACGCACTCCAATGAATGCAATTTTGGGTATAACCGAAATCCAGCTTCGTGATGAAATTCTTACGCCGGAAACAGAAGAAGCTTTCCAAAAAATATATGAATCCGGCGATTTACTTTTAAATATAATTAACGACATTCTGGATCTTTCAAAAATCGAAGCTGGAAAACTGGAATTAATTCCTGTTAAATATGATATTCCAAGTCTTGTAAATGATACAGCGCAGTTAATCCGCCTGCGTTACGAAAGCAAACCGATAGAATTTATTCTGCTTGTAGATGAAAATACCCCCATAGAAATGTTCGGCGATGAACTTCGCATTAAACAAGTACTTAATAATATACTTTCCAATGCTTTTAAATATACAGATCAAGGAACAGTTGAACTTTCCATATATTCAGAAAATTCAGAAAGCGAAAATATAATGGTTGTCTTCCGTGTAAGCGATACCGGCCAGGGTATGACAGAAGAGCAGATAAAAAAACTTTATGATGAATACACCAGGTTTAATGTTGAAGCAAACAGGACAACTGTAGGTACTGGTTTGGGAATGAGTATAACTCAGCGTTTGGTCAGCCTAATGAATGGAGAGATGACAGTAGAAAGTGAAGTGGGCAAAGGGTCTGTATTTACAGTACGGATTCCTCAAACACGTATAGGTACTGCAGTCTGCGGTCTTGAATTAGCGGAAAACCTGAAAAAGTTTCGTTTCCAAAGCACGGCTATTACCAAAAAAACACAATTTCTGCGTGAATACATGCCTTATGGCACTGTTCTTGTTGTGGATGATGTTGAATCGAATATATATGTCGCAAAAGGCATGTTATCGCCGTATGGACTGAATATTGATGTGGTTTACAGCGGATTTGATGCAATCGACAAAATTAAAAGCGGCAATATATACGATATTATTTTCATGGATCATATGATGCCGAAGATGGATGGAATAGAAGCGGTAAAAATCATACGGGAAAGCGGGTATACAGGCAGCATAATTGCATTAACCGCTAACGCTTTAATTGGCAGGGAGGAAATGTTTTTAAGCAATGGTTTTGACGGCTTTATTTCAAAACCAATAGATTCGCGCGAATTGAATTTAGTTTTAAACGATTTAATCAAAAATAAACAGCCGCGGGAAGTTATTGAAGCAGCCCGCCGTGAACATAAAGAAAAAAAATTCAAAGATGATGTATTAAATAAAACAAGGACTTCTGATATTGAAAAGTATTTTGTCCGGGATGCCGAAAGCGCCTTAAGAGTGCTTGAGGATCTTAACCCAAAAATAAATAGACTTACAGATGAAGAGCTGTATATGTACATTATTACTGTTCATGGAATGAAAAGCGCTCTTGCCAATGTCGGCGAAAAGGAGCTGTCCGCCGCTGCATTTAAATTGGAGCTGGCGGGCAAAGACCGGAATCTTAACATGCTTACAGATGAAACTCATATGTTTATCAATTCGCTTAAATTTTTAATTAAAAAATATAAACTGGCGGAAGAAACGGGTGATACAGATGTTACCGCCGGAGATATAACCTTTTTACACGAAAAATTAATCGATATAAAAAGCGCATGCGATGCTCTGGATAAACAGGCTGCAAAAGCCATTTTAAAAGAAATAAAACTGCAAAAATGGCCGCACCATATAGATTCTGTTTTGGATCATATTGCGGTCTGCCTTTTACACAGTGAGTTTGAAGAAGCGGCAAATTTGGCGGTTAAAGGTGCTGAACTTAACGGATAGTTCCGGGTTTTAAAAGCCCTGCATTCAAAGCGCCGCATCTTATTCCTTCGTTAATCGCTGTTTTAAAATCCGCTGCATTTTTCCGGTTTCCATCGGGAAACAGCACTGCCGCAAGCCCTGCTGTAAATGCATCTCCGCAGCCGGTGGTATTAATAACCCGGCCATCTGCACAAACGGCAGGATCAACCTCAAAATAATTAACTTCGCTGTTTGCGGCACAGCCGATAACAAGTATTTTCTGACTGCCATTGGTTAAGATAATGCGGCATTTATATTTTTTAGCAATATCCAAAATTAGATCATGTGTTCCGTTTATTCCAAACCTGAATGTACTAATAAATTCATCAAGATTAGGTTTGATTATATCTGGTTCATATTTCAGACTTTCTTTTAAATCGCTGCCTTTAATATCAAGAATAACAAATAATCCCTTTTCTTTTGCTTTGCGTACCATTTCAGGAATTACAGTATCAGAGTACCCTGCCGCTTTTGTGCCGGAGATGATTAAACAGTGAATAGAGCTTCCAGAAAGCAGAGAATCGAATTTCTCAAGTAGGCGTGTTTCGGTTTGAGAGCCTACTGGTTCAGCTTCCTCTACAAGTTCTGTGACTTCACCGTTGCTTTCGTTAATAACAGTGTAACAAAAGCGGATTTGCGAATTGCTTTCCACCCAGTTTATGGCAAGCCCGTCTTGCACCGAGCGGGAACCCTCGCTCGCTAATGCCCGCTCGGCGGTAGGTTCACACAGCGACAAAAACAGCGGCTTCATTTCACCGCCAAGGTGTGTAAGATGTACAGCTTCTTTTCCCAATTGATTTAAAACACGGGTTACGTGAATTCCTTTCCCGCCTGCATCAAGGCGGTGAACAGCAGTACGATTAACCGCGTCAGGTGTAACGGAAGGAAAACTAAGAGTTTTTTGCAAAGTAGGATTAAGACAAACCGTTAAGAACGACATTATTTAATGCGTTTATATCCCTTAATTTCCTGCCGCAGTTTCATGGCGAGTTCTGCTTTTGGCACGCGTATCTGCTCCATAGAATCACGGAAGCGCAGTGTAACTGTTCCGTCTTCCTTGGACTGATAATCTACAGTGACACAGAATGGAGTACCTGCTTCGTCCTGCCTGCGGTAACGCCTTCCAATTGCGCCAGCCTGATCGTAATCAGTGGCATAATCTTCCTGCAGTTCTTTACGAATGTCCTGCGCCATTTCTGCAAGCCCGTCTTTTTTCATTAACGGCAAGACTGCAACAGTAATCGGTGCAAGGTTAGGATGAAAACGAAGCACTGTGCGAATATCATCGGCATCGCCTTTGTCGGCAACTTTTTCTTCGTCGTAAGCATCGCAGAGAATCATTAATACATTGCGTGTAAGCCCGGCAGAAGTTTCGATAATGTATGGTGTGTAGCGTTCGTTATTATTGTCCTGATCGATGTACTGCATATCTTTGCCCGAGTATTCTGAGTGACGGCCAAGATCGTAATCGGTGCGGTTATGCACGCCTTCAAGTTCGCGCCAGCCCATTGGGAACAAGTACTGAATGTCGTAAGCATCTTTTGCATAGTGCGCAAGTTCATCCGGCCCGTGCTGATGCCAGCGCAGGTGATCCATTTTAACGCCAAGTTTTTCGTAGTATGCCCAGCGCTGTTTTTTCCATTCGTTAAATTCTATTTCATCTGTGCCAGGTTTTACAAAATACTGCATTTCCATCTGTTCGAATTCGCAGGTGCGGAAAATAAAGTTTTTGGTAACGATTTCGTTGCGGAATGCTTTTCCAATCTGCGCAATGCCAAACGGAATTTTCATTCTGTTGGACTGAATAATATTTTTATAGTTTACGTAAATACCCTGCGCGGTTTCCGGGCGAAGGTAAATAATACTTGCAGTATCTTCTGCAGGGCCAATGTTTGATTTAAACATCAGGTTGAACTTGCGGGTATCTGTTAATTCGCCGGCGCAGTCCGGGCATTTTTTTGCAGACAGGTTTTCTTCGGGGATCATGTCCGCGCGGAAACGGGATTTACATTTTTTACAATCGACTAAAGGATCGGTAAAATTTTCGACGTGACCCGAAGCTTCCCATGTGCGCGGATGCATCAATATAGCTGCATCTAACCCTACGATATTATCGTGAAGCTGGGTCATTTCTTTCCACCACGCGCCGGCAATGCGGTTTTTAAGTTCAATGCCTAAAGGGCCGTAATCCCACGCGCCGTTTTGGTCTCCGTAAATTTCTGATGACTGAAAAACAAAACCGCGCCGTTTTGCCAGCGAGGTGATTTTTTCCATTGTCGCTTTTCCTGAGTACTGCTCTGCAGGACAATATTCTGTTAATTCTGACATATAGGCATTGTACAGGAATATGTTATTTTAGGGAATGGTATCTGCCTCTAACAACATGAGTATAGCCAATTTCAATAATAATTGATATATTCCATCTATAGCATCATAATTATATTAGGAGGGTTCTATGAAAAAGAACTTTTTTTTCTGTATTGTTTTTTTACCATTATTATTTGTTTTTGCTGCATGTTCAAATAAAGTAATGGTTTTTGATGATTTATTACCCGAAGCAGAAACTGTTACATTATATTGGTCTGGAGCAGGAAGCACTGTTCGGCCTGTTTCATATAATGGGATTGATGTTGATTGGAAGGTAACTGGCTGGGGAGTTGCTGCAATCAAAATACCAGGAGGAAATACTACTATTGGAGTTGAAGGACAGACAAGCCAGGGATCAACTACTTGGACATGGAATGGCTATTCATTCACTCACAATTTCGAAGGAGGAAAAGAATATTCAATTCACGTTACCGGCGGAAGGATAACAATACGTAATGGAAAATCTTTTTCCAGAGGTGATATAGTTGTAACATTTAACCCCTGGAGTAGATAGTAATAAATATAAGGGTGTTTATGCCGGGTATTCCAGATTTTCCTTGTTGCCTTTTTCTAACAGTGCAGCGTATCTTCGGCATTCCCATTTTGCCATGTCCAGGTTTTGTTCCTGCCAGTTTCCGCATTCTACTGCGGATGCGCCGGGGATAGTGCCTTCAAACTTTTCGATCCAAGCGAACATTTCAATCATTAACGGAAGGATATCTGTAGATTTGTATTCACCTTCCAGAATTGTATAAAAACCGGTACGGCAGCCCATTGGACCAAAGTATACTATTTTTGGACTCCATTTTTCGTTAGAGCGCAAGAAAGTAGCGCACAAATGTTCAATTGTGTGCATGGCAGGCGGATCCATAACAGGTTCTTTGTTTGGTTCTTTAAAACGAAGATCAAACGTGGTAATTACAAGAGAGCCGTAATCATCCCTTCGTGAAACATAAAGACCCGGCTTTAACCTAAGATGGTCAACCTGAAAACTGGCTATTTTTTCCATATTTTTCTCCCTTAATATCACACTAGACAAAAAAAAAGAAAAAATCTATACTGTTTTACACAGGCGGTGCGCTTGAGCCGCTATAAAATTCTAATTAATCAAGCTCCCGGTTTACGGGAAACGGAACAGGAGGACTTTTTATGAGCGCAACTATCAGGCTCAAGAGATTTGGAACAAAAAAACGGCCATATTACCGCATTGTTGTTATGGATAAAATGGCGCCAAGAGACGGTAAAACCATCGAAGAAATTGGATATTATCATCCCATCGAAGCAGAAGATAAGCAAATTGTTTTTGACGAAGCTAAAGCAAAAGCTTGGCTTTCCAAAGGCGCAATTGTGAGTGACACAGTTCGCAGAATCTTCAATAAAAAGAACGTTACCGTAAAATAACGTAACACATAGGTCGCACAATGGAAAAAGATTTGATTGAATACCTGGCGAAATCTCTTGTGGATGATCCGTCTCAGGTACAGGTTAATATTGTAGAAGGCGAAAAATCGACTATTTTAGAACTGCGTGTTGCAGAGGGCGATGTTGGCAAGGTAATTGGTAAACATGGACGGATTGCCAAAGCAATCAGGACAGTACTTCAGGCTGCCAGCGCCAGATCCGGTAAACATACAGTTCTGGAAATATTGGACTAAAATCAAACCCTTACGGTAATCGGCGAATGAATGAAAAGTTCATTATAGGAATTGTCGGAGCTCCTTTTGGGGTTAAGGGTTTTGTCAAAGTCCGCTCTTGTTCGGGCGAAATAGAACACATATTAAAACTTAAATCTGTAATTATCAGCAAGGACGGGAAGGAACGTATCATCAATATTGATGAGAGTAGTCCTGCAAATGTGGTTTCTACTGTCCTAATACATTTTGAAGGCATTAATAACCCCGAGATTGCAAAAACCTTAAACGGAGCGCAGCTTCTTGTAGGACGAGACGAAGCCGCACCGCTATTCAAAGGCGAATTTTACATCGAAGATCTAAAAGGCTTAGAGGTATATGGGGAAGAAGAATACTTTCAAATTATTGGCGTTATAATCGATATAATCGAGGGCGGAGGCGGTGAATTGGTCGAGATCAAGCTAACAAATGGAGAAAAACGCCTCGTTCCTTTAAGAAAAGAGTTTTTCCCCGAAATATCCCCAGATAAAGGCAGTGTGTTACTTCAAAATCTTTGGATATTAGAATGAAATATACCGTATTAACACTATTTCCGGAAATTACTGATGCTTTTTTTGCTAATTCTATTATGGCAAAAGCAATTAAACGCGGAATTATCGAGTATCAGGCAATAAATATCCGTGATTTTGCCTATGATAAGCATAAAACCTGCGATGATGCACCTTATGGCGGCGGCCCTGGAATGCTAATGCTCCCCGAACCACTAGGAAAGGCTTTACAGGCCGTATTAGGAGAAGAGTTCTCGCAGAGGCGTAACATTCCTTTGGAATGTAGAGGCGCAGAGGTCGCAGAGAGAATAAAAGAAGAAGAGAGTGTGCTTTCTTCAACCTTATCTTCTCTCAGCGATCCCCGCGTCTCCGCGTCTCCGCGTGAAGTCTTTGGGAATAAACCTCGAGTAATTTATTTGTCGCCATCAGGTAAGCCGTTTAATCAGCAGCTAGCCAAGGAGCTGGCTGCAGAAAAGGAATTAATTCTTATCTGCGGGCGATATGAAGGGATCGATCAGCGTATCATCGATATGTACGTTGATGATGAGATTTCTATTGGAGATTATGTCTTATCTTCCGGAGAAGTGGCAGCATTGGCAGTTATTGACGCTACTTACCGTCTTGTAGATAACGTTATCTGTGCAGACTCACTTGACGAAGAAAGCTTTTCTTCCGGACTTTTGGAGTATCCCCAGTTTACACGACCTGAGATTTTTGATACAATCAAGGTTCCTGAAGTGTTGCTGTCCGGGCATCATGAACAGATACGTCTTTGGCGCCTGGAAGAAAGGGTAAAAAAGACCTTGTTAAAAAGACCGGATTTAATACAGCGCGGCAGAGATTTATCCCCAGAGGGGGATATGGTTTTTAACAAGGAAATTAACAGCATTATTGACCGGCTGACTAAGGAACAGTCAGATTAAGGTCTGGTGAATATTTAAGGAGAAAGAGATGAACGAAATTCAGGCCATTGAAGCCGCTCAAATGAAAACAGAACTTGACCAGTTTAAGGTTGGGGATACAGTTAAGGTTCACTTTAAAATAGTAGAAGGCAAGACTGAACGTGTTCAGATATATGGAGGTCTTGTTATAGCAATGAAAAATTCCAAGGTTGGAAAAACCTTTACAGTACGAAAAATCTCTTATGGCGTAGGCGTAGAAAGGGTCTTCCCTATTCATTCACCTCGTATCGTCAAAGTAGATGTAGTCCGCCCCGGTAAGGTAAGACGTGCTAAACTTTATTATATCCGCGAAAAAATCGGTAAAGGCGCAAAAATTAAGGAACTTATCATTAAAAAAGGTTCCAAAGGTGCGCATGTTCCCTCTACAGGTACAGCCGCTGCCGCTGATGCAGAATAAAAATTACAGGACACAAAACACTTTCTAACCTTTTTCCCTTTTTTAGCCGATACTCATATGGGAAGCTCTGTTCCCTGAGGATGAAGAAATGAAGTTAATTAGTACCAGTGATCTAAAAGTAGGTCAAGCTTTCTCCGAGGCAGTATATACAGAGGGTGAGTATTTACTGGTAACAGCTATGAAACCTCTGCGTCAAAGAGATATAGACGTCTTAAGGGCATGGGATATTGATTATGTCAGGACAAAAGGGAGCTTTGTAGAAATAAAAGAATTAAGCGACGCCGACAAAGCGCTTAGTGATTTAGAAGCAGAATTGGCAGAAGCTCTGGAAGAAACTGATGATCTTCCGGATACTCAAAAAAATGCAGTAAAATTTTCCATTAGTGATGTCCGGCAGAACTCCGGCCCTTATCAGGCTTATAAAAATCTTATAGAAAGGCTTAATAAAGTATTTAACGATTTAAAAACCGGACATGATGTCCAAATGCGCATATTCGATGATATTTGCATGAAACTGCTTCAGGACTTGCGGGAAAACCCAGATAAATTTGTTGGTTTTATTCTTGGCGGCGAAGTAGCCGGCAATGAACTGGCAAAAAGTTCTGTAAACTCTGCAATTCTTTCGGCATTGATGGCTCAGGAACTCAAGCTGCCGCATCATAAAATTCACAATGTTGTTTTGGGTGCATTGCTTCATGATGTTGGTATGTTAAGACTATCCAAGGGTATTACAGAAAAAAAAGGCGGGCTTTCAGATGCTGAGTTAGATCAGATTAAAAGCCATCCTTTGCATACTTCTAAAATTGTTACCAAAGAATTGTTTGGGCCGCACGAAGTTAATTTGATAGCTCTGCATCATCATGAAAGATGGGATGGAAAGGGTTATCCGGATCATCTTGTCGGCAGCGCTATCGATATTGGTGCAAGAATTGTATCTGTTGCCGATGCTTTTGAAGCAATGGTAAGCAAAAAATCTTACAGAAATTCGATGATTGGGTATCAGGCAATTAAGAATCTGCTGGCAGATAATGCACGCCGTTTTGATCCTGCCGTAATTAATGTTTTTACAAAAATAATGGGTATTTATCCAATTGGCTCTATTGTTCGTTTAAATGACAGTTCAATAGCTAGAGTTATCAATATACATACAGATGCTCCCATGCGCCCTATTGTGCAGATGCTGACCGATAACAGTGGTAATGTTATTGGTTCAGGAAACGTAACAACTATCGATCTATTGGAAGTAAAAACTTTGTTTATTAAAGAAGCGATAGATCCGGCTGAATTTAAAAGGACTAATGCATAATGTAAGCTGCGGAAAAAAGGGAGAAGAACAGGCCGCTGCCGCCCTTACAACCGCCGGAATGAAAATAATTGCAAGAAACTACAGGTCAAAAGCGGGCGAGGTTGATATTATCGCTTTAGACGGGGAAACTGTTGTTTTTGCCGAGGTAAAGACCTGGTCTGTTTATGGCATAGAAAACCTCCAATACGGGATAAATTCAAGGAAACAGCAAAAAATTATTAAAACAGCTAAGTATTTCCTGCTGGAAAATCGAGAATATAGTAGTATGGCAATTCGTTTTGACGTTATTTTTATCAAAAATAGCGGAAATAATAACGAAAGCCAAATAACCCATCTTGCTTCAGCCTTTACGGAGAGTGTATGATGTTAGAACAGGCTCTGAATAATAAAAAGCTGGAGTCTCTGCAGCGGCGCATAAATGATGAGGATTACCTCCATGCCGCGATTCAAAGATTGGCTCTTGTTTTAAGTAAAGAGTTAATGGATAAAACATCTGAAGGTGGCCGTAATGAGCAGCAGCGGAAAAGGCGGAAATAACCGTAAAAATCGCCAGCGATTTTCTGGGCGAAGAGATGATTCTCAGAAACATGCAAAAAAAATAACAGCAGCAAACAGCGGGGAGAATCTATTCTCTGACGGAAAATTCGAGAAAAGCCGTGTGAGTCTTCACGAACGCCCGCAATGGACAGCGCCGGAAATGCCGGAAAATCCCATAACTACTCCTGATTGCCCCTGGTGCGGAAAACAGATTACCGATATTACTACTGCAATAACAGACAAAGATTCCGGCCGTCCTGTGCATTTTGACTGCGTGCTTGCAAGAATTAATGAAATGGAAAATCTGGAAAACAATGACAGTATTTGTTATATTGGCGGCGGCCGTTTCGGCGTAATTCATTATAATAATCCTCCGGATATGAGAGATTTTACAATTAAGAAGATTTTTGAGTGGGAGCCAAAAGATATTAACAATGAATGGCGCAGACCCATTAGCGAATATTACTCGATCACCTGAGCTTGAGAGGATTAATGGAAGAAGTTCTTAAAGAAGCGCCGGCACAACCAGACGATGATAATTTTTTAGAAAGACCCGTTATTAAGGAGAATCGCGCATTTCTTCAGGGGCTGGGTGTAATAAATTATATAGAAACTCTTAATCGTGAGATTCGGAAATATAAGAGTCTTCTTACCAAAGGTCTGGATATATTTAACCATACTACTATAGACGAGATAATGGATGCAACAGTTTATCAAATATCAGATCAATTTTTGCCTTCATTTATTGCATTTTTATGGAAACCAATTCAGACCAAAGAAGATATAACAATTAAGGCATACAAAAATTATGTACCTGTTAATATCGATCTTCATGTAGATTGCATTACTCCGTTTGAAAAGTTTTTTATGGAATACCCCAAACCAATTAATTTTGAGCTTTTGGCGTTTCAGTTAAATGATGATGATGCGGTAAAACCATATTTAGATATAAATACCGAAATTGCCGTTCCAATTCTTGGCCCTTTTGGATTATATGGACTTATTCTTATTGGAACAAAAATTTTTGAAGACGGCTACAGCCGCGATGAATTGCTGTTTTTACAGCAGCTTATGGGTTTTGTTTCGCAGGCAATAATGAATCTGCTGCATTATGATCATTCGCTGCGTGATGTAAAAACAGGACTTTATAACCATGGTTTTTTCCTGACACGGCTTAATGAAGAAGTATACAGAACAAAACGCAGCTCATCCTGTTCTACTGTTATTGTTATGGATGTAGACAAGTTTAAGGACTTTAATGATACTTACGGTCATCTTGCCGGGGATAAAGTTTTAGAAACTCTTGCGCAGGTAATAAAAAACAATGTCCGCGAAGATGACATTCCATCCCGTTTTGGAGGCGAAGAATTCACAGTTCTTTTACCCAACACTGATAAACCTACAGCCTGGAATGTTGCAGAGAGATTAAGATTAAGCGTGTCCGAAATGAATGTAAAATGGAACGACCCTTTGCCTCAGGTTACCATAAGCGTAGGGATATATACATTTGACAGGAACACTCCAACAGATGTAAGCAGTATTATCCGCCGTGCAGATGAAGCGCTTTATATTTCTAAAAAACGCGGACGCAACTGCTGTACAATGTGGAGTCCTGCCATTATAAAGGAGAATATATGATTGGAATTATCGGTGCAATGGAAAAAGAACTGGATTTACTCTGCGCAGTTATGGGAAAATTTGAAACCCAAAAAATTGGAGGGTTTGAATTTTTTACAGGTAAGATAGAAAATAAAGATGTTACATTGTTACGCTGCGGTATTGGCAAGGTAAATGCCGCTGTTGGCTGTGCACTGCTTATAGAAAAATTTAAACCTGATTGTATTGTTAACACAGGTTCTGCAGGCGGAATAAATCCGGCTTTAAAAGTAGGAGATGCAATTATATCGTCCGGACTTGTTTATCATGATGTTGATGTTACCGCTTTTAATTATGCACCGGGTCAGCTTCCCGGTCAGCCCCAGATTTTTTCTGCAGATGAGAAGCTTATTAAACTTGCCGAAAATGCAGTTGATGAATTAAAAAACGAAAAAAATCTTCCTGCAGACTTTAATCACCGGCGCGGGCTGATTGGTTCCGGCGATGTATTTATGCATGAAGCTGAACGTATATCCAGTGTACAAAAAGTTTTTCCTGATATTGATGCTGTAGAAATGGAAGGAGCGGCTATTGCTCATTGTTGTAATCTCTTTTCTGTTCCCTTTCTTGTTATACGTGCGCTTTCTGATGTTGCAGGAACGGAGTCTCCAATGAGCTTTGTAGAATTCCTGCCAATAGCTTCTGAACATTCAGCGCAGATTGTTGTTAAATTGATACGCAGTATTAATAATTAAGATTTATCGTTAAATACAGCCATATTGCGGCCGCTTCTCTTTGCCGTGTAAAGAGCTTCGTCCGCATTATGTATGGTTTTTTTAAGGTCATAATTTTCCAGGAATGCTATACCAAAACTCGCCGACACATTTAGAGAGACATTGTCAAATGTAAACACATTTTCGCACAAGCACAGTCTAAGGCGCTCAACCATTTCTATTACATTGTCTTTTTCTATTTTTGATGCAAATATTACAAATTCTTCGCCGCCGTATCTGGCAAATAAATCATAAGGGCGGATAAGCGCTTTTATACGGATAGCGGTTTCTGTTAAAACTTTATCGCCGGTATTGTGCCCAAACGTATCATTGATATTTTTAAATCTGTCTAAATCAAAAAGGATTATATAACTATCATTAAGATTCGAACGCTTTAATCTTTCTATATTGATTTGTGATTCTTCCATAAAATGACGCCGGTTATAAATGCCTGTTAATGAATCAGTTCTTGCAATATTTTCTAAAGTAGATTTTATCTGTTTTAATTCATGATTATTCTGCATTACAAATAAAACTAAAAGGCTGATAATTAAACCAGAGATAATAATTATTAAGTTCTGCGGATACGTATACCAAACAGGAATAGGCCATACTCTTAAATACCAGTCTGCATTAAACAGCGGAATGTGTTTTTCTATGTAATTATTTTTGTTGGATTTATGATCAAAGAAACCTGCAATTATCTGTCTTTCATTGGTATCGGGATTTATTCTCCATAACTCGTAATAAAATCCCATATTTTTAAATATATCAAGCTCGACATCATCCAAAGCCAGAGGGAAATTTAACCCTACAGAAACCAATCCCCAAAATTCGTTTTTTCCGTCTGGAGTTTCGATATAAACAGGCAGTCTGCCGGTTAGAATTTTACTGCCCTGAGCGGAAATAAAAGGACCTGCAAGTACCAAATCCATTGAATCCATTGCAAATATAGCTTCCAGGTTACCTGCGGCTTCGCTGAAATAATCCCATCCAATAACAGCATCGTTGCCATCGGTCAAGGGATACACATTGGAAACAATACCATTAGGCGCAACAATCACATTAAAAACTGCAGGATCGTCTGCAATAAGAGGAGCTATTCTGTCAAAATCATCTACATTTCCGTTTCCGTGTATTACCAGAGCAGAGAGAGAATTGGTTTTATAAAGCAGTTTGGAAATTACTACATTTATACGGTAAGCTTTTTCCAGAATAAGCTGTTCTGTCTGCAGCCTTTCTATTTTAAGCCCGTTAATAATTATAACACTAGATAAAATTGTACAAACCGCAACTGTGCCAAAAAAGGCCAATAGGGCAAGGGAAGACAATCCCTTGTTTTTTTTAGTTTTTATCTGTGTTTCCATATCTTAACGTAAAATTATACAATTAATTTACTTTTAAATATACTATCAGAAAGACAATATTTTAATCAATTTTGAAGGTTTTACACTAAAGCGCAAAAATCCAAAAAAAAGCGCTGGAGTTTTTCCAGCGCTTTTTTATTTCAGGATTTTATTTTTTATTCAGCAAATAACCCTGAGATTTCTTTTTTGTACGCATCTGTAATATAATGGCGCTTGTAGTCCATTTTACTGGAAAGCTCTTTTCCAACTTCAAAGGGTTTGGAAACCAAAGCTGAACGGAAAATCGATTCAAAGCCGCGGAAACCAGTCTTGCGGTTTACACGTTCAGAAATTTCTGTCTGGATAAGTTCTTTAATTTCCGGCGTTTTTACAAGGCTTTCTATGTCCATGTATGTAATGTTGTTTTCTTTTGCATAAGCTTCGATATTTTCAAAGCTTGGAACAATAAGAGCCGCAAGAAATTTTTGATCCTGACCCAGTACCACAGCATGATCAATATAAACAGAATCACGAATTTTATTTTCTATTGGCACAGGTTCAACGTTTTCGCCGCCTAAAAGAACGATTGTATCTTTGGCTCGGCCTGTAAGTTTAACTTCGCCTTTAAATGTTTTAAGCCCAATGTCGCCTGTGTTAAACCAGCCGTCGGCGCTTATAACTTTGCTTGTTTCTTCGGGTCTTTTGTAATAACCCTGCATAATCTGAGGACCACGTGCATACAGAACGCCTTTTTGTCCGGGTTTTAAAACTTTACCAGAATCTATATCACGGATTTCGATTTCCATGTTAGGAAATGGAGGACCGATTGTTTCGGGAACAGGATTACTATAATAACGTACAGCCAAAACAGGCGCAGTTTCGGTAAGACCGTAACCTTCCATCATGACAATCCCTACTGCGCCAAAGAATTTATCAACAGCATCAGGAAGAGCTGCGCCTCCTGAAACTGCCGCTCTAAGACGTCCGCCCAGCATTGCTTTTACTTTTTTAAACACAAGAGCATTTCCAAGTCCGCGAAGAGGACTAAGCAGTAAAAACGGAATTAATGCAACAAGGAAATCGATAGGAACGCAGCGGCGTTTAAACTGAGGTGTTCTTCCCAAAATTAAATTTTTAAACTTTTGATGAGAAGCGCCAATATTAACAAAAAGATTTAACGCTTTTGTTTTACCATTCGCTGCAGCGTTTCGGTAAACACCCGCACGAAGCGCTTCCCAAAGACGGGGAACAGCAGTTAAATAAGTAGGGCGCATTTTCTGCAAGTCTGCAAGCATGATTTTTCCAATCGGTTTTGAATATGCCAATGCACCTGCTTCATAAAGAGCGATATATTGAACGGCTCTTTCAAATGAGTGCCATACAGGAAGAACTGTAAGCCAAATATCGCCAGGCCTGTTTCCAAGAACGCCGCCTGCAACTATAGGCTGATTAACAATGTTTTTATGAGACAGCATTACACCCTTGGGTTCGCCTGTTGTTCCGGATGTAAATATGATTGTAGCAATATCATCGCCTTTACCTTGATCAATTTCATCTTCGATAGTCTTAACGCCGTCTTTTGCAATAATAACTTTTCCTTTTTCCATTATGTCTTTGTAACCAAGAACACGAATACCGGAAAGCGCAGCGGAATACTTACCTTTGTCAAAATCATTATCGATCAATATAAAAGTAAGAAGCGCCGGCATTTTATCACGCAAAGGCAAGAGTTTTGCAAGCTGCGCTTCATTTTCCAAAACAGCAGATTTACAGTCTCCAAACGAGAGAATGTATGCCAGTTCGTCTGCCATAGAGTCACAGCCGCGCGGTACGTCCGCCGCACCCAGACAATGTTGGGCAAAAGTGGTTATAAGCCATTCTTTTCGGTTATCCGAAATGAGTCCGACATGATCTCCTCGCTTTATGCCTTCTTCTCTTAATCCGGCAGCGTAACAGAGAATTTCGTTGTACATTTCTGTAAATGTAGTAGGCTGAAAAACATCATCCTTGTCTTTACTGTACTGTGCAACATAGTTTGGGTAGTCTCGTACATTCTTTTGAACGAGTCTGGGTAGTGTTGTAATTTCCATAGCAGTATTGTGACACATTTTAAAAAAATGTCAAGCATATTTTGAGAAAATTATCTTAAAAAAAATAAGAAATTTACACCTATTCGTGACACTAACGGGCGTATTCTGTAATACGGGTTTCCCGGATCATTGTTACTTTAATACGTCCTGGATAGCGCAGATCGCTCTCAATCTTTTTAGCTATCTCTTTTGCCAGTTCCCGGGTCTGATCGTCATTTATCGCCTCATTATTTACCATAATGCGTAATTCCCTGCCTGCCTGGATAGCGAAGGATTTATCTACACCTTCAAAACCTGTGGCTATATTTTCAAGGTTTTCCAGACGCTTCATATAATTGTCCAGTGTTTCCTTTCTTGCGCCGGGGCGGGCTGCGGAAATTGCATCGGCAATTTGAACAATAACAGCTTCGATACTTGTTGGTTCAATGTCATTGTGGTGACTGCCTATAGCGTTAATAATCCGCGGGTCTTCTCCCATCTTTCTGGCTATATCCATGCCAATTTCCGCATGATTCAAGTCGGAATCAGATTCAGTACCCTTTCCAATATCATGTAAAAGAGCTGCGCGTTTTGCAAGTTCACGGTTACAGCCTACTTCGGCAGCCAGCATTCCAGCAATTACTGCAACTTCCTTGGAATGATGCAATACATTCTGGCCGTAACTGGTACGGAAGTACAATCTGCCAAGTGCGCGGACAGCATCCTGCTTGATATTATGAATACCCATATCAAAGAGAACTTTTTCGCCTTCTTCAAAGATTTTCTGCGAAATATCCTTGCTTACCTTTATTACAACTTCTTCGATTCTTGCAGGATGTATACGCCCGTCAAGAATAAGCCGCTCAAGAGAAATTTTTGCTATTTCGCGGCGGACAGGATCAAAACAGGAGATAACAACAGCTTCGGGCGTGTCGTCTATTATAATGTCTGCGCCTGTAAGCGTTTCCAGGGTGCGGATATTGCGGCCTTCCCGGCCGATAATACGCCCTTTCATCTCATCGTTAGGCAGGGTAACAGTAGTTACTGTCACATCGCCTGTTACTTCAGTCGCCAGCCGCTGAATTGTTGTTACAAGGATATCGCGGGCTCTTTTTTCCGCCGCAACATTGGCTTCCTGCTCGATTTTGTTTATAAGCGATTGAGCATCATGTTTTGCTTCATTTTCAAGGTCTTGAATTATCAAAGCTTTGGCTTCCTCGGAACTTAATCCCGAAATCCGCTCAAGCTCCGCCCTATAACGCTGTTCCTCTTTGGAAAGCGCCTCTTCGCGAGTCTGGAAAACCTTTTCTTTTTCTGCAAAAGCCTGCTCTGTCCGCTCAATTTGAGCAGTTTTTTTATCTATCGCTTCTTCTTTTACTACAACGCGGCGTTCATACCGCTGCAACTCAGCCCTGCGTTCCCGAGTCTCCCTCTCTTGCTGGTTCTTTTCACGAATTACCTGTTCTTTCGCTTCCAGAAGAATCTCTTTCTTCTTTGCTTCCGCTTCTTTTATTGCATCATGCTTTATTCGTTCTGCAAACTGCTCTGATGCCGTAAGTTGAAATCTGGCATATAGCCATCTAATTATCCAGCCTAAGGTTAACCCGGCAAGAGGGAGGACAACCCAGAGTATCACACTCATCGCTTCACCCCTTACCGAAGAAAATTCATATTCTCTTTAAGAATAGACCAAAACTGCATTATAGTCAAGGAAAAACCGGAAAAAAGTAGTTAACTTGCGGTAATTTCACCCCCAGGAACAAAAAGGGAGCCATTTCTTCAAAATAGCTTGATTTCTGTCAGAAAGTTGTGATATAAAGTAACTGTCAAATAACCTCTATATCTCATTTTTCTTTCAATTATTTGACACTTCGAGGTTTTTATGTTATTTAATGAAGAAATATATCGAGATGATAAAAAATTACTAGATTTCAATAATAATATTATTTTTCGAAAAGCAGTCAGGGCAATAATATTAAAAGATAATAAAATATTAATGGTATTTTTAGGAAAAACAAAAGAATATAAGTTTCCCGGAGGAGGTGTTGAAGAAAATGAAAATCCAGAAGAGGCATTAAAAAGAGAAGTAATGGAAGAAGTTGGGTATACTGTAAATAAAGTAATAGAAAAAATTGGAGTTATGACAGAATATGCAATTGCAAATGAAGGAAAAGGTAATATATTTAAAATGGTTTCTGAATATTATATAACTGATATAGAAGTAAATCAAAATGAACAAAAATTAGATAATTATGAAAAAGAATTAAAATATAAGCCATATTGGATAAATATTGAAACAGCATATAATGTAAATAAAAATATAATTGATAACAAATGTGATACAACACCTTGGATTAAAAGAGAAACAAGAGTATTGGAAATATTAACTGGAAAAATTTTAAAATTGGTGCGCTAAATTTTCTGAAAAAAGGCTTGACGTTATGATAAGAAGGTTTTAATATAAAATTATGCCAGAAGTAAGTCGTTTTTTAGGTATTGTGATATTAATGTATTTTGACGATCATAATCCTCCGCATTTTCATGTGAGGTATAATGATTATAGAGCAATAATATCCATTAATGATTTATTATTAATTCAAGGTGAATTACCTCCTCGGGTATTAGGATTGGTTATTGAATGGGCTGGATTGCATAAAAAAGAATTAATGGAAAATTGGAACATGGTAAAAGAGACTGGAAAATGGTTTAAAATAGAACCATTAGTTTAGGAGGAATATATGGTTTGGGTAGTAAATGCAGAATTGAAAGGAGATTATAGTGTTTTTGTGGAATTTAATGACGGTATAACTGGCATTATAGATTTTAAAGATAAATTGACCAATGATCACAGACCAATTATTAAGGATTTATTGGATCTAAATAAATTCAAAACGGTTAAAGTTGGAATGGATACACTTTGTTGGGATAATGGTGTAGATTTTGCACCTGAATATTTATATGAAGAAATAAAAAGAGAAAAAAAAGTTGCTTAAAAGCAGTGCTACGTCGTATAACACACGATTAGTGCAAAAATGCCTGTAAGTTTAATTTTCTAAAATAGCTGCTTACATTTTAAATTCGGCGCCAAGATAAACTTTTCTTACCATTTCGTCATTTAGAATGACTTCTTTGTTGCCTTTGGCAAAAATATTGCCGTCTGCGATAATAAATGCTTCGTTAGTAATTTCCAGAGTATCCCGGACATTGTGGTCGGTAATAAGAACGCCTATGCCTTTTTCCGCTAACTGGCGTATAATCTGCTTAATTTCAAAAACAGCTATAGGGTCAATACCTGCAAACGGTTCATCCAAAAGCAGAAATTTTGGTTCTGTTGCCAATGCTCTGGCAATTTCTGTACGGCGGCGTTCTCCGCCGGAGAGAGTATACCCAAATTGTGTGCGAATCCTTCCTATGCCGAATTCATCCAGCAGCTTTTCCAGTTTTTCTTTTTTTTCGTTTATATCGATATCCTGGCGGCTTTCAAGAATTGCCCAAATGTTTTGTTCTACAGTAAGTTTACGGAAAATTGATGCTTCCTGCGGAAGATAAGCAATACCCATTCTTGCGCGGCGGTACATCGGCATTGTGGTTATATCTGTATCATTCATTATAACGATTCCATCGGAAGGTGCATAAAAACCTACAATCATGTAGAAAATCGTAGTTTTTCCCGCTCCGTTAGGACCCAAAAGACCTGCAACTTCGCCGTTTTTCATGGTAAAGCTGACGCCCTTTACAACTTCTTTTTTTCCGAAACTTTTATGTAAGTTCGATATACCAAGAGTGTGAACTTCCGGAATATACTCATAATCCAATAATAACCCTTCTATAGGCCATTCAGGATCAGGGGAAGATGTTTTTGGAATATCGCTGGTTTGTTCTTCCATTATCATTCCTGTTTTTTAATTCCGTTAGAAACGATTTTATTAATTTAAAATCGTTCCCGAAACAGAACCTTCCATAATTACATCATCTGTATCAAGGTCTACACGTATCCTGTCTGCGCGGAATTCATCTTCGTTTTTGAATACGACAGGGAAGCCGGAGAGATCCAGCAGTTTTTCGCGCCTGCGGTAAATAGCGTATTCAGATCGGCAGACCATATCGTCCTTAAACAAACGCACAGATATCTGAAAAATAGCAATTTCGTTTTGATCATCATATTCAATGAAACGGCCTCTTGCTACAATTTCATTTTGCCTGTCTTCCAGCGTCGAATTGCCTTCCAGCCGCGCGATTTTTAATCTGCGATCATAACGAAGCCTATCTGTAAAAAATAAAATATTTTTATCCTGTTCATGGCCCCAGACATTGCCAATACATTCAATGAATCTGTTATCATCTCCCTGAATCTCTATTCTGTCTGCACGGAGTATTAAATTGTCAGACCTAACTTCTGCATTTCCGATAAGTATTGTTGTTTGCCGCCCCAGAGCGCTTGAACCTGACATTCTGTCTGCTTTAAAGGAAAATGTATTTGCTGTAACAGAATAAAAATTACCGCTAAAAAGGAAAACAAACAATAACAAAAATAATTTTTTGGTTAAAATCATAAACTGTCTCTCTGTTCTGATTCACTTAATATAAAGTTTTCAGGTTCAATTTCTTCGGTATCACCGGTATCATCATCTTCTTCGTCATCGTCATCTTCGAAAATATATGTGCCAAAGACAGCTCCTGAAAATTCCCATTCACGCCTTCGTGCATCTATACGAAGACCAATACCAGTAAAATTGGTTCCATTTTCCTGTAAAATATTAACCTCTATATCATCTCCGGAAGAGAGAATGTGTTCGCTGTCCTGCCAGTCTAGCTGTACAGTTTCAATGATTATTTCTTCTGATTCAACTTCGAGCCGTACGCCGTCTTCCATGAAAATATCTCCAGATTCAATGTTAATTGAAGCAAGTCCTGCTTTTCCGGATGCATTTATTTCTTCGCCGCGTTCTCCGTATTGTTCAAACGAAAACTTTTCCAGCTTCATTAACCCCTGCTTTTCGTAACGTTCTGCACGTTCTGCTTTAAACTTTGCAATTGGGTCTGAGGATCTTACACGGACATACTCAACGTTTTCCATTATTAAATCCGGCAGTGTTCTTTCCGATGGCTCCAGATCGCCGTAATCAAAAGAGCAGGAAGCTGCAACAATGAGAATTAATAAAATTAATACTGATCGTTTTGAATGTCTGAACATCCTTATTTACCCTTCTTTACTGCGGCAATAAAATCCCTAAGAAGCGGAGATGCCTGCATTGGTTTCGATTTATACTCCGGATGAAACTGTACTCCCGCATTCCACGGGTGGTTTTCTGAATCTGCCCATTCAACGCACTGAACCTGTTCTTTGTCCGCAGAAAAAGCTGTCAATTTTAACCCTGATTTAATCATATCATCTCTGAACTGATTCGTAAATTCAAATCGATGACGGCAGCGTTCAATTATCTTTTTTTCGCCGTAAGCCCTGAAAATATTGGTTCCTTCTTCTATTATAGTCTCTCCGGCGCCGATACGCATGGTTCCTGTACTAATAACTGAATGTTTTGAATTGGAAGAAAACTCGGCAGAACCGGCATCACTCCAGTTTAAAACATTCTGCGCCCATTCTATTACCATTACATGCATTCCAAGGCAGATGCCCAAATACGGCTTTTTGTTTTTTCTTGCCCAGGATACTGCTTTTATCATTCCATCGATTCCGTGTTCTTCCAAATCTGCACTGCACACCATGCCGCCCGGTACCAAAATGCCGTCTACACTGCCTCCGGCAGCGCTTTCTCCAAGAATAAAATCGATATTACCGGTTTTTTCCAGCAAAGATGAATCGATTTTTACTAATTCTGCTTCTATATTACATTCAAGGCTTGCATGAAACAGCGCTTCATAAAGTGATGTGTATGTATCATGGCTGTCCATGTATTTGCCCACAACACCGATGCGTACTTTTCCTTTTCTGGCGGAATACTGCTCCATTACAGAAAGCCAGGGGCGCATATCGGCATGACGGCTTTCTACGCCCATCTTGCGAAGGAGCACCTGATCCAGTTTTTGCTCAGAAAAAACAATGGGTATCTGATAAATTGTCGTTTCAATGTTAGGTGAAGTAAACACAGCGTCAAGGTCAACATTGGTAAACTGCGCTATTTTTACCCGCGTAGAATCGTCCAGCATAACTGGTGAGCGGCAGATCAATATATCCGGCTGTATCCCCATTTCCTGCATCGATTTAACCGAGTGCTGAGTCGGCTTTGTTTTTAATTCGCCGCCTGCGACTTCAGGAATTAATGTAAGGTGTACGGACAAAGCATTGCTTCTGCCGTGTTCATGGATCATCTGGCGGGCGACTTCAAGATAAGGAACAGATTCGATGTCTCCTACTGTTCCGCCAATTTCTATAATTACTATATCAGTATCGTTTTCTTCTTTAGAGACTGCAAGAATACGTCTTTTAATTTCATCGGTTATATGCGGGATAACCTGAACGCATTTTCCCTGATATTTACCTTTACGTTCCTTGCGGATGACAGATTCATAGACCTGTCCTGTTGTGATCGAGTTTGCCTGACTAAGCTGCCCTTTTGTAAAACGTGCATAATTGCCAAGATCAAGGTCTGTTTCCGCTCCATCGTCTGTTACATAAATTTCACCATGCTGATAGGGGCTCATTGTTCCTGCATTTACATTGATGTACGGGTCGCATTTAACCATGCGGACATTAAGACCTCTGCTTTCCAGTAAAGCTCCAATTGAAGAAGCAGCAACACCCTTTCCCAAACTGGAACAAACGCCGCCGGAGACAAAAATAAACTTGTTCATGTAGTAAGAGTATGGCGGGTTTCTGTTCTAAATTCAAGTAAGTACAACTTACATAGTAAGTTAACTTACAGTAATATAACTGCAGATTTATTTACTTTAAATATTCAAGAAGCGGTTCAAAACATTCAGAAGTTGTTTCATAACCCTGGTCATAAGTAAGGTAAATTTTTATGATGTTTCTTTCCACGCGTTTTGCAGGAAGGTCTGTTTTCGGCCGGATAACAAATATTTCACCTTTGGCTTCGAGTTCTTCTATATAACTGACCGCTTCATTGTACTGTAAATACTGTGTTTTTATGCTTTTTAATAGGCCTGGAAATTTACGATACTGATATAATAAAAAACCCGGCAGTTTAGAAGGTTTTTTCCGGTACCCATATGGCCGTGTAAGGATAACAACACGTTTTTTATACCCTTCCTGTTCTGCTTTACGTACTGGAATTGAATCGCTTAAACCGCCGTCCATTAGAAATTTTTCTTTGTATTTAACAGGTTTTGCAACCAAAGGCAGACTGCTTGATGCCTTTAAAACATGGCGGTAATCGCTGCCTAAGTCATTTTTGTCATAATAAAGGGGTTTACCTGTTTCACAATCTGTTACACCCATAATACAGCGCATGGGATTTTCCAAAAGTGTCTTTTCATCAAAATGAATATACTTATTTGGAATTTCATTAAAAATAAAGTCCATGCCAAAAAGTTCGCCTTTAAAAAGAAGACGCCTATAACTAATGTAGCGGCGATCGTGAATATAACGGGTATTTACAATTCTGTTTCTTTCCGGCTGAAGCGAAACATAATTTGCCGCATTGCATGCTCCCATAGAAACGCCGATAACATAATCAAAGTACAGTTTGTCGTCTGCAAAACGGCGCAATGCTCCGCTTGTAAAAGCGCCGCGCAGTCCGCCGCCCTCAAGTATAAGCGCAGCATTTTCCAGTTTAAGATTTTTCATTATGGTTACTATAAATGTTAATTTCTAACGCCTAATACCATATTTTCTGCATCGGCAGGAACATGTAACACAGGGTCTTGTTTATTTTCTGACAGCTCTTTTACCCTGGCAGCTACAAATGCAAAAATATCCTTAAGTCTAATACTGCCACTAACACCAGTATTGGTATTTAATGCTTCAACAACACTTAAGGATAATAAACCGCCGCCTAAAAGACGGTGTTCTATTGCCTGCTGACTCTCCCCGCAGGCGCCTAAAATAATTATACCTTTTTCAGCCGCCATTTTAGACGCGCCTTCGGGAAATTGCGTATCAAGTATAATGATCTTGTTTCCCGGCATATTTAATTCCTGTATAAAGTCTTCAAACTTAATCATACTGGAAAAATCTAAACCTGTATCTTCTCTATAGACCGAATCGGAAGGCATTAAATAGTAAATATTGTTTTCCATTATTCTGTGCGACGCAAGAAAGATAATTATTGTATCTTCTGGCTGTGCATCTTGTAAAAATTCCAGATTGGAAAAAATATTAGTTTTGGTCGGCTTTATAGCATCAATATCGGTAATGAGTAATGTGTTTACTTTTTTAAAGGCCTTTCCTTCCTGCGCTTTAAATGCACTATTAATATTCTGAGCATCACTGGCTGCAAAAAACAGATTAGGAAAGTAGTTGTTTGAGTATTCGTTTATCCCAATTGCCAATAGCCATAAATCGGTTTTTGGTTCTTCGCGTCCTGCCGGTACCAGTGCAGTTTCCGGAAGCGTATTACATGCCGTTATCACGGCAAGAATCAGAAACATTGATATATAAGTTAAAAATCTTTTCATGTTAATCTCCCAATAATTCTTTATATCATAACATGGAAATACAAATAATGTCAAATATACATATTTCAGGACACTAGAACTATAAGGCTTTAATAAGTTAATATAGGTTTTATAACCGTGAGGGGTAAAATGAAACATAAAATCATCTTTTTTACGATTGTTCTTCTTCCATGTTGTATTTTTGCAAACAATACCGCCAAACAATACCGCTTATTAAATGAATATAAATTGCTGTATATTGATATTTCCAATGTTGATACGTTTGGTTATAAATCATATTTTGATATTGAAAAAAACAGAGCCGCTGAAAGTATCAATTTATCTCAAGGATCGTTTATAGTTACTCAAATTCCTTCTGATGCCGCAATTGCAGGCGATGGCTTTTTTAAGATAAAGCTGGAAAACGGTGTAATAGGTTATACCAGAAAAGGACAGTTTCGCATTGACTCTGACGGTAATTTTGTTACCTTTAACGAGGGATATCTTTTGTACGATAATATTAAATTACCGGAATTATTCTTGATGGAAACGCTGCGAATTACTGGTGATGGTAATGTTTCTGTAAGTGTAGCAGAAGGAAATAGTAGGGGGGAAATAAGTGAAGTAGAAGCCGGGTATATAAAAGTATATAAAATCCCGGAAAATTTATTAATTCGTTATAGTAATAATATATTTATATTGGAACCCGGTACAGAACACATAGAAGAAATATCTGATTCCAGGATATATCAGGGGATACTGGAATACAGTAATGTTTATTATTTAGCTGTAGTCATGCGAATGTATTATATATTATCTGTTATTGAAGACGGTTATATCACGAACACAGACTTCAAAAAAGAATTATTAAAAGTAATTTTTAATAACATAACAAATAACTCACAGCAAGAAGATCTTTTGTATTATACAAAAACGATTTTACCGTATTTAAGATATGATTATTAAAATCCACCAAGTGGTAACAGGTACTAAACTGATGCGGGTATCCATGAAAAATCAATCTTAATATCTTGTATATTTTTTAATTTTGTTAGACTAATATTTATATTTTCTACAGTATTTGGAAATATATTTAAACGGTACTTTCCAAACATAATATCCTCTTTATCAAATTCATATATAAAGTAATCTGCTGTTGGGGTATAGTAATGCAAGTAAGCGTACATATTTTTTTTACATTTTGTGCCGCTTAGAGTTGGTATTTGAATTAAAGTTTTATTAAGCTGTTCCAAATTCAACGCATATATTCCGTAATACTTAATTATTTTTTCAAGCTGAGAAACAGGCAATAAATTAGAAACAATATTTTGAACTGGTAGCAGCATTTTTATATTTTTGTACTTTATTTGTTCTATTTGATCGTAACTTACAAGTTCAGTTAATCCTTGCGCTTTGTAAAATGCTCCTGATGCCTTCCATTCTTCAGGTGTAGCAGAAAGGCCTGCTTTTACAGGATTTTGATCAATGTAATCCATTACAAAATCATACTCTTGTTGATCTTTGACTGCTCTTGCATAATAACGGTTTCCCCACATGTGATCCGTTGAACCGTGTATAAAGTTCCATCTTTTTGCGGACTGTATTTTAATCCAATGCATTATACAGCTTAAACTGGATTTTTTTTCCGGTTTTATTAATAAGTGTATATGTGTAGGCATTATACAAAAATTTGTAAGACGAAAACGATATTTGTCCTTTGCATCCTGCAATGTGATTTCCATTATTTTTCGTCCTAATTTATTTTCGAATATCCGGATTTTATTATTTGTCCGTGATGTTACATGATAAAAAGCACCTTCTGTAAATTCTCTTTTCTTGCGCATTTTGCCCCCTGACTGCTTATAAACGCAGTCAAATATATATGGTGCAAGAGTGCGTGGTGCTTTAGTGAAAATATAAAAAAGATTATAAAATTTTCATAAGGAAAGAAACAGGCAAAAATACGCTATATATGGTGCCGTTAGGTGTCATGCAACACTACGTAAAAGAGATAACAGGTACCTTTGCATCAAAAAAAGGCGACCTTTTGGGGGACGCCTTTTTTGGGGGGTTGTGTTTTTAAATTATTGGTGTAATTCTTGTGCTTTTGCCAATTGGGCGTCGACAATAGTCTGTATAATTTGTTCATCAGAAAAATCTTTGAAACACATGAAACCATTTCCTCCAGTATCATTGCAAGCGACGTGGAAGTCATTGCCTATTCCACCACCAATCGGTATCCCATTTACTCCCCTTGGGTGTGTCGGTGGAGTAGCCAATCCACTCCACATCGCTTTCAACGCTGCATTTGCTGCAGCCGCAGCGGAATCCATATGATATGTAGCTAGGTGTCTTAAAGGATCGGGTGAAGGCTTAGTAGGGCAAGAATTAGCTAAACAAAATGCAGAAATTGCAAAATCTTTGTTATGCCCCAATACAGTATTAGCTGTAAGTCTCGGTCCACATGTCAATGGGTCGCATTTCTCTAAAAGTGGGCAATCGTTTTTTCCACATTCGCAGTCAGGGTTCCCCTTGTCTTGGCAGTTGATTTTGGTTGGGCAGTTTTCATAATCACATGCACAACCATCCAAACCTGTACAGCCAAGGCACACCGCACAAGCACCACATTCACAGGGACAAAGGCACGGTGCTTCACCACATGGTCCAACAACTGGTTCCTGTCCACCTTGTTGTTGTCCCCCACCTTGCTCGGTTTGAATACCTGCCTCTGTACCCACAGGATTCGGACAGCCAATCAACGCAGCTGACAAGAAAAGCGCAGGAATCAAGTGTTTAAGTTTTGGTTTCATTTCATTATCTCCTTTTAATTTTAATAGTACCTGCTGCCGCTTTTTCGTAGCGTTGCATGACACCTAACGGCACTATATATAGCGTATTTGTTAACGTGAGAATTTTATTTATTTCAGAAAGATTAAAAATATAGAAAAATTTAGCTTTGTGTAGTTGACATTGTTTTACATAGTATGCATAATAGTGTTGCGTGTTGCGTGTTGCGTGTTGCGTGTTGCGTGTTGCGTGTTGCGTGTT
>WQWU01000001.1 GCA_009785215.1 Treponema sp. | reverse complement strand
TAACAGGGTTATGAATTACATTAGACAAAGACTGCGCAGGAGCAGTCTGGCATGATGTAAGAAAAACCGCAAAAACCAAAGCTAAAATTCCCAAAGAAACAATTTTCATAAAAAACTCCTTTTATTTGTTATTTATATAAAAAAGCCGTCATATAACATATGAACGGCGTCTTTCCGAAAATATGAGAAAGTTACCATTTGGGCACAGGTATCCCCTGAAAAATGGTTTTGGGGCAATATTTTAAAGTTTCTTCTATAATAAGAGAGAGAGAGAGAGAGAGAGAGAGAGAGAGAGAGAGAGAGAGAGAGAGAGAGAATTTGAATTCATGCAGAGTTTATCACTAGTTTTGCCTAAAACGGCTGTTTTTCCTGTCATTGGAATTATATTATCACTTTATGGGGAATATTGCAAGACGTTTATGGAAAAAGTGCAGACAGTGTCTGCACTTTTGACATGGTCTTTTAAAACTTACCGTCCGCTGAAGATATAGAAAAACGGATAATCCGTAAATATAAAATTGAGGATGTTTAATCATGTGTTAAGTTCAGCGCTTCTGTGTAGATTTCTTAAAAATTAACTGCTTTTAATTCAAAGTAGCTTTGCGGATGCGTACAAACAGGGCATTTTACCGGAGCTTTTTCCCCGTCAAAAATAAATCCGCAATTACGGCAAATCCAAACAGATTTTTCTTTTTTGGCAAAAACAGCGCTTGTTTCTATATTAGCAAGCAGTTTAAGATAGCGTTCTTCATGTTCTTTTTCAATTTTACCTACAGCTTCAAAAAGAAAAGCAATATCGTTAAACCCTTCCTCTTTTGCTTCAGCAGCCATGCGCTTGTACATTTCTGTCCATTCGCCGTTTTCTCCTGCAGCAGCAGCTTTTAGGTTTTCTATTGTAGACGGAACCTCTCCGCCGTTTAAAAGTTTAAACCAAATCTTTGCATGTTCTTTTTCATTACCTGCAGTTTCTTCAAAGATAGCTGCAACCTGTTCGTAGCCGTCTTTTTTTGCCCTGGAAGCAAAATAAGTGTACTTGTTGCGCGCCTGGCTTTCGCCTGCAAATGCTTCCATTAAGTTTTTTTCTGTTTTTGTACCTTTTAAATTTGCCATGATATTTCTCCTTTTTTCAGGTAGATACAAGCGGCATCTGCGCCTGATAATCAATCAATCAATGGGAAAACATTCCCATGACCATGCCCGTCATCCCATTCTCTTGGTATATGCAGAGAATTATTGATGATCCATCCGGTTTCTATTCTGCCATTAATATTAAAATCAACAGAAATAAAACCGTCTTCATTTGTCTTGGTAAATGTTCCGTTTTTCCGGACATTATGCGCTAATGCGGCTGTAAATGTTCCGTCTTCCAGCAGCTGAACAGTTTGACCATGATAACTATATATTTCTGCTGCTTTGTTCCCGTTGATATTAAACATAATAAATATCAATACACCTAAAATCGCAGCAATTGAAACGCAGATTCCCGCTGTAACAAACGTTTTCTGCCTTGCTCTCTTTTCTGCTTTTTCTTTTTTTTGGAATTTTGCCTTTTCTCTGACAACCTTATTTGACACAATACCCTCCATGTTAATTATGGTCTAATTCTACACATTTTTGGAGGTTTACGCAATATTTAAATTAGGCTTCTTTCCTAACGGCAAAAAAGTTTGTCGTTATAAAACATTCATATATTTCTTTGTATTTATCAATATGGAATAACCCGTCTTTTAATATCCGGTATAAGTCATAATCCTTGTATAATAAATAATAAAAATCCTGAAAGTATGTCCTGGAATCAATATTACAGCCGCCAAATTCAAATTGAATAAAATCAACATTTCCTGATTTTATTATTCCCTTTGCACCTTCCAAAACTTTTAATTCGTTTCCTTCGACATCCAGTTTTAAAAAATCAATTCTTTTAATATTGTTTTCTTCGCAAAAACAATCAATAGTTTTCATTTCTACTTTTTCTTCTTGCAAAATAATCTAAAGTAATATACTTTTACTATTATGGAGTTTTCAGTAAACCAGCGTATAAAGGAATTAAGGGAAAAACTTGGACTTAATCAAAGAGAATTTTCTAAACTTCTTTCCTTGTCCGGCGGATATATTGCAGGTATAGAGGTTAACCTGCGAAAAGTAAATGACAGATTGATAAAGCTGATAATTTCCCAGTTTGGCGTTAACGAAGAATGGCTGCGTCATGGAAAAGGCGAAATGTTTTCAAAAAAGAAAATTGATGAAAAAGCAATTAAGATTCTTTCCCTATACAAGGACTTACCGCCGCATTTTCAGGATGTTGTTTTAGGCACAATAGAATTACTAAGAAAAGCAAACGAAACAGAGAATAAGCGGAAATCAGCTAAATAAATTAAAGTAAATATTGATTTTGCCGATAATCAGTTGAGGGGAATCATGGGATATAAAAATGCATCTTCCACATATAAAGAAACAACTATTAGAACTGCCGGTCAGGGGCAGCTCATCGTCATGCTATACGATGAAGCAGTTAAACAGCTGACAAAAGCAATAGAGCTTCTGGACTTGAATAAAACCGGAAAAAAAGAACCCGGCAGAATAGAACATATTAACAAAGCAATCATGAAAACCGAAGAGATCCTCACAGAATTGATGGTCTCTTTGGACTTTGATCAGGGCGGAGAAATATCAAAAAACCTTTTTTCACTTTATACCTGGTTTAACAGGGAACTTGTAGAAGCAAATATTAATCAGGATATACACAGAATGCTAACGGTAAAGGATATGCTTGCCGATCTTAGAAATACATGGAGTGCTGTCGCAAGTCAGACTCCGGCAGAACAGCAAAACCGCGAGGCAGTAGGACTAAATATTGCCGGTTAAGCCAAATGGGAGGGAATATGGCTGCAGTAACAGAAGAAAAAACAACCAATATCGGTTCAACGGAGCTTGCACAAAGAGTTGCAATTTTAAAACGTTTTAAAACACTGCTTTCACAGCAAAGAGACAGATTCCGCAATTATCTGGATTTACTCGACAAACAGCAAGGGGTAATTGAATCCGGCAGCGCAGAAGACCTTTTAACCTATGTAGAGATAGAAGAAAAAATTGTTGCTGATATATTCTCAATTCAGAAAGTAATAGATCCTCTGGAAGAAATGTACTACTCTGTCACAAGCAGAGCCGAAAACATTCCTGATAACCCGGCTTCCAGCCAGGAAGAAGTACCAAGCCTTAAAGCATCCCTTGAAAAATTAAAAAGTGAAGCTGTTATACGATCTACTAAAAATAAGGAACTGCTTTCCAAGCGTATGGTGGAACTTCGTCAGGAAATTAAAATACTGCGGAATAATCCATATGCAACAGGCGGAAGAAGCGCGTATAATAACTCGGGTTCAGCATCACTTGTAGACATAAAAGGTTAACAGAAAAATTAATTTGTTCTAACCCATACTTCTCCGTTCCCGGAAAAAGACATGTTAGAATCAATTTTATATACAAATGTGCGGCCTTCCATTATCAATATTAAATTTCCGTTGGATGCCTGATACGAACCGCTGTATGTTCTGTCATTTCTGATAAAACCGATATTGCCGAAACTTTCAGTGCCGGTAAATCTTAGGTCTCTGTTTCCTCCGGAAAGACGGTAGTTCCCGGGAGTAAACTCAACAATTTGAGTTTCTAAAAAATTTGCAATTCCGCCGCTTTGCGCACCGCTTTGCGCACCGCTTTGCGCACCGCTTTGCGCACCGCTTTGCGTAGCCTGCTGAGACTGCTGAGCGCCGTTAAAGTTTCCCTGAACCGCTCCGCGCCCCAAAAGATAATCGGCCATTTGATTATTTCCTTTTGCCTGCGCCATGGATAAAGCAGTATTACCATCTCTATTTCTGACATTAACATTTGCTCCGTGCTCAACAAGCATTTGCACCATATCAAAATTATTATTGTTTGCAGCATGTAAAAGCGCTGTCATACCGTCGGCATGCCTGCTGGAAGAAGGATAAGAATAATTTACATCTGTTCCCGCCTGAATAAACTGCGATGCAAGATCATATCTTTGCTTTTCCATTGCAACAAGAAGTATTTCTCCATTGGCGCGTACTCCGTTATTCATAATGGAATACACAACAGAATTCGGCTGATTCCTGTTAATTGCCGTGAACAAATCAAACGCTGTAGGGCGGACATTAAAACTCTGCAATAATGCTAAAACTCTTAAGGCGGTTTCTCCCTGTGAATATAGCAGAGCCAGATTCATCATAAGGCTTTTTTCCTGCGGGGAAGCAGAACCGATATTTTGATTTATTAATCTTTCGGCAGCCTGGAAATCATTCCTGGCCAATGCATTAACCAAATCCCATCTGTAATCATCTGCAAATAATATTCCGCCAATGATAAACAAGAAAAAAAGAATCGAACTCTTCATTTTCCCTCCCCTCCCAAGGATAGAAAAAGTTATTCTGCCTTTGAAATATCGTCAGAAACTGTGTCAGAAGGAGAAAAATTGATACTCTTTGTAAATTCAAACGCTTCTTTTGCGCCTAGTTCCCTGTTCATACTGGAATCTTCCCATTCTACAGAAAGCGGCCCCTTATAATTTACTGCGTTAAATTCGCGGATAATATTTTCAAAATCAACATCTCCATGACCTGGTGAACGGAAATTCCAGCCGCGCCTTACTTCTCCGGAAGGAAGGAAAGAACCAAGTATCCCCGCTTTACCGTCCAAAGTAACTGTTATATCTTTTATGCGGGCATGAATAATATGTCTTGCAAAATCACGTATAAAAAGATGAGGAATAATACCCTGCCATAAAAGACCGGAAGGATCAAAATTAAAACCAACAGTCTTGCGGTTTTTTAACTCTTTTAAAAACCGTTCAGCGCTGTAGTAATCAAAAGTTATACCTCCGGCCTGTATTTCCAGAGCCAATTTTACACCGTTTTTGTCAAACTCATCAAAGACAGGTGTCCAATGTTTAAGAACATGTGCATAAGCATCTGCCAGTACCGGCTCTGAAGCCTGCGCTCCCAAAGGCAGCCTTGGCAGAGAATACCATGCAGACCAAAGCGGATTACCGATAAAACCGGTAATAACTTTTACACCAAGATTTTTTGCAGCTACGGCGGCATATTTCATTTCCTGAATTGCCCACTTACGAACATCTTCAGGTTTCCCGTGAAGGTTAGAAGGAACAATACTGCAAAAACGTGAATCTGCGCCGTCTGTAATGCATTGCCCAATTAAATGTGTTCCTAATGCCAATACTTTAAGATTATAAGTTTTTAAGATATTTTTGCGTTCTTCTATATATTTGGGATCAGAAGCTGCTTTTTTTAAATCAAGATGATCCCCCCAACAGGCTATTTCAATACCATCATAACCAAATGATTTTGCTTTTTCACAAAATTTGTCAAAAGGTAAATCTGTCCATTGTCCTGAAAATAATGTTATTGGTCTTATCATACATTCCTCCTGGGAAACTATCTGGCAATAATAGAACAAAAATAAACAAAATGCAAGTAGCGCTGGTACACAGAATAAAAATATCATATAATTTATTTAGAAAATATGATTAATCCCAGAATATATCATCTGCCGCCGGTATTTGCCGCAATTCTACTCCTTGTTTCTTCCTTTTTTCTTTCTGGCTGTTACACCCTTAAGCAGGGTACAACCATGATAGGTTACCTGAACCGCGCAGTTCCTCTGGAAGAGGCAGGCGATGAAGAGTTCATCAACCTAGTAATAAAAATAAGAGCCTTTGCGATGAATGAACTGGGTCTTAACGAAAGCAAAAATTATACAAATTATGTAGAACTCGGCAGGGATTACCTTGCTGCAATAGTCTCCGCATCGGCAAAAGATTCTTTCCTCCGTTACGAGTGGAATTTCCCAATTGTCGGCAGAATGCCCTACAAAGGATTTTTTGATATTAATGATGCACGAAAGGAACGGGAAAGACTGGAAAAACTTAATCTTGATGTCTGGATACGCGGTGTTGACGCATTCAGCACACTTGGCTGGTTCAGAGACCCGCTTTTCTCATATATGCGGAATTATCCGCCGGACAGGCTGGCAAGCCTGATTATTCACGAACTTGTGCACTCAACTGTATTTTTAAAAGGACACATGAATTTCAACGAAGAACTGGCGGAGTTTATAGGCACAGAAGGCGCAAGACTTTTTATGGAAACACATTACGGCATCGATTCCAAAGAGTACAAAGAAAAACTTGTATCTGCCGCAGACAGCCGTGCTTTTTTAACTTTTATTCAATCTCTGATAGCAGAACTTGAAATCCTATATTCTTCGGACAGGAACATTATAAACAGCGAAGAAATAATAATCGAAAAAGAACGGATAATAAAAAATGCAAAAGAAAGATTTAACTCGGAATACGAAACTCTTTTTACAAGCAATAATTACCGCGGTTTTTATGAAATGAACATTAACAATGCGTATCTTGAACTATTTAGATTGTATTATTCACCTGATAACTTTTACATGGATTTATACGAACGTTCCGGACGTAACCTTACTGCATTTATAAACGCTGCAAAAACAATAAAACCGCGGAGAGGTAATCCGCGTGAACAGCTGGAAAGAGCGCTTTTTCCGTAATGTTTTTAATTTTCCCTGTAATATAATTCTTCGTATATTCTGCCGATAGCCGGAACTCTTCTGCCGTAATCCCTGGTTTCATAAATAGATACAGTCTCTACAAACAGATCTACAGGCAGATTACTTGCATTGCGCCAGCGGCGTACGCGTGTTTGCCCGCCATTATACGACATTAAAGCAAGCTGCGCGTCATTGTTAAACCGGCTTAATAAATAATTATAATAGTGCGATCCAATATAAACATTTATATCCGGATTTGTAGAATCGATTTTTTCATCAGAACAAAAAAAGTCAGGGCCGCCGGCGCGTCTTATACGTTCTGCCTGTTCCCTTGCGGTTCCCGGCATAAGCTGTGACAATCCAACCGCTCCTGCGCGCGAAATAACAGCGCTCTGAAAAGCGCTTTCTGTACGAATAAGGCCAAAAAGCAGCGGCGCCGCAATATCAAAATATCCTGCATTCTTCTCTACCAGTTCCAAAAAAGGGCGCGGATACATAAGTTCCAAATCCCGCCGTGTTTTCTTATGATCCTGCCTGTAAAGGTAAAGAGATACCATCCTCATAGACATAGGATACATTTCTGCAATTTCCAGAGTTTCTGCCATTACGCGCAGCTCACCGGGTGAAAGCGTTCTTTCAAGCGCTCTTATATAAGGAACAGATAAACTCTCTGCGTTATTTGCAAAAAAACCAAGAAGAAACTGAAGCGCGGCAGAATAAGCCGGTAAGTCACTTTCATTCCCGGAATTACCGTTATTTTCAGAAAAAACCAAAAGCGGCAGATTCAAAGCTTTTGCGCTTTGCATCCGGTAATAAAGAGCAGGCATCAATAATGATTCACCGGCATCATATGCAATTTGATAAAAGTGAGCGGGTGTTACAGATGAAACATTTAAAACCTGTGCCGCTAAACGCCTGTCTTCTGCATTAAGAAAATTTTCTTCCATTGTGCGGGCAATTACCCATGCAAATCCGGCTTTGGGAATAACTGCTTCTGTATCTTTAATAAGATTGAAGGTTCTTATAACCCTTCTCCACTCACGCCCCGTAACAAGCCTTACAAGGTATCTTTCCATTAACCCGTTGTAGTAACTTGCGCTGTACCATTTTGGAACATGACGTTCAAGCCTGTCATAAAAAACAGCAGTAGACCCGCTTATTGAAGCATCTAATATATACCAGATACATGCATCCTGCTGTTCAAAATCCGGAGCAAGAACCAGGGCGCGTTCAAATAAAGAAATAGCATTTGCATTCTGCGAAGCGCCCATACGGCGCGCAATCCGCGCAGCATAAAAAATCAATCTAAAGCGCATATCATCAAACTGATCCGATAAGCCTGTTTCCCATTTTAAAAAAAGATTTAACCCCTCGCCGCCTGTTGCAGTAAACTGAAAAGTTCTGCCCAGGTCATTTATCAACATGGGATACTCAAAAAATAAATCCGGTATTTTGTCCGGCCATTTCCCGTCTTCCTGAAAAATACGGAAAAAACCCAATGCATCATTGTAACGCAAATGAAAAACAGCATTGTGCCCTTCTATTGCGGCATTTTCTTGATCTGTAAATGTTAATCCGTTTTTTTCGCATTCATTTAAAACATAACTTCGTGCAAGATCAAAGGAAGCTGTATTGCTTTCTACGCCGAGCAGAAAAGAAAGCGCTTTATCCCTGTCCGGAGGAGTTATATCAAAAGCTGCAGCCCACCAGCCGCGTACTTCCCTGCGCACCAGTTCGGCTGTTTTTGCAGAAAGTTCAGTACCCTGGATCATTAACACAGCAAGTTCTTCCGCTGCAGCGCGTCTGATATATTCATTGGGGCTGGCTAAAGCGCTTTCGAATAACTTGATTTTTTCGGTTTTTGAATCATTCATTAAACCAAGATAAAAATCGTTATTCCGAACCTGCGGAGTCACGCACGAGAATACCAGTACAGAGAAAATTAAAAAAACGAAAATACGTAAAAAATCAAATTTCATTAATTTCTGGGCGGAACACGGATTGTTCTGCCGGAAATAATTAAATCCGGATTACGAATATTGTTATGCCGTGCAATTCTTGGATACTGCCACGGATCCCGGTAAAAAGCTTCTGCAATATCCCATAATGTATCTCCCCAGCGGATTCTGTAATTTACGCCTTCTCTGGGAATAGTTGCAGGAACATTATAGGATGCAACCGGCGGATTACGTCCGCTTGCAGGTCTTGCAGTTTGCTCTCTCGGCGGAGGCGGAGTCTGCGGAGCCTGAATAACCGGCGGCGGCTCAACTACTTGCTGAACAGGTTCAGTTTGCATAACAGGCGGTTCTTCCTGCACTGGGGTTGGTTCCGGTTCAGGCTGCCTTACCGGTTCACTTACCGGTTCACTAACTATTTCTGTAGTTTTATCAGTAGTATATTTATCAACAAGCGGGCGGACAGTATCCATGCCGTTAAAGAAGAATAACCATATTGCAAGAAGCCCAAGTAAAAGAAGAAGAATAAGTAAAGGAATAAGCCATTTATTTGATGAACCGGTTTTTTCATTACGCACTTTACTTGCCTGATTATATAAACCGGAAGGAGGTTCTTCGTTGGTTTCCAGTTCAAAGTCTGGAATTTCCATATCGCGGGAAGTCTCATCAAGAGATTTTAAGGAAACAGTTAAAACATAATGCTCACCGTTTGCGCCGGTATCAAGGTCAATAGCATCAGCAACTATATTGCCGTCTTTATCAGAAGAAATAACCATCTCTATGGAAGGTTCACCTTTTTGTTTTGGTTTGATATTTTCTACAACAACAGTACCGATATACTGGGCATCCGGCATGGTTCCCTGCGGACTCCTGTATAGATCAATCTGGACACTGGGTTGATTATCATGAACCGTGGTGAGAATCAGTCTTTTCTTTATTAATGAATTCTCCTCCATTATGGGGTAGAATTCTCCGTTGGCGATTTTAATGCCAATACTTGATGCCATTGGACTTACTCCTTTCTCCCAGGCTAGACAAAAACTGCCTTTATTAAAGTTTATGCGCTCAAAAAGCAAATGTCAAGTCTTAAATAGTCTATAAAAGTAAGCCAAAAGGGGAAGATAAACCAGTCTTTTCGTTCACCTGCAAAACCAATCTTAATTGATTACTTGTCTAATCAGTTAAGATTAGCCAGGATTTATAGAAGAACCTCACACAAAGGCGCGAAGACGCAGAGAGCAAGGAGAAAAATTCGTACTTGACAAATGATAGCAAATATGCTATCATAATATCATGGGCAAGTACGAGAAGCTGATAAAACGAATATTTGAAGGTAAATCAGATATAACACCTGATGAAGCCGTTAATATTCTAAAAAAGCTGGATTTTAAATCAACTCCAACCAGCGGTTCTCATCGCACTTTTAGGAAACCTGATCGTCAGTCAGTTACTATTGTTCTTACACAAAACCCATTAAAACAATATTTAATAGAAAAATTACAAGAGACATTAAAACAGGAGGGATATAACAATGAGTAAGAAAAACTTAAATTATTATTTAAATTTGCCGTACACGTATATTATTGAATGGTCTGATGTTGATGGTTGTTTTTTAGGCAGTATTATCGAACTTGAACGCAATATGACAAGCGGTAAAACCCGCGAAGAAGTGTTATCCAATCTTAAAGAGGCATTAACTTCATATGTTAAAACAAGCATTGATAATGATATGCAGATTCCAGAACCGCTAAAAATTAATGATTTTAAAGGCAGCATAACTTACCGTACAAGCAAAGAGCGTCATTACAGGCTTGCAAAACAAGCAAAATTGTATGGAAAAAGCATAAACGCATTTATTGATGAAGCAATAGGCGAAAAGTTAAAAGAAGCTGCTCTTTAGTTATCTATTAGAAACCAATCTTAATTGATTACTTGCCTAATCAGTTAAGATTAGTCAGGATTTTTAGAAGAACCTCACACAAAGGCGCGAAGACACAGAGAGCAAGGGTCTTGAAGCAAAGCTTCTAGCAGGCACAGAGAGGAAAGTCATTAAATGTGTCATTCAGATAGATATGCTAGCCTTTATTTATAAAGTGTTTTATTATGGAATATATGGATTTTGTCATTGAATTCAATCCTGCCGCTTTTACACATAATGTAAGCGAGGTAGATATTTATCGGGTTTTTGATACAGCAATTTATGATGGTATATTAGATGAACCTGATGATGAAGATGCAAGAGACAAGTATCTTCTGATTGGCTTTGACCGCAATGCGAATCCTATAGAGATATTATACAATTTTATAAGTGAACATCGTGTAAATGTATTTCATGCAATGCCGTGTAGGAATATTTATCACCATCTATTAAAATGAAGGAGTAGTTATGGCACATATGACAGATGAAGAAGCAAAAAGACTTGACGAAAAATGGACAAAGAATCCGCCTAAACCAGGTTCTAATGGAACAGGATATTTTACTCAATGTAAGAAATCTGCTCACACGATAACTATTGATAATGTTACTGCTAATTATTTAAACACTAAAGCCATTGCCGATCAAAAAACTCCTTCCCAAATAATCGGAGAAATGGTACGAGAAAAAATAGCTGTTGCTATATGAAATACATCAATTGATGTTTGGGATAAACTCACTCAAAGAAAGAAAACTGTCCGCAGATTTTCGCAGAGAAGAGTTTAGAGGTTCACACAAAGAGCACTAAGACACAGAGAGCGCAATGACAAAAAAAAGGGCTGCCCAAGAATTACTTCAAGGACAACCCTTTTGATAATTAGCTACAAAATTCTGGTAACAAATACCAGTGCAGTGCCTTATACTAGAGTAATATAAGTTGGTAGAGCCTTATATTATTTTATGTTTACTCTCTATTCTCCTGTATGTTAACCCAAATAAGACGTTGAGTTACATTACTGACAGAACGCTGATCAGTTCCACCAGGCCAACCAAGTTGGCGCCTAATATCAGCTTTAACTTGTACATCTGTCATCCTATCTCCACCTCTACGTGCATTTAGAGACCCAGAATTTATTACTTCAAAAGTTGAAGCATTTATAATTTGAAATGTTACAGTATAATTAAATCTAGTTCTGGTTTGCGCAAAAGCCGCTACTGTAAACAACACCAAAAGTACAAATGCAATTCCAATTACTTTCTTGTTCATAAAACCTTCCTTAGTAAATCTGGGAGATTAATTCTCCCTTTGTTTAAACATTGCTCGCCCATACAGGCTAGCCTATCAAAAAGCCGAAAATCAGCGTTTTTGCATTATTTTAGTCTACAGAACCATAAGCTATTACCTTTATAGTATACAGGCAATGGCTGTTTGTCAATAGTTTTTAAGCTTGGTTTAATAAAAAAGGGGCAAGGATAGGTATTTATAAATGCAAGAGCAGGAATTAAAAGAAAAAGTTGGTAAAAATATCAAATTTTTCCGCTTTCGCAGGCAAATGTCACAAGCAGATTTGGCAGAAAAAGCACAAATTTCCATAACTTCACTTTCTGATATAGAACGCGGAAACAATTTTCCGCAGGCTAAAACTCTGTGCAGCCTTGCTTTAGCTCTTGGTATCGAAGTTTGTTCACTTTTCAAAGGCGAGAATACATCAGATGAACAAAATACATTACTTGAGTTTTCAGAAGACTTTTCCAGGCATATAAACATGGCAATGGAAACGGTCTGTAAACAGTATATAACAAAAAAATCGAACCAAACTGCAGGCTAAATATCATTTAATTAAGCATTTTTTGACAAAATTGCTGTACTTTACCTGTAAAACATATATGTAAAAGTTAAAAAATATCCGATAATATAAAATATGTATCCTATTTTTATTGGCATTATTGCAATTATACTGGTTGTCAGCTTTGTATTCCTTATTAAAGGAGCAGCCCGCGGTGTTTCTTTAGGCGGCGGAAAACTGTCCAAAGATCGTGAGTCTGCGGTAAAGGAAGCCAACAAAAGACTTGCTCAAAATCCAAATGACCCGGAAGCCCTTAATGTCATAGCCAGCGCATACTTTGATGAACAAAAATGGGATAAAGCTATGAAAACCTACGAGACACTCTCGGATCAGGTTGCAATGAATCATCATGTTAAAGGTGTTGATAATTTCGAAGTATTTTTAAGATACGGTATTTCCGCACGCAAGCTTAATATGCTGGATCAGGCATACAAAGCTTTTTCTTCTGCAAGATCATTCAGACAGGATAATTTCGAAGTAAATTACGAGCTTGGCGCACTAGAATTTGACAGAAAAAATTATGAAAAAGCGGTTCAGCTTTTGGCTGCAGCGCGTACTCAGGATCCGGACAGCCCTGCAGTACTTCGCTATCTTGGACATGCGCTCTTTAGATTAAAAAAACCAAAAGAAGCCATGAGTTTTATCCGCAAAGCAATCGACCTTGCTCCGGATGACAAGGAATCTTTATATACTCTTGCAGAATGTTACCATGAAGCAAATCAAACTGAGCAGGCATTACGAATCTTTAATCATCTTCGCGCAGACCCGGTAATGGGCCCCAATTCCTGTCTCGTAGCAGGAACCATACATCTGGATACAAGACAGTATGAAGCGGCAATTCAGGATTTTGAAATTGGATTAAAGCACGCTAACATTAAAGTTGATATTCTGGCTGAACTTCGTTACAGACTTTCAACAACATTAATCAAATTAAATGAAATCGGCAAAGCTATTCCTCATTTAAAACAATTACAGGCAGAAAACCCGGGATACAAAGATGTTGCCATTCTGTTGGGCAAATATATTGAGTTAAGCGCAAATCGTAACCTGCAGACATTCCTTATGGGTTCATCTGCGGATTTTATCGCGCTTTGCCGTAAAATTGTAATGACCTATTTTGGAAGAGCAAAAGTAAAAATTACAAATATTACTGTTAATAAAGCTGAGTGGGCTGACATACTTGCAGAAATTGATACATCAAAATGGTCAGACCTTATCATGTTCAGATTCATAAGAACTCAGGGTTCTATCGGAGAATTGATAGTAAGAGACTTTGGTTCACACTTAAAAGAAGTAAAAGCCGGAAAAGGAATATGTATCACGGTTGGGCAATACACAGATGAAGCAAAACGATATACCGAAGCCCGTCTTATCGATCTGATAGAAAAAGAGAAGCTTCAGCAGATATTAAACTCGCTTGATGCTAGAGCTGCAGCTGTAGTGAAAAAATAATCAGTAAAGGCAGATGATCGCTTAAGCCGTAACCTGTCCGCGGATTATAAGGAACCGGAACTCCGTTTATATTGATAAAAGGCGCAAAATCTCCAATAAATGCTGTTTTATAAATCAAACCTTTTCTGCCGAAAAAGTGATGCGAAATTAAAAACTGATCCAGCGTTTCCCAGTTATTTTTATAAAAATAAGTGCCTGTATCCGCAGGTAAATCATTTATCCAGGGAGAAAAAAGTACAATTGTCTCCTTGGGAAAATAAACAGGCTCAGGCGGTTTATTATCAGTAATTACGATAAAGTCAGTCTGCTTTGCGCCGGCAATTAACGTACATAAAGGATCATCCAAAAGCAAAGCGGTTACCATATTGCTGCCGCGCCTGAAAAATTCATTATAGTTTTCGTTTAGATCGCCTGCTATAACAATACCTAAATCCGGTTCAGCTTCCCAAATCTCCCTTATACGGCGCAAAATCACCCTAACAGATGCTCTCCGGTTTTTTTCTGTCTCATCTTCACCGCCTATCTTGGACTTCCAGTGGCATGCAAAAACAATAAATTCGCTGTTGTCAGAAAATCCGCTGTTTATCCTTACCTCCAGTATTGGGCGCGGAATAGTAATACTATCAATAGAAATGGAATGAGTTCTAAACTCCGCTATTTCAAACCGGCTAAGAATACCCACGCCAATTGCCGACCCGGAATTATTGGCAAAATGACTCCAAAAGTAACCGCGAGGCATTGTATCTGCCAAATCTTCCAAAATTTGATGAGACTCAATCTCCTGAAAAACGATGATGTCAGGTAAAGGTTCAATTTGACGAATTGCTGTAGAAATCGAATTAATCCTTCCCATGTATTTTTCTGCCGACCAGCCCGATTGTTGCCTGAAATCGGGATATTCAAAACCATCATCCTTTCCGTCGAACAGGTTATGGACATTCCAGGTCATCAGGGTAATAATTTCAGGTTCGCGGACATCACACCCGGCAAAAAGCAGGAAAATCAATAAAACAGAAACATATAATTTTTTCATACCAGCCTCCGCTTATATATGGCGCAGACCTGCACAGCGCTTTAGTGAAAAAGGGAAAAAATTGCAAATTTATTGTCTGTTTTTTAACTTGACTTAGCAAATTTTTAATACGATACTAACGTATGGGCAAAAGAATAAGAATAAAAGATGTGATTGAGCTATTTGCAAAGATAGCAACAATCATTTTAGCTATAGCCACAATCTACCAATGTTTTCAGGGAGGGGTATTATGAATTTAGCTTTGGCTGCTTTAGGAGTATTTGTTATTATATACTCGGTTTACGGCATAATAACGAAGATAATCGAAATAAAAAACAGGACAATTTAAGTTTTAACAGGCCGTAATCTATTGACATTATTTGGCATTTTTGATAATCTGGACTTCCCGTTACGAAATTCTCTAAAAACCCGGTTGGTTTTTTAAAGGATTTTGGAAAAGTCGCCCAAAGTTCGATTTTTCCTATATTTTATGTGCCTTTAAAATTGATGCTTTTAAAGGACAAATGCTAGAAGGTTTATTGTATGAAGACAGTATTTGCAAAACCAGACTCGGTAGAACGAAAATGGTATGTTATTAACGCAGAAGGAAAGATTTTGGGCAGGGTGGCAGCCAAGGTTGCATCCATTGTTCGCGGAAAAAACAAGGCCTTTTTTATGCCGAACCAGGAAATTGGAGATTTTGTGGTAGTTATAAATGCGGATAAAATCGTAGTAACCGGAAGAAAAGCCGAAAACAAACAATATTATAAGCACACAGGTTATGTCGGCGGTCTTAAAACTATCAATTTTGAAAAATTAATTGCCAAACATCCAACACAGCCGCTTGAACATGCCATTAAAGGTATGCTTCCCAAGGGGCCGTTAGGCAGAAAGATGGCAAAAAACGTAAAACTCTATGCCGGAACCGATCATCCGCATGGCAGCCAAAAACCAGAGCCGATTGAGGCATAAGGGGTATAGGAAATTATGATTAAGAATCTTGGAATAGGTACAGGAAGAAGAAAAACATCAGTAGCAAGGGTTTATATCCGAAGCGGAAACGGTAAAATTATAATTAACGGCAAGGAATTGAACGTATATTTTCCACAGGGTGAACATGTTCAGATGGTTCGCCAGCCCCTCATGGTAACCGCAAGCGAAAACAAGTTTGATATTTTAATCAATGTTTACGGCGGCGGAAACAATGGTCAGGCGGGAGCATGCCGTCACGGGCTTGCAAGAGCGCTTTGCCAGGTAGATCATACCAATTATGCAAGCCTTCGCAGTAACGGTTATCTTACCCGTGACCCGCGCATGGTTGAACGTAAAAAATACGGCAGACCTGGAGCACGCAGACGCTTCCAGTTCTCCAAACGCTAATTTTGGAAGAAAGCGAAAAAGATACCATCACCGCGTTTGTTCGTGCAGAAAAGACCGCTCTGCGTTTAATAGCCAGGGCGGAACAATGCACAAAAGGTCTTACACGCAAACTTACAAAGCGCGGGTTTGATGCCAATAGTATAAATGAAGTTATCTCCAATCTTACAGAAAAAAACCTTTTAAATGACAGCCGTTATGCCCGCTATTGGATACAAGCCGTCTTCGCTTTGCACGCACCCCAAAGCGGCTATTGTCTTCCCTTTGCGCGCGGGGTTTAGATCATAGCGATGCCGAATCTGCCCTGAATGAGGTATTAACAAATGAAACAGAAGCTGCCCTTCTAACGCGGTTTCTAAAAAAATACGCACGAAAAATACTAAAATGCGAAGACGGCGCACAGCGATTAAAGTTTTTATTAAAAAGCGAAGGATTCTCCGCTGAAGTTATTGAACAGTACAAAGAAAGCTGCAAAAACGGGAACAACGCTTTACCTTATTAAAATCATCCTAACGGCATATCTTGTAAAAAAGAAAAACGCCAATAAACACAAAACCGGAATAATAACAAAAACAAAAATAAAAATGATAAAATAATTTATTACATCTTCTATTAAATCGTTGCTTAAAGTTTTTACATTTCCAATAAAACTTACTATTGATCCGTTCTGCCTTCTTGCTGCCGCGACATTTCTGTCCATACTTTCGGCAGATCGCCCTTTCGCTTCTATGGAAGACACAAGAGAATCAACATTATGGGATAATACATGTTTATCCAAAAGCGACGATAAATGAAACGCAACCGGTACGGCAAAAATTACTACAAGGCTTATTAACACAGTACTTATTACAATCTTATGCACTCTTTTTCTGTCTTTATATGTCCATATTACAATGATGGTTATTAATGCGCATAATGGAATTACAGCAAGAAAAATAATATAACCGGAAAGCATCAAGAGAACCTTTCCAAATACAACAACGCTGTAAGCAAAAGAAAGAAAACCGGATTTTTTCTGCAGAATAATATCCTGCGGAGAAAGACTTTCGCTCCCTGCGCCCTGAACAGACTGCAGCATATTAATAACACCGTTGGTAACTTTTACAACAGCCCAGATATCCATAATTTGTTTTGATTTACCGGCTAAATCTTTTTGAAGCCCCTTATCTGCATCAAGTTCAGGAAGAAGGAATGACGCGACTGAACCAAGAACACTCTGCCTAACCTCGGGCGCACCACCCTGCGCTGGTTGAGCAGCTCCAGCTCCTCCTTGGGCAGCAGGCGCGGCGCCGGTTTGAACATTATTTACAGAACCGCAGGAAATTAAGCCAAAAGTGAAAGAGGCTCCGCCAATGAGAATTAAAACAACTGTAAAAATAATCTGTCTTGTCATAATTTCTATCTAAATTATAATATAAAACACAGTAATTTGCCACTTTTTATGCCGATGTTTCAATAAACAGAAAAAGCTGTCATTTAATTCCCGCTAATCGGGTTTTTAAATCTTAGGAGCAAAAAAGCATGATAATAGGGCTTACAGGAACATATTGCGCCGGGAAAAATTATATTTCTTCCCTTTTGGAAGCGCGGGGACTGCCTGTCCTTGATGTCGATAAATTTGGCTACAAAGCGCTTGAACTGGAAAAAGAGACTATTTACACTCAGTTTGGCGCAGATTTTAAAAAGATAAATTCATCATGGAACCCAAAGGCAGACCTGGACAGGCGTTTACTCGGGCTTGTCGTTTTTGGAAATCCGGAAAAACTGGCTATTCTGGAAGCCATAATACACCCTGTAGCCGACAGTCTTACCAAAGAATGGCTGGAAACTCAAAATAGACCCTGTGTAATAAATGCCGCTCTTCTTCATCGATCTTTTGTTTTTGAAAGACTAGATCGAATCATTCTGGTAAATGCTCCGCTTTTAACCCGTTTTATAAGAGCAAAAAAGCGCGATAAACTTACCTTTCCGGAGTTAATAAAGCGGTTTTCGAGTCAGAAAGACTTCTACTCTCAATATTTAACAAAAAAAGCCGAAATTTATAGAATAGAGAACCCTGGCTTGCATTGCAGACCAGATTTGGCCGGCTCCCGTAATTTAAAACTAGAAAGCCGGATCGATAAGTTTTTAGAGGGGATAAAGTAATATGGAAAAAGAAATGAAAAAACTGCTTTTGGTTGCAGTCTCTGTCGGCGTTTTTTTACTGGTAACAATAACTGTAGCAATTATAATAACTGCACCTAAGGTTAATACGCAGGATGATGTTTTTTCCTCATCTATTCCTTATTCTCACGGAATGCCGCCTTCTCACGGACAGCCTTTTCCTGATATTATGAACAACTTTCCCCCTCAGCCTGATACAACTATCAGTATTACTAACGGGATAAATAATATATCGGATTCTGCCGCTATAACAGACATTAATAACGGCGACAGTTTAACAATTCAAATACCAATGCCGCCCTCAACTGCAATTCCTGATAACACAACTTCCATGGAAGTCACGATAGCTCCAACTGTGAGACCGGCAGATCCTGCGGCAAATCAAAGTACAACTCAAGTTAGACCTGCAGCAGCAGCTCAGCCGGCAGCGCCAAGACCTGCCGCAGCATCGGTTAGAACCACAACTACTACTACCAGCGTTAGGCCTGCAGCATCCAGAGCGGTAAATGACTACTGGGTTCAAACTGGCGCATTCACCTCAATGGTTAGAGCAGAAGATGCAAAAGAGATGCTTTCAACTAAAGGGCTTACCTCGATCATAGAAACCCGTATTGTTAACGGGCAAAACTTTTATCGTGTACGTCTTGGCCCATATACATCGGAAAACGAAGCTAAACACTGGCTTGATATAGTTAAATTGATAGACGGATTCAGCGAAAGCCAGGTACGCCAGACAACCAGATGATGTTTAATAAAAAAATAGCAATTATCATATTTGTTATTTTTTCTTTAGTCTTGTTATTTAACTCATGTCTTTCATCTGGAAGCGGTGCAGACGGACTTTCATTAATGGAAGCCATAGAAAAATCTGCAGAAAAAATAGCATCTGATCTTCCTTCCGGCAGCCGTGTTGTAATAACAGCCTTTGAATCAGAAAATGAAGGGCTTTCTCAATATGTTATAGAAGAACTTATCAGCTCATTAATTTCATTTAATATCGAGGTTGTAGACAGAGATAATCTGGAATATGTTTATCAGGAATTAAATTTTCAAACGTCCGGATATGTAAACAGCGAATCGGCTGCAGCTATCGGAGGATTCCTTGGAGCTCAGTTTGTAATTACAGGGAATCTGACAAATACCGGCAGTATATACCGGTTAAGAATCAATGTAACTCATATGGAACGCGTTTCACGTGCCAGTATTTCAAATTTTAATGTATATAACGATAGTGAGATGCAAACTTTAATAATAGCGTTAGCTGAGCAAACATCCGCAGAAAGAAAAACCAGTTACAGGGGTAATGAGGCAGCACCGCGTACTGCAGGAGCTTTTTTGGATCGCGGCATACTCTTTGCAAGGCGCAGTGATTTTGGAATGGCAATTTCTGATTTTACCGATGCTTTACGTTTAAACCCAAACTTAACAGCAGCATATGTTTTACGAGGCAGAGCAATATTTACAAGTGTATCCATGGGTGTTAGTATAAGCGGCAATTTCAGCGATGTTAGAGTAGCATCAACAATGGGAAGAACTTCTGCAGATCAGGCAAGGTTATATGACCTGGCTATAGATGACTTTTCCCGCGCCATTGAACTAGACCCGTTTAATGCTCCGGCTTACCGCGAAAGAGGCCGTACATTTGCGCAAAAAGGCGATTATGATCGCGCCATAACCGATTATGATACGGCAATACGTTTAAACCCCAATTTTGCGGCAGCTTATAACAACCGCGGCAATGCCTATTCTTTAAAGCGCGATAATAACAGAGCGATAATAGATTTTAACAGAGCAATACAGATTAATCCCGATTTTGCAGATGCCTATTTCAACCGCGCCCTTGCCCATGCAGAAAACCGAAACTATAACCAGGCAATTGATGATTTTGAGGCTGTTCTGCGAATTAATCCGAATGATACAGAAGCCAGGCAAAACCTGGATATTTTAAATCGCTAGTGTCCAGTAATATTCGGTTTTTAAAATAAAAAATGCGGTAATTCCTTATTGCACAAGGAATTACCTTAACTTATACTGTGTCATTTGAATATTACAGGACACTAGCACCGCAGATAAATTGATAATTTGCCTTGACTCGCTTTTTTTTATCAGTTATCATCTACTGACTGGACAAAGAGCGCTAATTTTCTATATAATTGACATCATTGGAGCGGTGTCCGAGTGGTTGAAGGAGGCGGTCTTGAAAACCGTTGAGCTGAAAGGTTCCGTGGGTTCGAATCCCACCTGCTCCGTAACAAAAACGCTATGCGTTTTTGTTTAGAAGTTTTTCTGCGAAAAACTTCACACATTGATTGGGAAGAGATTCGAGCAGAATCTTTCCTGTTAACATCCTTGGAGCGGTGCGAGAGAGGCCGAATCGGGCTCCCTGCTAAGGAGTTGTGCCCCGCAAGGGTACCGAGGGTTCGAATCCCTCCTGCTCCGTAACGGTTTACTTTATTACCGTTAATAAAATTTCCTAATTAGGAAATGAATTTACAATTGCGTTACGGAGGGATTCGAACCAAAAGGCGAATCCCTCATGTTTCACTTGAAGCTGTAGCTAAGCTGGATATAGCATCAGATTGCGGATCTGAAGGTCGGACGTTCGAATCGTCTCAGCTTCAATGTTTTTGAAGAGTATATTTTTTTTAACTCTTGTTTCTTTAACACTTTTTTCCTGTGAAAAACGGCATGAATCTCTGGAAAAAACAACCCATCTATATTTGTCTGCGAGATCAGAGAGAAGAGAAAGAGCTGCCAGAAGCGAGCTCGAAAACCTAACTACAGAAAACATTGAAGAGTTTTTTATCGCAACCTGGTTTAAAACAAATCAATACAATGAAAAAGAAAATAACAGGGGCGTTATAGAAATTTATAATGATTTTGTACTCAGTGAATTTGTAAGTTTTGAAAATTTTTCCAGACTTAGATACGGCACTAATACTGAAGCTTTCCAGCGAAATACACATTGGAGAAATATAAGATGGGCAAGAGTTATAAGCGTTCCGGCAAACAGCGGCGGCAATGAAAAGTTTTTATTGCATTTAAGGGAATCTGTTAATTCGTATGAAGAAATATCCATACATGAAGAAGAAATAGAATGGGAAATAGAAGTTATAAATGCAAATCATATAATTATTAAAACACCAGAATGGACAAACGAGTTTTCCAGAGGTTACACGGTACTTATGGGAATTATAAATGATGGTAATCTGGAAAATTTAAAATTTTACTTGCAGCAAGATGGAAATATAAACGAAAGAATGACATTTAATTATACACCTTTAATGTACGCAATTGAACGGAATAAAGAAGAAATTGCTCTTTTTTTAATTGAACATGGAGCAGATCTTTCTTTGCAGAGTTCAGCAGGGCTGACTCCTTTGCACTTTGCAGTTAAACATTCGGCATATGAAAGTAATATTATACAAAGTATTTTAATGAGAAATGCCAATGTTAATTTAAGAGATAAATATAATCAAACAGTAATGGACTTAACAATACGCGATCGACCAAATAATAATTTCCGGCAAATTCAATATTTGTTATCTGAATACGGAGCAGTTTCCAGCAGAAACGAATGGCAGGATGAAGTGAATGCTTCCCGTAATTTAATTGAAATGAACAGAACTTCACATTCCTCTGATATTATCCTGGAACCTATTATGGAGCAGGAAAAATGATAAAAAAACTTTTATTTGTTCTAATTCTGGCGGTTGCTGTTCTCACAACTTGTGTAACATTAGGCGGCAGCAAGACACCCGCAACTATCGAAGCCTACAAAGCTCTAACCGATCGTAACCCAATCATGACTCACAATTTCGGCGCTGACCCAACTATACTTGTTTATAACGATCGTGTTTACATTTATATGACAGGCGATGTCCTTGAATACGACCACTATTTAGAAATAAAAACAAATTCCTACAATAATATTAATACACTAAGAGTTGTATCAAGCGCCGATCTAACAAATTGGGTTTATCACGAACCGATAAAAGTTGCAGGCAGCGAAGGTGTTGCCAGATGGGCGCAGCGCTCGTGGGCGCCTGCCATCACTTACAAAAATGTAAACGGGCAGGATAAATTTTTTCTGTATTTTTCGAATAACGCAAACGGTGTAGGTGTTTTAACAGCCGATTCTCCTTTAGGGCCATGGACAGACCCAATTGGAAGAGCTCTTGTATCAAGGCAGACTCCCAATTGTTCCGATGTTCCATGGGTGTTTGATCCTGCAATTTTAATCGATGATGACGGAAGAGTTTATTTATACTTCGGCGGCGGCGTTCCGCAAGGCAGAGAAGCAGATCCGGGATCGGCTCGTGTTGTTGAATTAAACAGCGATATGATTTCTCTTGCAGGTGATCCTGTAAGAATCGATGTGCCTTATTTTTTTGAAGCTCTTGTTATGAATAAAATAAACGGAAAATATATTTTATCGTATTGCACAAACTGGAGTGTAACAGAACAGGCTAGAAATTCTTTAAGAATCGATAGAGCTGTTATCGCAATAATGTCAGGTGATAATCCCATGGGACCTTTTAAACTTGAAAGAACTTTATTCAGAAACCCGGGAACTTTTTTCGGCGTCTGGGGAAATAATCATCATGATATATTTCAATTTAAAGGACAGTGGTATCTGGCGTATCATTCGCAAATTCTGGAAGAAGCTATGGGGATACGAGGCAAGGGGTATCGTGTAACACATATTGATGTTATCAGAATGAACAACGGAATGTTTGAATCTGCAACAGGAACACGAAGAGGCGTACAGCAGGTTGGAAGATTAAATCCGTATATCTGGCATCAGGGTGCTACAAACGCAATTTCTGCAGAAATATCGTTTAACAATGAACAGCTATCTGCAAATACAGACGGAGCATGGCTGGGAATTGTTGGCGCAGATTTTGGAGACACAGGCGCAAAAAGTATTACTGTTTCTGCCTATGCACAGCGGGCAGAACGAGGAAACAGAAATTCTATCGAGATACGAACAGGCTCACCATTTGAAAGCAGAAACTCACCACCTAGCGAAATCATCGGAAACATCACAATAAGAAATTCCACAATAGAAGAGCATACTATTAATTTAACAAAAACAATTACCGGTATACAGGATATATATTTTATTTTTAACGGCGATTTCATTCTTGATGCATGGCAGTTCAACGAGTAAAAACATAAATTTTTATCTATATAAATTAGAAATAGCATACAATGGATAAATATCAAAACTTTCCCTTACAGCAAAGTTTTCCAGCGATGTCCGCACTCCCCGTTTTATATCTTTTTCTTTCATAAAAATTTGCAGGCTTTTCATGCCGCCTTGTGTTCCAGATTTTACCTCGATAGGAATAATCGATGAGCCTTTTTGTATCAAATAATCAATTTGAGCGCTGCTTTGAGCTTTCTCTCTGTGCCAAGAATACAATTGCCTCTGAGCGTGAGAAGCGGCATTTTTTAATAATTCAAGACCGACAAATATTTCAGCTAACGCTCCTTTATTGATTGCATTAAAATTATCTGCAAAAAGAATTTCTGATCTTTCAATACCAAGAACATGAAGAAAAATACCTATATCACAGGGAATAATACGCCTGTTTTTAGGATTAATTTCTGCACCTAAAGGAATTCCATTTGCAGCAGTGTGTGTAACAGTATGAACTAACCCTGCTTTTAAAAGTAAGTCCAATGCTTGCTTTACTCTTGCATTTCCAGTTTCCACTGCCGCCCGCTCGTAAATAAATTTTCCTTCTACCTGATGCATTACAGATTCAAACACTTCGTTTAAAATAAGAGAAGGCATTTTTGTGCGGTATTTAGAAAAATCATCTCTGAATGTAACAAGAAGATCTTCCAAAACTTCATGACTATGCAATAAATCTTTTGTTTTCACATAACGAACGACAGCTTCGGGCATACCGCCAATCAGCATAAATATTTTTAACCTATTAATTAATTGATTATGAATTGGTTCCAATAATGGTTTTTTTGGACTTGCATTACGACAGGCTTCTGCCAGCACTTCTTCATCCATTGCATTTAGAAATTCGTAGAATGAAAACGGATACATAAATACTGAATGGATTCTCCCAACTCCAAAAGAAGGCATCTCTTCCAAAGCAAACTCCAGTAATGATCCTGCGGCGATAAGGTGCTGCTCTGGGTGTCTTTCATAAAAATACCGCAGGGTTTTCATTGCCATTGTACAGCTTTGGATCTCGTCAAAAAAAAGAAGTGTTTTTCCTGCTTCAATCGGGGTTTTATAATATAAAGAAAGACGACTGCACAATTCTGCAGGATCGATATTCTGGGAAAATAGATTACCTACTTCATCGTCATCATCAAAGTTAATTTCTACATAATGCTGAAAATGCTTACCTAATTCACGTACAGCTGATGTCTTGCCAATCTGCCTTGCTCCCCTAAGTAAAAGCGGCTTTCTCCCTTTTTCTTTAGACCAAGCCAAAAGTATCGAGTCAATATTCCTGTTAAAATAGCGATTCATTAGCACTCCCTATGGCGGTTTACGAAGTTACGCTAAAAGCGGAATGTAAGAGCGGGAAACCCGCTCCGTAAACCGCTACGATAGACGACGTTTTAATGTCGGCTATCGTGATTGTATCTGACGTTATAATGTCAGATACAATATTATAAGGGTAATAATAGGCAAATGTCAACTATTTATAAGGGTAATAATAGGCAATTATGGTAAATATATAAGGGTAATAATACGTTGATTTAATCAAAATATAAGGGTAAAAAACAACGGTTTTGCAATCATTGACACAGACCCCTTAAAAAGCTACTGTATTAATAACGATAACTCTTGGAGAGATGCGAGAGTGGTTGAATCGGGCGGTCTCGAAAACCGTTGAGCCCTCACGGGCTCCGAGGGTTCGAATCCCTCTCTCTCCGAAAAATTAATGAGCAGTGATTTAATTAACAAATAAATCAATTTTGGAGAAAAGCCGATGATTGAGGGATTCGAAACGGAGCATTGCTGTAAGTATTTAAGGCGAAAGCCTTATTTTAGTAAACATTCAGCGCAGGAGGCGCTGGGCAATGCGCAGACGGCCTGTAAGCCCGAGGCACGATGCCGAGGGCTGGAAGGCGAATCTCTCTCTCTCCGTATGAAAAACAAAATATTACTCACAATTTTAGTGATTTTAACAATGCAGTTCGCAGCAGCCATGGAAACACCATCTGGTGTACCGCTTGTTGAACTGGAACAGTTCATCGATGGATTCGCTGCTGAACGAATAGGCGTAAAAACAGCAGGTACGGCTATTGCAGTTGTCAAAAACGGCGAAGTGGTTTTTAACAAATCTTACGGTTATGCAGTACAGGGCGAAACAGAAACAAGTATCGATTCAGTTTTTGAATGGGGCTCTGCCACAAAACTGCTTGTCTGGACAAGCGTTATGCAGCTTGTTGAACAAGGAAAGATCAATTTAAACACAGATATACGTGAATACCTTCCTAATAATTTTTTAAGAAAAATAAAATATGACACACCAATAACCATGTATAATCTCATGCATCACAATGCAGGATGGGAAGATGTTGTTTTTAATCTTTTTTACAGTTCGCCTAAAATCGTACCGAGTCTTGAAAGATCATTGTTACAAGAAAACGAGCCAAGGCAAGTTTTCAGACCAGGAACTATCGTATCTTACTCAAATTACGGCACTGCCCTTGCAGGTTATATTGTAGAATTAATATCTGGGCTTCCGTTTTATGAATATGTTTGGGAAAATATTTTTAGACCTTTAAATATTAATGATACCAGTGTTCATCCTTTGCAGGCAGACAACCCTTCTGTAGCGGAAAGACGAACTTTAATTAAAGGACATGTATTAAGCGGCAATACACTAGTTCCTTCTCCTGCCGAGAGAATATATATCGGGTTATATCCTGCAGGAAGCGCAATAGGCACTGCAAGTGATGCAGTAAAATTTTTATCTGCACTTATGCCTGCAGAAAATGAAACAAGCAAACTTTTTAACAATAATGAAACACTAAGTACAATGTTATCTGTCACATTATCATTCTCGAACGGCTTTCCCCGTTTTTCGCACGGCTTCATGGAACACTACAGCTCGGTTAGAGCTTTAGGACACGGCGGAAACACTGCCGCTTTTTCCAGTCTTTTTACAATTGCTCCAAACGAACGATTTGCTTTAGTAGTATTAACAAATCAAGCTGGCGAATCTTCGATGTGTTTTGGATTAACGAATGCGCTGTTCGGCGAATATGAACCATCTTTATTAACTGAAGATTTTCCTGATGTCAGCCAGTTTGCAGGAACATATACATTTGTTAGAAAACCGCAAACGGGTTTTACAAGATTACCAATGTCTATGACATTTCTTCCATTAAAAACAACAGAAGAAGAACATATATTAGATGTATCTGGCGCCAAATTTGTACAAATACACCCTTATATGTTAAAAAACACAGGCGGTTTAGATGCTTTAGACATAATTGAATATGTGTTTTTTGAAACATCATATTACACAGAAATGTCTAAAGTTTCGCGCGCCTCGATTTTATACTTTGATTTGCATCAAGTAAACACAGGTTATTTTATCACGATAATAGGGAGTGTAATTTTATTTAATTTATGCATTTTGTTTTCTGTTATTGCACTATTTATCATGGTTATTGGATTTATTAAAAACAGAAAAAAACAAATCCCGTATAATATAATGAAAAAATTAAATATTATACTTTGCTCTTCTATGGCAGCGGTTACTATTAATAATATCATTTTAGCAGGCAGGGCATTATCTTTTGCGAATTATGCGTCATTACTTGTACATTTTATTATCAACATTATTTTTATGATTTCTGTGCCGGTATGTATTAGTTTTATAATAAGAAACTGGAAAAATGAACCATCAAAAAAATATAAAGTATTTTGTATAATAGCTATGGTTTTTTCTTTAATTTATGCTGTTCTTTTATTAACATGGGAATTTTGGCGTTGAAACGCCTGCGTTAAAAAATATTAATAACCCTTTGTACCTCACAAAGGGTTACGAGATAATTAAAATGCAGAATAATTAAAGTCTTCTCCCTCTTGCTGTTGATCTTTTAATTTTCTCTTTATTTCTGGTATTTTCCTCGAATAAAAGCAATGGTTCGAGTCTTCTAAAATTAGCGCCTTTTGTTCTGTCTTTGGTAAACATGCGTTTTACAAAAGCTCCAAAACCTCTTCCATATTCAAAGGTAACTTTATATGTTACTCCGCCATAATCAATTTCTCTTCCTGAATTATTAGTATATTCTAAAAAATATAAACCCGTTGCTTCATGATAAAAAAACCACAAAAGATTATTATTATCATTTTCGAATGCAATACCCAGCCTTAACACACTGCCGGAAGAATCAACTTCCAGACAAACACCGGGTGTTGATGCAAGAAATTGTTTTACATTACGATTAATTCTTGTATTCACCATTGCCTGACCTGCAACACTTCTGTCTGTTTGAATATTTGTAGTTGATAAAACAATATCCCTTGATATAAAATATTGGAAATGTTTATACATTTCTATATTATGATTAAGCCCAAATTTATCTATTGTTTCCAGATTCATAGGTTTAACTACTGCGCATCCTGCAGTAATTAATATATAAAATGAAATAAAAGCATAAAATCCAGTTTTAACATACAAGGTTTTTCTAAAAGTAATCATTTTTATCTCCATATAGATAAAGATAACATCAAATCAATGTTTTAACAACATTTTTACCCTGAATAATAATGGCTATTGTAATGATTCGATAATTATGATAAGGTTACATTCAGCATTAGGAGAGATGTCCGAGTGGTCGAAGGTGTACGCTTGGAAAGCGTATGTGCCCAAAAGGTACCGAGGGTTCAAATCCCTCTCTCTCCGTAAAAATTAAATCTACCAAGGAGTTATTATGGAAGAACAAGTAAAAGCTGCTTTAGAAAATGTCCGCCCCTCATTACAGGCAGACGGCGGCGATGTCGAATTTGTTTCTGTAGATGCAGAAGGAGTTGTTTCTGTACGTCTTACAGGCGCCTGCGGACACTGCCCAATGTCTCAGATGACTCTTAAAATGGGAATCGAAAACTATCTAAAAAAGGAAATACCTCAGGTTAAAGAAGTTGTCCGAGTACAGTAACTTCTTTTTAAATGATTTTCTGCCAGTTTCGCAGCGTGACATGGAAAAGCGAGGCTGGGATGAACTGGATTTTATTTTTGTTTCGGGTGATGCCTATGTGGATCACCCGTCCTTTGCGGCAGCGCTTATCTGCCGTATGCTGGAAGCCAACGGCTTTCGTGTCGGCATCATTCCGCAGCCAGACTGGAAAAACCCGTTATCATACACAGTACTTGGACGGCCTCGCCTTGGCTTTTTAGTTGGAGCAGGCAACATGGATTCCATGGTTGCGCACTATACTGCCGCAAAACGAAAACGTTCAGATGATGCATACACACCTAACAACAAAAGCGGTAAACGTCCCGACAGAGCAACGCTGGTTTATGTCGAGGGGATAAGGCGTGCTTTTAAAGATACAACACAATCAAAAGTTGCAGTGATAATCGGCGGAATCGAAGTTAGTTTACGCCGTTTTGCCCACTACGATTATTGGTCAGACACTGTACGCCGCTCGATACTGCTGGATTCTAAAGCTGACATTTTAATTTACGGAATGGGAGAAAAACCGCTTTTGCAGATTGCTCGGCGCCTTGCCGCAGGAGAGGAAATTGGCAGCATTCAAAATGAAAGGGGAACCTGTGTTCGTGTTCACGTCAAAGAAAACATAAAGAAATGGAAAAATGCTGTTTTGCTGCCTTCTTACAATTGTATAAAAGAAAAAGATGATGAATCCAAACGTGTTTATGCTGAACACTATATGCTGCAAAAGCGAAATGCCGATCCTTTAACAGCTAAACCGCTTGCCGAAGAAAACGACAGCGAACGCTGGGTAATACAAAATCCGCCATCGCTTCCTTTAACTACAGAAGAAATGGATAAATTATACGAACTTCCATTTACAAAAAAAGCGCACCCGATGTACGGCAAAGAAGGCATTAATGCACTTAAGGAAGTGTCGTTTTCTTTAATTTCCAGCCGTGGTTGTTTTGGCGGCTGTTCTTTCTGTGCGATAACAAATCATCAGGGACGGGCGATAACAGGGCGCAGTAAAGAAAGCCTTGTTCGTGAAGCACGTTCACTTGTTAAGAATTTTCCTGGTAAAGGCAGTGATGGCTTTAAAGGATATATTCATGATGTAGGCGGCCCTACTGCAAATTTTTTCCGCCCTGTTTGCGATAAACAAAAACAAGGCGGCTTTTGCACAGAACGTGAATGTTTATATCCAACACCATGTCCAAAATTAAAAGCCGATCACAGTGAATATTTAAAAACACTGGAAGCGCTGCGGAAAATTCAAGGAATAAAAAAAGTATTTATTCGTTCTGGTATAAGATTCGATTTTATACAACACGATAAAAAACACGGCGTCAAATTTCTGGAAACCCTGTGTCAATTTCATGTAAGCGGCCAATTAAAAGTTGCCCCGGAACATGTTTCAGAAAATGTACTTGAAGCAATGGGTAAATGTCCGCATTCCTATTATGAAAAATTCAGAAATGACTTTACTGCAGTAAATAAAAAATTAGGTTTAAAACAATTTCTACTGCCGTATTTTATCTCTGCTCACCCGGGCGCAGGTCTTAAAGAAGCGGAAGAGCTAAAAAACTACTGTAAAAAAACAGGGTTTGCACCGGAACAAACACAGGAGTTTTATCCGACCCCGGGCACAATGTCTGCAGTGATGTACTACACAGGGTTAGATCCCAGAACAATGAAACCTATTTATACCGCCAAAGGCGATAAAGAACGGCGCAAACAAAAAGAATTGCTAAATAAGTAAAACCGGAAATTACTCATCATTCTCCCTAAAATATTCACACCATATATTTTCGATGCCGGAGAGGGTTTCTTCCCGGTTCAGCTTATTTTTAAGATAATTCCCCCACTTTAAGTTATCGCAAAAAAAACCAAAAAAACGCCTGGCGCGTGAAATATGAAACTCCACCGGCTGATATTCTGCCAAAAGCTCAATAAACCGAAGTCCAATTCTCTCTATATTAAAACCTTCCTCCTCTCTGCGCCTCTGCGTCTCTGCGTGAGGCTCTTTTGATAATTCCTGTGCCTGTGCAAAAATCCAGGGATGCCTTACCGCCGCTCTTCCAACCATAACAGCATCGCAGGAGCTTTCTGCCCGGCGAACCAGCTCATCGGCGTTTAAAATATCGCCGTTTCCTGCTACAGGTATTTTAAGCTCGGCTTTAAGTTTCCCTACATAATCCCAGCGGGCTAGACGTTTAAACTTTTCCGCAGCCGTACGCGGATGAAGCGTAATCAGCTCTACTCCCTCCTCTTCCAGTTTCCGGCAGAATCTAACAAGGTAATCAAAATCATCTTTTAATCCAATTCTAAGCTTAACGCTTAACCTGCGTTTTACCTGAGGCCTGACACGATAAATCAATTCTGCAGCGTTATCGATAGAACTCATCCAGGTTACTCCTGCACCGGTTTTTCTAATTAATGGAGCGCTGCAGCCCATATTAATATCGATTCCTGCGCATTCCAATTCGTCCAAAACAGCGGCAGCTTTGGAAATAACCCCGGAATCAGAGCCAACCAGCTGAAAAATGCATTTTTCGGGCTTTGGAGCAGAATCTATATACCATTTTTCGAATTGACCGCCTGCCAATAGGGCGCCTGCGCTGATCATTTCAGAAAAATAGGCATCACACCCCCCAAAACCCTCAATTAGCTCCCTTAAAGCTCTATGACTTAATTCGGCCATTGGCGCCAGATAAAATGGCTTATCCATCAACATCTCCTCTATATCCCCAAAAATCAATATTCTGAAAAATAAAAACACCATATTACTTGAAATATTTTTACATATATGTCGATAATACACTTAAGATACTATACAAGTACTTGACTATTTTTGAATTATATCATATATTCAAGACAGAGGAGCGTACAGGATGATAGCAAAGACTGATATGCCTAATATCAATGAAAAAACCGCAGAAGGAATAAAACCGGAGGGAGTACCATATCGGGTTCTGGTTGTTGACGACTCAATGTTCATCGCAAAACAGCTGGGGCAGATCTTCACCTCTGAAGGTTTTGATGTAGCGGATACAGCTGCCGATGGTGCACAAGGTGTCGAAAAGTACAAAGCTTTGCATCCAAACATTGATTTGGTTACCATGGACATTACAATGCCGGTTATGGATGGTGTTTCTGCATTGGAAAAAATTCTTGAATTTGACAAGCAGGCCAATATAATAATGGTAAGCGCCCTGGGTAAAGAAGATGTTGTAAAAAAATGTCTCCTTATGGGAGCCAAGAGCTACATTGTGAAACCATTGGATAGAAAAAAAGTTCTGGAAAGGGTTGTTTCCGTACTTAAGCGGTAGTCTCAGCATAATTAAAAAATAAATCTCATTTCGGTTATGCGGCGGAGCTGGCTTCACATTCTGTGTTTGGGGGTTCTTCATGCGTTTAATTATCCTTCCCAACTATGAAAAAGCCAGTAAATGGGCTGCAAATTATATAATGAATAAAATTAATTCTCATTTACAGGGCAAACCTTTTGTTCTTGGGCTTCCGACAGGATCCAGTCCTTTGGGAATTTACCGTGAATTTATCAAAATGTACAAAGAAGGCAAGCTCACATTTAAAAATGTGCGAACCTTTAATATGGATGAGTATATCGGCCTCGATTCCAGCCATCCGCAAAGCTATCATTACTTTATGATGCAGAATCTTTTTAATCATATTGATATTGATCGCAAACATGTGCACCTTTTAGACGGCAAAACTAAAGATCCGGAGAATGAATGCCGCCTTTACGAAGAAGCAATTGCAGCAGAAGGAGGTATAGACCTTTTTCTCGGCGGCATGGGAAATGACGGGCATATTGCATTTAATGAACCGGGTTCATCTTTAATCTCCCGCACAAGAGTAAAAACTCTTACAGCGGAATCAAAAGCTTCAAATGCACGTTTCTTTGACGGAGATTTATCTAAAATGCCGACTACTGCCCTAACCGTGGGTGTGGGTACTGTAATGGATGCCCGCGAAGTTATAATTATTGTAAGCGGACGCGCAAAAGCAAAAGCGCTTAGAGCAGTCATAGAAGAAGGCGTAAATCATATGTGGACTGTTTCCTGTTTACAGATGCATCAGAAAGCAATCATTGTCTGCGATGATGAAGCTACAGAAGAATTAAAAGTTGGAACTGTCAATTATTTTAAGGATATAGAAAAAGATAATCTTGAAATTTAGCCTTGTTATTATCTTACTGGTAATTTCTGCCCCATTCTCTTTTGCTTTGAATGATCCGCTTGTTTCTTTTTCTGATCCGGCGCATCTTTGGGAAAAACCAATTGAACGGATAATAGAAGAAGCATACCGGCAGTTTTTCAGAACAAGAATAATAGGTGACAGGATAATGAATATCCGCCTCCCTTTTGCCATGAATAACGAGAGAGACACGCTTCTGGAAAGAGGCTGGGAAATTTATTTAGGCGGTAAAGGAAACCCGCAGGCCTTGTGGCCGGTTATTGAAGATATTCTGAATTCCAGAGAGTTTGATGAATATGTTAAAGCGCTTTCATCAGGGCGCGAAAAAGTAATAATTTTTGATATGAATGAAGCAAGGTGGAGTATGTCTTCTGACCTTTTTATAATCGCGCGGATAAAAGCCGGAACATACAGAGGGCTTCCGCACCGCCCTTTTGTTTTAACATCTGGAAGGGGTGTGCAGGAAAGCGATGTATATAATTACCTTTACTGCATAGGCCGTATTGGCGTAGATTGTTCAGGATTTGTCTGGCACATTCTTTCCTATGTTGCAAGACAGGGCGGTGTAGATCTTAGCAGGGTATTAGACCCCTCTCTTGGCGCTCCCCGCGGCGCCGACCCTGCGCGGTTTATCGGCACTGCTTTTTTTAATTCAAGAAGCGCTCAGATAATTCCTGTAAACGACGAAATCCGCAATTTACGTCCAGCCGATATTATTCTTTTCAGGGATATGGAAGGTACTGTTGTTCATTCTGCAATTATTCAATCAATAGATTTTTCTAGGGGTGTTATCCGTTATCTGCAATGCACAAATGTTGCGCCGCAGGACGAGCGGGGAGCGCATGACTCGTTTATTTATTTTAACCCTTCTAACCCTGCTGTTTCTTTAAAAGACCCGGCTCTTCATTGGACGCAAAGAAGAGCGCCTCCGTTTTCCGGAGAAGAAGTGCCGTTTACAAATGACGGCGAGATTTACCGCCATAGGGCAAACGGAGGCGGCAGAGTTGTCCGCATGCGTGTTTTGGTTCCTGTAGTAGAAAGATTAAGCCGGTAATGAGCTGTCTATATCCTCTGTTAAGCAGGCTGCAGCTTCTTTCCAAACAACCTGGTCTTTTTCGCTTAATTGCGCAAATTCTTTTTGTCTGCCGTATGCGGATAACTCTGTAAAAACTTCCAGCCTTTTAAATAATTCGGTAAATTTGCGTTCCTGAAAATTTTTTATCCAAATAGGAACTGTTCTTTTTGATCCTTTTGGCGTAAAAAGAAGACCGGCATAATGAGGAGCGCATAAACCATCGGAATTTGTAAAAAATATGCGCAGTTCCTGTTCTTCCGGCGTATTGCCGCCAGAGTTACTTAAAAAATCCAGATATTCCTGTTCAATTTTTTCACGTTCAATACAAACTGGGCATTTTCCTTTGGGTTTCCACGGCAGTCTTTTTTCGAAACATTTAATCCTGTCTTCCAGAATATCTTTTGCAAGTATGGCAACAGCAAGACCGTCACGGAATGAAACTAAACCTCTTGAATGAAACGAACAAAATCCCCCGGCAGCGCGGTATTGAGCTCTAAAACCCCGGTTTGTAATGTTTTCAAACAATGTGTTGTCTATGTATTTAAATGCACGTTCCCTTACAATTGTACAAAGAGGACAGCCGGGTTTTTGACATGCTTTTTGCATTTCAAAAAAATTAATATGTTTTTCTATTGCCATTTATTTTTCCTTTACCCAAGAAACCATGATGTTAGTTTCGGGCGCAATGCGCGTCCGCCAAGAAAATGAATATGTAAATGATCTACTGTCTGTCCGCCGTCTTTTTTTGCATTAATGATAAAACGGCCGCCTTTTTCTCCGCATCCAAGCTCTTTTGCAAGTTCCTGAGCCTTAAAAAATAATTTTCCAACTAATGCAGAATCTTCCGCTTCCAGTTCCAGTAAATTTGCAATGTGTTTTTTAGGAACAACTAAAAAATGCACAGGAGCCATTGGTTTTATATCGTAAAAAGCCAATATATCATCTGATTCAAAGAGTTTCTTACTTGGAATTTCTCCTGCGATTATTTTACAAAACAGGCAGCTGCTCATTTTTTTATTATAACATTCGTTTTAATTTTTACGCAAGACACGAATTAACGAAATACCCAGAAATACAATACCTGCAATAATAACTGTCATAGCGCCGACTGGCAGATCAAAAATCCAGCCGGAAATAAGCCCCGCTGCAGAAAAAATCACTGCAAATAAACAGCTAAAAAACATCATTCCTCCAAGACTCCGGGAAAAAACTGCAGCACAGCCCGATGGAAGAGTCAGCATAGCAATAACCATAACAATGCCAACGAATGTTTGCAATAGAACAATGGCAATTGCAGTTAAACCAAGAATCAAAAAAAAGATTAAATCCACAGGAACACCCCGGGTTCTTGCAAAATCTGCATCAAAAGATGAAGATTCTATCTGCGCATAAAAACGCCATGTTAAAAAAATGACAACAATATCAAGAATAACAAGCAGAATAATATCAATATTGGAAATTAACAGGATATTTCCAAATAACCATGCTGCCGGATCTGCATATCCGGGTGTTTTCGCCATAAATAAAAGACCAAGACTCATTCCAATAACCCAGATCGCATTAATTACAGTATCCTCGCGTTGTTTGGCTTTTAAAGAAACAAATCCTATAATTAACGCGCTTAAAACAGCAAAGATAAATGCGCCTGCAATTGGCGGAAAACCGGGAATAAATCTTGCAGAAATATACAATGCCATTCCAATACCGCCAAGCACAGCATGGGATATTGCGCCTGCCAGACTGCCAATCCTTCGCACTGTTACAATTGAACCCAGTATTCCAAAAAGCACAGATGATAACAAACCAGCTATAAAAGCATTCCGCAAAAAGGGAAAATTTACATTTATTAATGCTTCAAAAAAATCCAACATATAATTCCCTAGCAGCATGAAATATTTTCATTGTGAAGCACGCGCACATCCTGATTTTTTCTGCAGCTGCGCATCTGTATTTTTTCAGTTTGATGCTGAAGAATATTATATCCGTTTCCAAGGCATAAAACTCTGTCTGTAAGCGGCGTAACAAACTCTGTATTATGCGTAACAATAAGAATTGTTGTTTTCCCTTTGTAAGCGCCAAGTGTTTCATAAAGACTGGCTTCACTTTCCATGTCCATATTTGCTGCAGGTTCGTCCAATACAAGGAACTTGGGTTTTGCAGCTAACGCACGGGCAACAAGTGTTCTTCGCTTTTGTCCGCCGGAAAGCGACATATAAGACCTGGATATTATATCTGAAACTCCGGTTTTTTCCATTGCTTCGCAGACTGAATCATTTAAACTTTTCCTGGGATACCTTTTGGATGGAAGCAAAAGACCCATTCTGACAATATCACGCACAGTAATGGGAAACAAGTTATCGGAAGGCATATATTGTGAAACATATGCAAAATTATTTTCAAAAATATTTATACAACCGGCAGTTGGTGTTTCAAAACCAAGAAGCAGTTTTAATACTGTAGTTTTTCCCGAACCATTTGCGCCAACCATGGCAACGAATTCTCCGTTGTGTATATGAAACGATGCATTTTCAAGAATTTTTACATTGCCGTACGAAAAAGAAACAGATTCAAAACTGACAATTATTCCGCTTTCGTTATAATTTTTCATGGAATTGCCTTCTGCAGCGTTTCACCCATTCGCCGGATATTTTCAAGCCAATCTGCAGCCAGCGGATCCATTTCAAGTACCTGAGCGCCAGCAGTATTTGCAATTGTTCTTGCCGCATTTACCGGGAATTGTGTTTGAACAAAAATTGCTGCGGGTTTTTCTTCTATCATTTTTTCTATCAATAAATTAAGCTGACGAGGAGTTGGTTCTTTGCCGCCTGTCTCTACAGCTTCCTGATAAATATTAAATTCATCAAAGAAATAGCCGAAACTGGGATGATAAACAAAAACGCTTTTTCCGTACAATGGAGCAAGAAGTATTTTTAATTCATCAAAAACATTATTAATATCCCAAATTGTATTATTCATTCTTTCGAAATAAATATCTCCATTTTCCTGATCAAATCGATAAAGCGTTTGTGTTACAGTATTAATAAGTTTTATTGCAGGTATTCTTCCAAGCCATGTATGTCTGTCTATCTCCAAAGAAGAGTGATCATGATCATGGTCACAATCATGTAACTCATGATGCGTTAATAATCTAAAATCTACATGTTCAGTTCCATCCACAATTAATAAATCGGGAAAAAGCGCTTCAATTTTGGGGCGAAGGCTTATTTCAAATTCAGTACCTGATAAAATCCACGTTTTTGCCGAAGTTAACGTTCTTATCTGCCTTGGCGTTGGTTCGTAGTTATGAGGATTCTGCCCTGGAGGAACAAGAACTATTACTTCTGTATTATCTCCTGCAATCTGCGAAACAAACCAGGCCTGGGGCGGAATACTTACAACGATTAAAAGTTTATCATTCAAAGCTGAGCGAGAGCAAGAAAAAATAAATAATAAAAAAATAATCAAAAATACCATCTCGCAGAGGCGCAGTGGCGCAGAGGAAGAAAAGAGAGCTTTCGAATTAAAACTCTGCGTCTCCGCGTCTCCGCGAGAGGTCTTCTTTATATATTTTTTATATTGAAGTTTCATTTTTTTTGCGGGGCTTGCCGAGGGCGGCACGGACACAGGAACCCACAAATTTTATAAACCACGGTTCCATTTTTTTATAAACAATTTTTAATTCTTTCATAATAGATATACCCTGCGGGCAATTTGGTTCGCATACTCCGCACTTAATACATAAACCCGGGCTGCCGCTTTTTGCAGAAGTAAATCCTGTGCTGGTTGCAAATTGTTTCATGCCCTCGATATATCCCATAGAATACATGGCATTGTAAGCAGAAAAACAACCGGAAATATTTACTCCTACAGGACAGGGCATGCAATAATTACATCCTGTACAATTAACTTTTGTAGTTTTTTTTATCGATTCAAGCACGGCTTTATAAACATCTTTCTGTGAATCATTCAAACTATTCGCTTCTGCTTTTTCTGCAAGACCCAGGTTTTCGTCAAGCTGTTCCATTGTACTCATGCCGGAAAGAACCGATGTTACTTCGCTCTGATTCCACAACCAGTTTAATGCCCATCCTGCCGGTGTCCATCCGCCTGCCGGCAGATTTGAATTGGCCTTTTTAAAGATGTTAACTGCTTCTTTCGGAAGCCCTGTTGCAAGTTTTCCGCCAAGAAGCGGTTCCATAACAACAACAGGCATTTTTACAGCGGCAGCTTTTAGCCCCGTAACACCCGCTTGATAATTTTCGTCAAAATAATTGTATTGAATCAGCGCCAATTCCCAATTGTAATCATTAAGTATTTTTAAAAATTCATTTCCCGAACCATGAAAAGAAAAACCAATCTGTTTTATCTGTCCTGAACTTTTTTTCTTAGCTATCCAGTTTTCAATACCTGCATTTTTTAATTTTGTCCATTGTTCCATGTCAGTCATCATATGCAATAGGTAATAATCAATGTAATCGGTTTTAAGCCTTTTAAGCGATTGATTAAAATAATTATCAAAATCCTGGGTATCAAATTTATCTTTCAGCAGAATAATCGGCAATTTTGTCGCAATAAAAACCTTGTAACGGACATTATTCCTGAATAAAACAGAACCAAGCGCTTCTTCACTGCCCGGATAAATCCAGGCGGTATCAAAATAGTTTACGCCCCTTTCTATGGAACGCATAATCAGCTCTTCGGTTTTCTGCATATCAGTAATACCGAGTGTTTTGGGAAAACGCATACAGCCTAAACTTAGGTTAGATATTTTATTACCGGTTTTCCTGTCCAAACGATACTGCAAAATCAGCTCTCAACTTCATCCATAACCGGCTCTTCCTGCTGTACAGTTTCTACAGCGGTCACTTCAAGCGAAGCTTCGTTTTCCAGTTTACGTCTGTCAAGAATTTCCTGCATGTATTCGTCTAAATCCTGGCTTTCATCATCGAATAATTTGATGTTGCGGTAACGTTTCATGCCTGTTCCCGCAGGGATTGGATGACCAATAATAATATTTTCTTTTAAGCCGCGCAGATAATCTGTTTTTCCTTCGATTGCCGCATTTGTAAGAACCCTTGTAGTCTCCTGAAAACTGGCTGCAGAAAGGAATGAATCAATATTAAGAGCAGCTTTGGTTATTCCCTGGAACATAGGCTGAGCAATTGCCGGCTGTCCGCCTTCTGCAATTACACGGGCATTTTCTTCATGGAAAGAGTATTTATCTTCAGATGATCCATAAATAAATTTAGTATCACCTACAAAACGGATTTCTACTTTGCGCATCATTTGCCTGATGATTACACCAATATGTTTGTCATTAATCGAAACACCCTGCAGGCGGTAAACATGCTGTATTTCATCCATTAAATAACGCTGAAGCTTGCCTTCTCCCTGAATCCTGAGAACATCATGCGGATTAATCGCGCCCTGACAAAGCAGTTCACCGGCTTCTACAGTATCACCATGACGAACATTTAATCTTTTACTCATCGGAATTAAGTGAGAACATTCCCTTCCGTATTTGTCAATAACAGAAACTTTTCTTTTGTTCTTTACAATTCCGCGGAAATATACTGTTCCGGAAACTTCTGCAAGAACTGCAGGACTCTTTGGCTTACGCGCTTCGAAAAGTTCGCTGATTCGCGGAAGACCGGAAGTTATATCCATAGCCTTTGCAGTTTCTTTAAGTGTCTTTGCAATTGTACGGCCGGCTTTAATCTGATCGTCTTCATCAACAAGAAGAATCGCTCCGGCTGGAAGAGGACATGATGCAACTTCTATACCCTTATCATCGACAATAAATATACGCGGCTGTTTGCTCTCATGCTGATTTTCCGTTATGCGCTTTTCAGTATTGCCTGTATCATCGTCAATTTCTTCAAGGGTGGAGCCAAGAATAATATCTTCATATTTAACTGTTCCGCTTGCTTCTGCGATAATTGGATCAGAGAACGGATCGAATGTTGCAATTGTTTTTTCCGCTTCAACGATAGATCCTTTCTGTACTTCAAAATCAGAGCCGTTCCTTATTTCTATTTTTTGATCCTGTCCAATAAGGTAAAGCACTTCTCCGTCTTTATCTTTTAAAACTAAAGCGTATGCAATTTCCGGAGAAGTAATTTCTTCAGAGCCGCGTTTAATAATAACATCGCCGTGATTTATGCGCTTTCCGTCGGATACCATTAATTTATCGCCGCGTTCAAGCTTAAATTCTTTCATTATTTTATTTACAACAGCATAACCTCGCCGTGTAAACAGTAAATGTCCGCTTTCAAGCTGAATAGGCGCAGGCGTTCCAATTACATCCCTTATGTATACAGGGTACTTTAACGTAATGCGGCTTTCTTCGCTTATCTTTGTTGCGGCGCCTCCGATATGGAACGTACGCATTGTAAGCTGCGTGCCAGGCTGGCCAATCGATTGAGCGGCAATTGTTCCGACAGCTTCGCCAATATCAACGGTACGATTTGTAGCAAGATTACGTCCGTAACATTTGCGGCAAACGCCGTATTTTGCTTCGCATGTAAGAACAGTTCTGATACGCACGGTTTCTACTCCGGCAATATCTATACTCTGTGCAATTTCTTCTGTAATTTCATCATTAACATCGACAATTAATTCGCCGGTTATGGGATGTTTTACGCGTTCAAGAGTGAACCTGCCGATAATACGATCCTTTAACGCTTCAATTACTTCTTCTCCCTGCTTTATCGCCGAATAAGAAATACCGTTAATGGTTCCGCAGTCGTCTTCATTTACAACCATGTCCTGCGCAATATCTACAAGACGCCGTGTAAGATAACCTGCTTCTGCTGTTTTTAACGCAGTATCAGCAAGACCTTTGCGGGCGCCGTTAGTTGAAATAAAGAATTCGATAACAGAAAGACCTTCTTTAAAGTTTGACCTGATGGGAAGTTCAATAATATCACCTGATGGTTTTGCCATAAGACCGCGCATACCGGCAAGCTGACGAATCTGGTTGCGGCTTCCGCGGGCGCCGGAGTTTGCCATCATATAAATTGAGTTAAAGCCGTCTCTGTCAGATTCAAGTGTCTGCATTGTTTTATTGGTAAGTTCTTCGTTAATTTTTGTCCAAATATCGATAACGCGGTTTTTGCGCTCATCATTTGTAAGAAGCTGTCTGTGCCATTGTTTCTGAATCTCTTCTACTTCTTTATTCGCCTTTTCGATAATTTCTGTTTTTTCCTTTGGAATAATGATGTCATCCATACCTATTGTTGCGCCGAAAACTGTCGCATAACGGTATCCTGTAGATTTTATCGCATCCAGCATCTGAACTGTAGTCCATGAGCCTTTTTCTTTAAAAACATACTCAATAAGCGCACGTAATTCTTTATCTTTTAATTCATAGTTGATAAACGGAATGTTATCAGGCATTTCTTCATTAAAAACAAGTCTTCCCGCAGAAGTGACAATCGTTCCGTTTTTATCAGTTTCAGCAATTCCTCCAACTTTATCCCAAATTGGGAATTTGGGCGGTTTTAAACGGACAGCAGCTTCCCAGTCTAGGGATTTACTGTCAACTGCCATAAGAACTTCTTCCGGCGATGAATAATAGGGGATTTTATCTTTTGTCTCTGGTTTATCTGAACCCGGACGTTTTGCATTTCTTTTAAGTCTAGTAAGGAAGTTGATTCCCAGTACCATATCCTGAGATGGGAATACAATAGTTTTTCCGTTTGCAGGATTTAAAAGGTTTCGCGCAGAGAGCATCAATGTCCAGCATTCCATTTGCGCAGCCTGTGTTAAAGGAACATGGACTGCCATTTGGTCGCCGTCAAAGTCGGCATTAAACGCATGACAAACAAGCGGATGAAGCCTAATCGCTTTTCCTTCTACAAGTACAGGTTCAAAAGCCTGAATGCCAAGGCGGTGCAGTGTCGGTGCACGGTTAAGAAGCACAGGATGTTCTTTTACAACTTCGTCAAGAATTGCAAATACTTCCGGCGTTTCCTGTTCTACAAGCATTTTTGCTTTTTTAATGTTAAAAACAACATCTTTGTCGACAAGTTTTTTCATTATAAAAGGCTTGAATAATTCAAGCGCCATCTTTGTCGGGATTCCGCACTGCCACATTTTAAGATCAGGTCCTACAGTAATAACTGAACGGCCGGAATAGTCTACGCGCTTTCCAAGCAGGTTTTGGCGGAAACGCCCCTGCTTTCCTTTAAGCATATCGGAAATCGATTTAAGCGGCCTGTTTGATGAACCTTTAACAACTTTCTTTTTCTTGGAGTTGTCAAATAAAGCATCAACAGCTTCCTGAAGCATTCGCTTTTCGTTGCGGATAATAATATCTGGAGCATTAAGAGCCTGCAGTCTTTTAAGACGGTTATTGCGGTTAATTACTCTGCGGTAAAGATCGTTAAGATCGCTTGTTGCAAAGCGGCCGCCGTCTAATTGTACCATTGGGCGCAGTTCGGGCGGAATTACAGGAATCGTATTAAGAATCATCCATTGAGGTTTATTATTTGAGTTACGGAAATTTTCTACAATTTCGATGCGCTTTAAAAGACGTTTATCGCTTTTTGCGCCTTTATCGATCATTTTTTGGCGTAATTCGGCAGCCATCTGATCAAGATCAAGATTTTCCAAAAGCTCGCTGATTGCTTCTGCACCCATGCCTGCGGTAAAGCCGCCGCCAAAGCGTTCCTGCGCTTCATAGAATTCTTCTTCAGAAAGAAGCTGACCTTTTTTTAAGGCTGTATCGCCGGAATCTTTTACAATATATTTTTCATAATAAAGAACAGAACGAAGCTGGCTTGTAGGAAGATCAAGAAGAAGACCCATCCGGCTTGGAACAGAGCGGTAATACCAAATATGAGATACTGGAGCAGCAAGTTCGATATGACCCATTCTTTCGCGGCGGACTTTAAAGTGAGTTACTTCAACTCCGCATCTGTCGCAAATTACTCCCTTGTAACGTATCGATTTAAATTTTCCGCAGTAACATTCCCATTCTTTTGTTGTACCAAAAATACGTTCGCAGAAAAGACCTTCCTTTTCCGGCCTGAGAGTACGGTAATTAATTGTTTCCGGTTTTTTTACTTCGCCATAAGACCACGACCGGATCATATCCGGCGAAGCCAGCCGTATCATTATCGAATCAAAATCCTGAATATCGCGCATGCTTTTTTCCCCTCTTAGAAGTTACTTCCAGATTTGGTTATCAGTTCCTCATCCTTTTCGGTGAGTGGTATTTGTTTTCCCTTAACATCAAAGATTGATAAATCCAATGCAAGACCCCTTAATTCCTGAACAAGTACGTTAAACGATTCAGGCACGCCAGCTGTTGTAGAGGGCTCTCCTTTTACGATAGCTTCGTAAATCTTTGAACGCCCTGTCATGTCATCGGATTTAATAGTTAAAAGTTCCTGCAATGTATTTGCAGCGCCGTATGCTTCAAGCGCCCAAACTTCCATTTCGCCCAATCGCTGACCGCCAAACTGCGCCTTACCGCCCAATGGCTGCTGAGTAACAAGCGAGTACGGCCCTGTAGAACGAGCATGCATTTTATCATCAACAAGGTGATGCAGTTTTAGGAAATAAATAATTCCGCAGAAAATAGGATTTACAAATTCTTCACCTGTCTTGCCGTCTTTTAAAATGGTCTTACTTGTAACAGGAAGCCCTGCTTCACGCAGTTTTTCTTCTATTTTTTCTGTCGAAGGAGACTGGAAAACAGGCGTTGAATACCATTCATTAAGCGTAGAACCCGCCCAGCCAAGTTCTGTTTCCAGAAGCTGTCCGATATTCATACGGGAAGGAACACCAAGCGGCGTTAAACAAATGTCTAAAGGCGTTCCGTCTTCCATGAAAGGCATATCTTCTTCCGGAAGAATTTTTGCAACTACGCCTTTATTGCCGTGACGGCCTGCCATTTTATCGCCTTCGCGAAGTTTGCGCTTGGTAGCGATTAATACTTTTACAACTTCATCAACGCCGGGGCTTAAACTGTCATGTTCTGTTCTTTTTAACCGCTGAATATCGATAATTGTTCCGTCAATTCCATGCGGCACTTTTAACGATGAGTCGCGTACTTCTTTTGCCTTTTCGCCGAAGATTGAATTTAAAAGTTTAAATTCAGGCGTTGTTTCTGTTTCACTTTTTGGCGTAACCTTACCAACCAAAATATCGCCGGAGCGTACTTTTGCGCCGATACGGATAATACCTTCGCCGTCAAGATTATCAAGGCTTTTTTCCGAAGTATTCGGAATGTCGCGGGTAATTTTTTCAGGACCCAGTTTTGTTTCTCTTACTTCTACAATAAATTCTTTTATATGTATGGAAGTAAACATATCATCTTTTACAACCCGCTGGGAGATAAGAATTGAGTCTTCATAATTATATCCGTTCCAGGGCATAAAACCTACAAGAATATTGCGTCCAAGGGCGAGTTCGCCGTTCTGAGTAGCAGGCCCGTCTGCAATTACCTGACCGGAAGCTATTTTTTCTCCAGGTCTTACTATTGGACGCTGATTATAACATGTGTCCTGATTTGTTCTCTGGAACTTTATTAACTGGTAAACATCGTTTCCGCTTTCATCGATTGTTACCTGCGCCGCGGGTTTTGCATTCCCGGATCTTTCCGGCTTTATTACAATTTCCTGCGATGTTACACGAAGAACAGTTCCTGCTCTGCGCGATTTAACCAGTACGCCTGAGTCATAAGCACATTTACTTTCCATTCCGGTTCCTACACGCGGCGCTTCAGGGAAAACAAGCGGCACTGCCTGACGCTGCATGTTAGAACCCATGAGTGCGCGGTTCGCATCATCATGTTCAAGGAAGGGAATCAGCGAAGCAGACACTGAAATGATCTGCTTTGGAGAAACGTCCATGTATTGAATCTCTTCCGGCGCTCTGGTAATATAATCACCCTGACGGCGGCATGAAACCTGATCTTCTGTAAGCGAACCGTTACCGCTTACTTTTGCAGAAGCCTGAGCGATAAAATATCTGTCTTCGTCCATTGCAGATAAATATTCAATATCTTTTGATGCTATACCTTTAGCTACTTTACGGTAAGGTGTTTCTAAAAAGCCGTATTCATTTACGCGGGTATAATTTGCCAATGAAACAATAAGACCGATGTTTGGTCCTTCCGGTGTTTCGATAGGGCACATTCTGCCGTAGTGCGTATAGTGAATTTCGCGTACTTCAAAACCGGCTCTGTCACGCGAAAGACCGCCGGGACCAAGCGCGTTAAGACGTCTTTTATGGGTTAGTTCTGCAAGCGGATTAACTTGATCCATAAACTGAGACAACTGGCTTGATCCAAAAAATTCTTTGATAGCGGCAACAATTGGTTTTATGGAAATTAATTCCTGCGGTTTTATTGTGTCTGTTTCTTTAAGACTCATTCTTTCTTTTGCAATGCGTTCCATGCGGCTGAATGCAGTTTTCATTTGATTTGCCATAAGTTCGCCTACAGAACGTATACGCCTGTTTCCAAGATGATCGATATCATCGGAAGATTCATTTCCCGCATATATCTTTATAAGATATTTCATGGTTGCGATAATATCATCGCTTGCAAGAGTAAATTTATTATCTGGAAGATCCAAATTGAACTTTTTATTAAGTTTGTAACGTCCGACTTTGCCAAGATCATAACGGCGGTCTGAAAAGAACATTCCCTGAAGATCTTTTTCTGCCTGTTCCACAGTAATGGATTCGCCTGGCATTAATACTGAATAAACCGCCATTAACGATTCTTCTTTAGAAGGTTCTGTTCCCGCTTCTTTTACGAATTTAATATCTTCGCGTTCAAAACACTGAAGAATCATGTTTGAATTAAGCGAGCCTTCTGCTTCAAAATCGATATAACATATTGATTTAATATCGTTTACAACAAGTTCATCAACATTGTGCGGATGCAGTTTTTCTCCTGCACGGTAAATAAGCCTTTCGTTTCCGTTTTCGTCTTTTCCCATAACGGATTTTGCAAGAACTTTGCCGGAAATTTTTTCTTTTGTTTCTCTGTCGTCTTTAATTTTCAGGTTTTCGACTTTATAAAAAGCGTTAATTATTTCTTCTCTTGTGCTTAAGCCGAGGGTACGCAGAAAAATTGTTCCAAGGATTCTTTTTTTTCTGTCAATTTTTGCATATATCAGTTCACGTTTTTGATCAATTTCAAATTCCAGCCAGCTGCCCCTATAGGGAATTATTCTGGAAGAAAAAACGCCTTTTTCATGGCTGAAAATTACGCCGGGCGAACGGTGTATCTGAGAAACAACTACTCTTTCTGCACCATTAATTATAAATGTACCCCTTTCTGTCATAAGAGGAACATCGCCCATATAAATATCTTTCTGGCGGATTTCACCTGTTTGAGTAAAAGCCAGATTAACACGCGCTTTAAGCGGCACTGAATAGGTAAGCCCTTTTTGCTTACATTCAAGTTCGGTTACTTTTATATTCCCTTCATCGAAGGTGTAATATTCAAATTCAAGCCTCATATCTTCGTTGGGGCTTTTTATGGGGAATGTGGTTTCAAAAACTTCCTGAAGTCCCTGAAGATTAAGCTTTTCGCCTTTATTTACTTTTTCTCTTTGTAAAAAACGCTCGTAGGAATTGAGCTGAATATCGATTAAGTCCGGCAAATCCATTACATCTTGACTTTCTTTTCCAATATATGTACGCTTGTCGGTCGTCTTCATCTTCGTCATCGTTTTCCCCTTCCTGTTCTGCAATAGTCAGCTTTTTTTAAATAAATGTTATGTCTGCCGCTAATAACGGCACCGTTATTAGCGGCAGACATAAACAAACTTATTGAACTTCTACAGTTCCGCCTGCAGCAGTAATAACTTCTTTGATCTTTGCTGCTTCGTCTTTTGAAACGCCTTCTTTAAGCGGCTTCGGAGCGCCTTCTACAAGGTCTTTTGCTTCTTTAAGTCCAAGACCTGTTACGCCGCGAACTTCTTTAATAACTGCAATTTTCTTGGCTTCGTCAAATCCCTTAAGGATAACGTTAAATTCGGACTTTTCTTCTGCTGCAGGAGCTGCTGCTCCGCCACCGCCTGCTGCTGCTACCGCTACCGGAGCTGCTGCGCTAACGCCGAATTTTTCTTCCATCATTTTTACAAGTTCTGAAACTTCCAGAACTGTCATTGATGCAATTGATTCTAAAATGTCTTCTTTTGTGGCTGCCATATTATCTTCTCCTAAAATTGTTTTTAACGCCTCATACGAAGCGTCATTTTATTTAAACCGACAGGAACGGCATTTGAAGCCTGACGGTTCGTTCACTTTTTATGCTCCGGGCGCACAGCTCGGGATAAATCCCTCGCACATTACCCATCTCGTTTACAATTATCTAGCGCCATGCCGTGCTAAATAATTCATCCTCACGCATTCGCGTGCATTATTGGGCACCCTTCTGGTCAGCAACTGCTTTAACCGTACGTACAAGTCTTGCCGGTACATCGTTAAGTGCAGTAACAAGATTTCTTGCAGGTCCATTCATTACAGACATAAGCATGGAAATAAGTTCCAGCCTGCCCGGCAGTTTTGAGAATGCTTCTGTTTTGGCTGCATCATAAACTACGTCGCTTATTAACGCGCCTTTTACCTTAAGAGCCGGAGCTTCTTTTAAAAATTCAAAGAATATTTTTGCTACTTCGTTAGGATCCTTCGGAGTAATCGCTACTGCAGTAGGTCCAACCAGGTAACTGGAAACATCCGGTGTTGATAATTGGTTAAAAGCTATCTTGGCAAAATTGTTTTTTACAACTTTGTACTCAACATCTTTTGTACGCAATTGTTTTCTTAAAGCGGTAATCTGTTCTACTGTAAGACCGCGGTATTCTGTAAAGATAAAATCTTTTGCAGCGCTGAAAGATTCCTTAAGCTCACCAATAGCCTTGGTTTTATTGTCTTGTATTTTTTTAGCAATAATAGCCATTTGTCACTCCTTAATCCGCATCTTTCATGGCAACCCAAACGCCGGGTCCCATTGTGCTTGCTACAGAAACAGTTTGAATAAACTCGCCTTTTACATCTACAGGGCGTTTTCTTTTTACTTCTGCCATAACAACGGTTATGTTTTCTGAAACTTTTGCAGGTTCCATGGAAACTTTGCCTACTGCGAGATGCATTACGCCGGTTTTATCGGCTCTGAACTCGACACGGCCTTTTTTTAATTCGGCTAATGTGCCTTTAAGATCAAATGTTACTGTTCCGGTTTTTGGATTAGGCATAAGCCCTTTGCGTCCAAGCACCATACCAAGTTTACCAACATCTTTCATCATGTCGGGAGTAGCTACAGCAACATCAAAATCTGTCCAGCCTCCCTTTACCTTTTCTATTAAATCATCTGCACCAACAAATGCTGCGCCTGCTTCCTGAGCTTCTTTTTCTTTTTCCGGTTTGCAGAAAACAAGAACTTTCTTTTCGCCCCGGAATTGATTGGGAAGAACAACAGTATCACGCACTGACTGGCTTTTTTTAAGGTTAAGTTTCACCGACAAATCTATTGTTTCATCGAATTTTGCATAAGCCATCGATTTTACCAGTGTTACGGCTTCTACTAAATCGTATACATTGGCAGGATTGTATTTTTTTGCGCTTTCGTTATATTTTTTTCCGCGTTTCATTTTTCCACCTCAACACCCATTGACCTGGCAGTTCCTGCAATAATCTTTACAGCTGCATCAAGGTCGTTTGCTGAAAGATCTGCCATTTTTGTCTTGCCGATTTCTTCGAGCTGCGCCCTGGAAATCTTGGCAACTTTTAATTTGTGGGGTTCTTTTGATCCTTTTTCGAGCCCAATGGCTTTTTTGATCAAAACCGAAGCTGGCGGGGTTTTTAAGATAAATGTAAATGATTTATCTGCATAAACCGTAATTACAACCGGAATAATAAGACCCGGTTCCATGCTTTTTGTCTTGTCGTTGAATTGCTGAACAAATTGCGGCGCACTAACGCCATGAGGACCCAATGCAGGCCCAACAGGCGGAGCAGGCGTTGCCTTTCCAGCAGGACATTGCAGCTTAATATAAGCTGTGACTTTCTTCTTTGCCATTTTAGCTCCTTTGTGGTGTGACTGGCGGCAAACCAGACTAGCGAAACTGCTATTTTGCAGTCTCTTCCACTAAATTAATTACACTTTTTCTACCTGTAAAAGATCAACCTCTACAGGCGCATTTCTGCCGAATATACCTACCATAACTTTTAATTTATTTTTTTCCTGATTGACTTCTTCGATGGTTCCAACAAATGATTCAAATGGGCCATCGATAATTTTAACCTGTTCTCCGGCAGCAAATGTCTGCCTTGTTCTGACAACTCTTTCTCCCTTGATTTCGCCCGATTTTTGTAAAATCGCCCTTGCTTCATCACCGGAAAGGGGCTGAGGTTTTCGATCTGCAGGTGTTCCTACAAAACCTGTTACTCCCTGAATTTTTTTAATTTTAGTACACGGCATTTTCCAGCCCATATCAGCATCGGGTAAATCCATTTCTATAAGGATATATCCTGGAAGGAATTTTCTGGTCTGAGTCCGTTTTTTTCCGTCTTTTACCTCGACAACTTCTTCGCACGGAACTTTAACATCGCGGACGATATTTCTGTCCAGATCTCCGCTCTCGGTCATCATGCGAATGGTTTTTTCTATTTTATTCTCGTATCCTGAATACGTATGCAGGACATACCAACCCGTAGCCATTTATTACCTTACTAGTCTAGAATAAAGCTGTTATACCTCTGAACAGCACTAAGTCAATTACTCCCAAAATGGCAGCAACAATAATGGTAGAAATTATTACAACCTTTACAGAACTGACGACATCATCTCTGCCCGGCCAAACTACCTTTTTAAGTTCTGCATAGGACTCTTTGAAAAACTGAATTATCTTTCTCATGTCTCTCCTCTCTAAATCTATGGCGGTTTTACTGCAGTAAGTGCAGCAGGGTTCGCCTTCCGTTCCAGGCGCAGCAGGCTTCGAACCCGCGACCTGCGGTTTTGGAGACCGCCGCTCTACCAGCTGAGCTATACGCCTAAGTTCCTTATTTTATCTTGGTCTCCTTGTGGAGTGTATGCTTCCGGTCGTGTGGGCAATATTTATTAAATTCCAGTTTTTCCTGGATATTGCGCCTATTTTTGCTGGTTGTATAATTACGCCTTTTGCACTCACTGCACTGAAGAGCTATTAATTCAACAACTGTCTTTTTACTTGCCATAAAAAACCTCTTTTATACCCTGGGATTTATTCCAGCCCTCAATCAGACAAGCGAAGCGCCGCTGACTAGAAACTCTGTCTTGCCTCTGGCAAGAAGATAGCCCTCAATCAGAATCGAACTGATGACCTCATCCTTACCATGGATGTGCTCTGCCAACTGAGCTATAAGGGCGTGCTCAGGGCACTCTTCGCCGTCATAAGAGGATAGCAAAAAATGAATTTTTGATCAATAGGGTAAGAGAATTTTGATATTTTTTTTGTAAATTTAACCTCATTTTAGAGGTGATAAACTACCTTTACTATACCCCATAAAGGGGCTATATTGACTTATGAGTACATCAAAAATCGTATTTGCAGCAAAAATTATGGCTTTTAGCATGTTTTTCGCCGCTTGTGCTTCAACTCAGCCCTTCACTTATACCGATTCATTCAATGTAAGTTCCGAGCATTTTAGGGAAACCAGAAGGGGCCCCTGGGAAACCATGGGTAATACCCAATTCCGCCTTTCTGTGAATCATGAAGAAAAAGAAATCAATGTCAGAGGCAGGGGCAGCAATGACGATGACGCAAAAGATAACCTTGATTTCCGCATTAGAGAACCTGCCGAGGAATGGTTTCCCGGCCTGAAAGGAAGAGTTAAGGTTCATTCAGGATTTCTAAGAAGATATGAATCAGTGCGAAAGCTGCTTTTGGACACAGCGTTTGAATATCCTGATTATGCAATTCGAGTAAGCGGTTTTTCTCTTGGCGGAACATGGACGCAGCTTTTTCTCCTTGATGTTATTCAGCATTGGCCGGACAGGGATGTTCTGGCAATTTTTTATGCGCCGGCAAACCCATGGCGGAGACTGCCAAAGAGCTACCAAAGAGAATTAAAACAACGTACAGTATTTGTCAGAACTCATTGGGATCCAATTACATGGATGCATTTAATTGGGTTTTTCCGCTATGGTCACACTATTACTGTTGGAAAATGGTATCGGGTTTTACCTGCTCAGCATGAACCGCCGCAGATGATTCGGGCTTTAGAAGAAAGGTTTCCGCCCCCTCCATCAATTTCTGGAGAATGACGGCCTGTCTTCTTCTGCACCTTCCCAGGTAATAAATACAGGCTGCCGCCCAACTCGAATTCTAATTTCTGCCGGTATAGAGACTTCGCTTCCGGTAACAATGTCGAGGCGTTTATGTCCTGTTCCGGGTAACTGAATATTTAACCGTTTCTTTCCAATACCATCTTTCCAAAGTACCAAAGAGCTATTTTCTTCCCCTTTAAACCAGAATGCCTGTATCGAGCCTGGTATTCCGTCTTGTTTACGTGTTAATGCATAACATGTAGTATTCGGCATATATAAAGCGCATAATCGAAAAGCTTCTGAACCTTTAGATGTTGGATCGCTTGCGCTGCGGATAAGGCCGAAATAATCTTCCGATTTCCGCATACCTGTGCGTGTTCGAATTTCGGGATCATATAATTGATACCATAAAAGATTCATGGCTCCTGCATAGGCAAGATGGGCATAGGTTTTAACTACTGCTTCCGGAAATTTTTTTAAAGAAATCCTTGAAGGATACCAGCCGCCTGTCGGAAATCCCATTTCTGTAATCCAGATTTTATCTCCATAACCGTATTCATCTACAACTTTTCTAAACTGTTCGTAAAGCCGTACAACTCTGGCTGGATTTGTATCATACGGATGAAAAGCAATATAATCAACTTTTTCCATTGCGCCTGATTCAAAAAGCTCTCTTATAAATCCGGCAGGTAAACGAAAAGGCATGCGGTTAAAAGCGCCGGCAAGAAGAGTAACTTCTTCATCTACTTCTCTTACAGCGTCTGCCGCTTGAAGAGACAATTCAATAAATTCATCCTGCGGCCCTGTCCAGAAATAAAAATTCGGTTCATTCCAGATACACCATGCATCAACCCTTCCGCGGAAATGTTCAACTGTTTTTCTTACATAAACAAGATAATCAGGAAGGTTTTCAGGAGGAATGTAATAATGACGTTTACGATCTTCATGTATCCATCTGGAGTCATAAGCTAAAATGCCGATTATTTTTATACCTGCAGATATACAAGCATCGACAAGTGTATCATAATAGCTAAAATCCCATTGACCTTGTGCCGGTTCTATCCGGTGCCAGCCAAAAGTATGAAGCGTCCATGAAACATTTAAATAATCAAGCAGCGGAAATTCTGTCTCTGTTTCGGCTATGCCGGCATGAGCAATTCCTGCAAAATCCGAAGAGATAAACCTGCCCTCAGGAACATGGTGAACCGGAATAGAAGTGCAGGAAACAAGTATAAATATACCGAAAAATAATACAAAAAAAGAAAAAATCGTGTTTTTTATAACAATCTCCTTGCTTTGCAGTATTATATCATATATCCTTAGACTTTATACTATATTATTGATTTTAAAAAATAAAGGAGAAATAATGTCGATACATATTGCAGCTAAAAACGGAGAAATTGCTGAATCAATTTTACTGCCGGGAGACCCCCTGCGCGCCAAATTTGTAGCGGAAAATTTCCTGGAAAACCCGGTACAATACACAGGAATACGAAATATCCTGGGATATACAGGTATTTATAAAGGAAAAAGGGTTTCTGTTCAGGGAACTGGCATGGGAATCCCATCAATATCAATATATGTAAATGAATTATTCAGAGAATATGGGGTAAAACGCGCTATTCGTATAGGAACAGCAGGTTCGCTTCATAAAAGCGTGTTTTTGCGGGATATGGTTCTTGCCATGTCTGCCTGTACCGATTCCGGAGCCAATAATGTCCGGTTTGGCGGCAGAAATTTTGCTCCTACAGCATCATTTTCACTGTTAAAAACCGCCTGGGATATTGCGGTTTCCAAGGGATGGGAGCCAAAGGTTGGTTCTGTAGTTTCTTCTGATATGTTTTATACAGAAGACCCGGAAGAATGGAAGCTTTGGGCAAAATTCGGCTGTTTAGCGCTGGAAATGGAATGCGCCGAGCTTTATACTCTTGCTGCAAAATACGGCCGCGAAGCTCTTGGGATTTTGACTGTTTCTGACAGCATGATAACCGGAGAGTCAACTTCATCCGAAGAACGTCAGACAACATTCACCCGTATGATGGAAATAGCGCTGGAAACAGCCATTAGCTGACAATTAGCAGAATATTTCTTAAGTTTTATATTATTTTCTTGACTATCGTATAATATACCAATTAATATGGTAAATATACGAATAGAAATGAAGGTAGCGGATTTATGGTAAGAATACTTGTTGTTGATGACAGTATAATTATGAGGAATATTGTTAAAAATACTTTTTCAACAATGAAAGTGCCTTATGATTGTCTGGAAGCAGAAAACGGGAAACAGGCCTTGCGCCTGCTGGAAAGCAATCAGATAACGATTGTTTTTCTGGACTGGAATATGCCGGGAATGGATGGTATGGAGTTCTTAAAAATTGTAAGAGCCATGCCTCAATATAAAGATTTGCCCATTATTATGGTTACTTCGGAAAGAGGCAAATTCAGCGTAATCGAAGCCCTTCAAAACGGCGCAACTGATTATATCGTAAAACCTGTCCAGGAAAAAACCTTTAAGGAAAAGGTACAGGAAATATTGGTATTAACGAGGTAAATTTATGGAACAGTATATTCAGCCGTTTATAGACGGATGCGGAGAGGTTTTTCGCGATCTTTGTAATACCGAAGTAAAAGCAGGCAGAGCTTTTTTTGTTTCAAAAGATGAGTTTGAATCAATTTGGGATATTTCGGGAATTATCGGGCTTTCCGGAGATGCAAACGGAGCTGTAGCAATTTCGCTCAGGGAAAATACAGCTTTTAAGCTTACTAAATTATTAACAGGCGATGAGCATAACTCTATCGACAGATTTGTGACAGACGCAATGGGCGAGATCATCAATATAATTGCAGGGAACGTAAAAAATATTTACGAAAAAAAACATCGTATTAAAATTACAATGCCTTCAATAATTAAAGGAAAGGCGCATTCTATTGTCTGGCCTTCGGAAAAAGCAAGAATTATCTGCATTCCCTTTACCATTTTCGGAGATCAGGAATTCTGCCTGTCTGTAGCAGTGGAACAAGCAAAATGAAAAAAGAAAGCAAAGTTAGATCTGTACTACTTTCTATATTTCTGGGTAAACGTTACTTTGGACTGACAAATGTAAAAGACCAGGTAAGATACATGACCATGAACTGGATTTTTATGGTTGCTATTTTCCCGCTGGTTATTCTTGGTATAACGTTAATAGAAGTTGATATTTCCAGAACGATCATGGACTTTGCTATTGCATTTTTGTGTTTTACCGCCCTTATAATGATCCGTTCCAAAATACCTTTAAAGTTTGTACCTGTTTTTCCTGTAACGGTCTTCGGCGCTTATTGCTGTTATTTATTATTCCTGGGCGATCTTAACTTTTGGGCTGCAATCTGGATTTTTGCTTTTCCGCCTATCGTCATCTTCCTTTGTCAGATGACTGTAGGAGTCATTGAATCATTTATTGTTCTTATTGCAATTGTAGTATTGATGTATACTCCTTTGGGAAATGTTGCAGCTGCAGATGAAATAAAGATGAGAATTATCGGAGCATACATTCTTATATCAAGTTTATCAATAATTTATGAATGGATCAGTATCCTGAAGGATCGCAAAGAAGACGAACTTAAAGCGGAACTTGCGCAGGAAAGAGACATGGTTCAGACCATGAAAGATAATATTGATCAGGGTATCTTTCTTATGGATAAAGACCTGAATATCCTTCCGCAGTATTCACGCACGCTTATTTCCATTCTTTCGTATTACGATTCAGACCTTGCCGGAAAAGGCTTTTTGGATATAATAAGCGCATCTTTTGACACTAAACAGCTTCAGATAATGAAGGGTTATTTTGTTATGGTTTTTTCTAAAACAAAAACAGCAAAGGTGCTGGATGCGGCCAATCCAATTTCCGAATTTGAATATAAAATAGATGATGATGTAAAATATTTAAAAACAAGGTTTCAGTTAATTGAACAGGCTGCATCTGACCCTGTTATTATCGGTCTTATTCAGGATATTACCAGAGAAAAAGAAATTGAACTGGAACTTAAGGCGCAAAAAGATATCCAGGAAATTGAAATGAAAAACATGTTCGATGTCATAAAAGTTGACCCGATGGTTTTTCAGAACTTTATCGAGGATACAGAAACTAATTTTAATAACATTAACAATATTCTTAAAGATAAAAATTTATCGGAAAAAGAGGTTGCTGTAAAAATATTCCAGTATGTACATGCAATAAAATCGAACGCAGTAATTCTGGATTTGGAAAGCCTTGCAAATAAACTTCATGTTCTGGAAGATGAAATAAAAATTGTATCCAATAAGGATAATGTTGCAGTAAATGATGTTCTTGGGCTGGCAATAAAAATTGAAACATTCATGCAGGAAATGGACTCTTATATTGCCATTACCAAAAAAATTACTGCTTACAAAACTTCGAACCAGATGGATACAATCCTAATAAACTCTTTAACCAAAGCTGTAGAAAGATTAGCAGGTGAACTCCAGAAGAAGGCAAAACTGCAGGCAGGTTATATTGATTTAACCATTCTTGAATCCAAACTGCGTAAACCCATTAAGGACATTTTGTATCAATGTGTAAGGAATTCACTTTACCACGGCATTGAAACTGTTGAAGAAAGAATAAAAAAGAATAAAAACCCGCAGGGTATTTTATCATTCAGCGTAAAAAAGACAGATAACAAAGCAGAAATTACTTTTTCTGATGACGGCAGCGGCCTAAACTGGCAGAAGATTAAGAAAAAATACCTGGAAATGAATCCCGGAAAATCTGCCGATAAAAAAGCGCTTTTAGGATCTATTTTTGCGCCGGAATTTTCTACTGCTGCTGGAACCAGTACCGCTGCCGGAAGAGGCGTTGGACTTAGCCTTGTTAGGGATTTAGTAAAAGAAAATAACGGTTCTATCAATGTTAATTCAACTGATTCAGGTTTAGTATTCAAGTTTACTTTTCCGCTAAGCTAAGCTAAGCTAAGCTAAGCTAAACTAAGCTATGCTTATTAAAGCCAGGTTTATAAAAAAAGTTCTGTTTCTGTTCTGCTGTTTATTTATTTTTTTAGGCATCAATATATCCGCGTTATCTGTAAACAGTACTGCAGTTCCCTATACAACGGGATTAAGGTTAAGGGATAATCCGTTTACCTCTGCAAATGTTCTGGGTTATCTTGGCTTGTGGGAAAAACTTGTTCTGCACTGGGAAAATAAAACCATAGAAATTTTTGATAATGTTAAAATGTCAGAAAACGGCAGAGTTCTTGTTTTTAACTGGCTCGATACTTCAACAATCAGACGTGACAGCCGCGAAGGTACTTTAACAGGAGTTAGGCGCTTTTTTGTTTATGATTTTTCCAGATTATACTATGAAAAAAACGGAACTGGAATAGAAGTTAATTTAATAACAGGCGAAAAAACGAATCACCAGGTAAACCGACCGCCGAATAATTTTATAAGATACATCGGCAATTTTATTTTTTTTGGCGGTTCTCCCGATGGAACAAGAAGTCCGTTATACAATACAACAACCAGGCAGTTTCTGACACTGACAAGTATTAGATTTTTCACCCCGGGTGATCCGAACGCAGACACTTATAATACGGATTTTTGTTCTCCCAGGTTAATTATAGATAATAGATATTTAATTATAGAACGTTTTATCGATTTTACGAAGACTTATATTATCTACGACCTTGTAACAAACCAACAGCAGGAAATATATCCAAGCGGCGGTGTCATTCATTACGGAGAAGACAGGTATACGCGCTATTTTTTTGATCATAACGATGCATTAATGGGTGTTCGCTTTATAGATTTTAATAATTTTGATATTTTTGAATTCAAACTTGGAGAACAACCGCGCAGAATAATGAACAGCGCTTCGTACTCAGGTTATACTATTACAGATTCAGGTCTTGTGCAGTTTCAGTTTGGGAATCAGGCATGGATGGCAGTGCGTCTGTTTAATTTTTCCAATCTGCAGTTCCGCTTTGATGACAGAACTTACAGAGGTATATACCAAATGTTTGTTATGAATAAATAATCTGCCCGGAAGAAGACTCGAACTTCCATACCACTGAAGGCACTAGTACCTGAAACTAGCGTGTCTACCAATTCCACCATCCGGGCTAACGTCAATCTAAATACATTTTATCTATTATGTAAAAAAAGATCAATACTGCAGGCAAAAAACTAAATGTAAACTTTTAAGTTTCTTTTTCTATCATATCCTGAATTTCGTTTATAATGCCCAATAAAAGATTTGATGTATTTTCGATTTTTTCAAATGTTTTATCTTTATTATCTGCAAACTTTTCGGTTATGCCAATTTGCGCTGCCTCTTTTATCATATCTATATGAGAGCGCATTTCCATGGATTTACTGATTAATAATTTATTCGAAGCAGAATGAATGTTTAGAGTTAGATCTTTTCGCAGTATTGCATGAACAATTAAAAGACTTACAGAACGCAGAATATTAAGTTCATCATCGCCGAGAACGCGTTCCTGTATGCAATCATCAAAACTGACATAACCCCAAAATGATTCCTGGATATAAACGGGAATGGCAAAAACAGATTTCATGCCATGAGTTAACAGGCGCTTCTGCTCATCTTCTGACATATCAGTTAAAGGGCCATTAACGCATTCACCTGCCAAAAATATTTTTTCCCATGTTGGAATGTCTGTATAAGGATAAACAGCTTTATTCCCGACAGGATTGGTTTGACGGCCCGTATCATTCTGCCATTCAAAACGCATTCCATAATGAAGAACGCCGTTTCTAACTTCGTTTTGCCAAACATAACCGCGATCAAAGTCCAGGCAGTGCGCAACAATGCTCATGCCCTCAAGTATAGAAGCTTCGAATGTTTCTTCTTCCATTGCTGCAAGAAGAATTCTTACCGTTGCATTTACTGCATGAAAAAGCCGTTGTTCATTTTTTACTTTTGTTCTTTGATCTTTAATTATATCCATCTGATTACCGCTGTACTCTTCCAGACGCATTGCCTGCAGCAAGTTTTTTAACTTCATCTGCAGAGACTAAATTAAAATCGCCTTCTATTGTGTGCTTTAAGCAGCTTGCAGCAACTGCAAATTCGATACTGTCCTGCGGAGACATTTTGTTAAGCGTTGCATAAATAAGTCCTGCGCCGAAACTATCACCGCCGCCTACCCTGTCTACAATATGAACAGCGTATTTTTTAGAAAAATAATAATTGTTATCTATGTTTAACATAGCGCCCCAATTATTATCGTTAGCAGTTATTGATTCTCTTAATGTAATTGCAACCTGTTTTGTGCCGAACCTTTTTATAATTGCGGCGGCAACTTCTTTGTAGCCGTCAGGATCAATTTTCCCTGTTGTTACATCGCTTCCCGATGCTTTAATGCCAAAAACATCGGCGGCATCTTCTTCGTTAGCGATGCAGAGATCGACATATTCCATTAGTTTGCTCATAACCTCGCCTGCTTTTTCGCGTGTCCATAAATTTACACGGTAGTTTAAATCGCAGGAAATTTTTACACCTTTTGATTTTGCCGCTTTACAGGCAGCCATACAAATTGCGGCGGCGTTTTCTGAAAGCGCAGGAGTAATTCCTGTAAAGTGAAACCAATCAACACCATTAAAAATTTTATTCCAGTCAAAATCAGATTCCGCTGCTTCTGCAATTGCAGAATGTGCTCTGTCGTAAATTACTTTAGAAGGGCGCTGCGATGCGCCTTTTTCCAGATAGTAAATTCCTACCCTGTCGCCGCCGCGGACAATAAGCGAAGTATCAACTCCAAACTCTCTTAATTTATTTACAGCGCCTTGCCCGATTTCGTGTTTAGGAAGTTTTGTTACAAAAGCCGCATCGATACCAAAACCTGCAAGAGAAACAGCGACATTAGCTTCGCCGCCGCCGTAAGTTGCGCCGTACGAAATAGCCTGAACAAACCGATAATAACCTTCCGGCGCTAAACGCAGCATGATTTCGCCAAGGGTAATAACTTTCATAAAAACTCCTAAAAATGAATTAAAAATATCTCTTTTACATTCTACATTAAACTAGAAAGAAAGGCAATTTGTATATGTTGAATACTCATCATACTAACAGTATACTCAAATTATGAGCAGAACATACGAACCAAAATTGATAAAAGGGCTTGCCATCGATCTTGATGGAACTACACTGATGCCAGATGGCATTCTTGGCAAACGAACACGTGATTGTTTAAGAAAACTGGTTGATAGAGGAATGCAGATAATAATCTCGACAGGCAGGGCGATTGAAGCGGCGGAAAAATACCGAAGCGCAATCGGCGCAGAAGGCCCAATGGTATTTTTTAACGGCGCAGAAGTTGCGGATGTTCCATCAGGGAAAATTTTGCACACAAATTGCATCGGTATGGATGTTGTCGATTTTGGCGCCGAAATTGCACGTGAACTTGGTATACATTATCAGGTTTATTTACCCGCAGGTATTTCGCCCGATACAGGCAAAGAAGATCCAAACCAAATGTGGGGCGCTCTTTTAATAGAAAAGTACGGGTCAGAAGCGGAATATTATTATAACCACACCGGCATTGTTCCTGTTGTAAGAGATTTAAAAAGTATCGCTGCCCTTCCGCTGGAAGGCTGCATAAAAGGGATGTTTATTGCAGACCCCTCGTTTCATGACGAAATCAGAAAAAAGATGTTTGATCGTTTCGGCGATTCAATTACTATTATGCGAAGTTACCCAACATTTTTAGAAGTTATTAATAACGGCGTTTCAAAGGGTGAAGGCCTGCGGATTGCCATGGAACACAGGGGATTAAAACCGCATGAAGTTATTGCCTTTGGCGATGAAGAAAACGATTTACCGATGTTTACGGTAGCAGGTTACGCCTGTGCCCCGGAAAATGCAAGGGAAAAAATCCGAAACGCCGCAGATTATATTTACGGGCCGCATACCGAGGAAGGGCTTGCGGTTTATCTGGAAAAAGTGTTTTTTAGCCACTAGACAAGGATTAACGAATATGATAGAAATAAATATGATATTTCCTTTAAAAGACCTCATCGAATACGGTGACAATATGTACGAAGTAACCACAGCGGCATCTCGCAGGGCTTACCAGCTTTCTTCGGTCATGGAAAAAGACGAAAAAGACGACTGGGATGGGAAAATGGTTGCCTTGGCAGCATTGCAGGTTTTTACCCAGGAAGTCCAATTCCGTCTGGAAGTTGAATAATTCCATTTATATCCTGTGAAAAACGTCTCTATCCCGGTTTTAATCATCTTTGGAGCGACAGCATCGGGCAAGACCAGCATTCTCTTTGAACTTTCCAATAACCTGCAAATCGAAGTTGTATCAGCAGATTCCATGCAGGTTTACCGAGGCATGGATATTGGCACGGCAAAACCTTCATTACAGGAAAGGGAGCGGCTTCCTCATCATTTAATTGATGTTTGCGATCCGGCAGAGCAATTTAACGTTGGAGATTTTGTCCGCCATGCAAATGAAGCCTGCGCAGAAATTGCTTCGCGCGGAAAACTTCCTGTTGTTTCGGGCGGAACAGGTTTCTATTTAAAAAACTTTATTTTAGGTTTAAGCGAAGCTCCTCCTTCCGATTTAACAATTCGTGAACAATTAAAAAAAGAACTAAACGAAAATGGCCCTGCAGCTTTAATGAACGAATTAGAAAATTGCGATCCTATAAGCGCAGATCGCATTCATATTAATGATGAATACCGGCTTCTGCGTGCTTTGGAAGTATATCGATCCTGCGGCAAACCGCTTTCTTCGTTTGCAGTTAACCCATCTTCCAACAGCGGAGAAAATAGGCAAAACAATTTTAAATTTATTACTATTGGGTTATCACGCCCAAGGGAAGAACTTTACAGCCGGATAAATTTACGCTGTAAACAAATGTTTGAACAGGGGCTGGCAAACGAAGTGCGTTCGCTTTTTGAAAAAGGTTACACTCCCAATGACCCGGGTTTACGTGCAATCGGGTACCGGGAATTTTTTACAGAAGATTTAGATACTGCGGATGGCGTCAAGAAATGGCGGCTTTCACAGGATTTGGACGGCGTACAGGCATTAATCGCACAAAACAGCAGACGTTATGCAAAACGGCAGATTACTTTTTTTAAGAACATGCCGGATGTAAGATGGATAGAGATTAATAAAACGGAAACCATACGATTAATCCAAGAAGAGCTCTCGCAGAGACGTAACATTCCTTCGGAATGTAGAGACGCAGAGATCGCAGAGGAGAAGACATGGTTTTAAAAAGACCACGATTTCTCGCAGACATATATCAACCTGAGGCGAGAATTGGGAGGTTTTTAAGCGTCCTTGTTATTTTTGGAATTGCTATCGGAATGAAGCATGGTGTTCAGAACAATTATTTGTCGGAAATTATAAACATAGACGAATTTGAACGAGGTATCGTAGATGCATTCAGAGAACTTCCCGGCCTTTTATTAATTTTTATTCTTGCTTTAATGTACAGATTTGCAGACAGCAAAGTTTTTAAAATAGGTTTGGCATTAATGGCAGGCGGGATGGCAGGGCTTTTATTTACTACTGCGATTTATTCAAGTTCTTCGGAAATGTTTCTGTTAAAAATTATCGTAGTTGTTTTTATGATTCTATTCAGCACAGGCGAACATATCATCATGCCTGTACGCAGTACGATTGCGATGGATCTTGCAAAGCGGGAAAAATCAGGCGCTTCTTTGGGAATATCAACATCGATTGGCCAATTAGGAACAATCACAGGACTTCTTCTTGTTACGGGAATATTTTTCTTTTTGGATAAATCGGGATTTTCCAGAATCGATATTATCGGATATAGAATTGTATTTGCTGTTGCCGCTGCGCTTATGATAACAGCAGCGCTTGTTGCAGCTGCGCTTAAAGAAACAACATTAAAAGCTCCAAGACAGCGGTTTTATTTTGCAAAGAAATTTACCAAGTACTATATGATGGAAGTTTTTTATGGATCACGAAAACAGATTTTTTTAACATTTGCGCCGTATGTGCTTGTTCGTGAATACAGAGCTGATCCTTCCATGATGTCTTTACTTTTAGCAATTTGCTCAGTATTTATAATGTTATGCAGCCCATTAATCGGTAAATTAATCGATAAAATTGGATATAAAAAAGTGATGATAGCCGACACACTAATTCTGGTTGTTGTCTGCCTGTTATACGGCTTTTCGCACAGATTATTTTTACCCGCTGTTGCTTTTATTGTAATTTGCTGCAACTTTGTATTGGATCAGGTTATTTCCGTTGCAAGCATGGCGAATAACGTATATGTTCAGCGTATTTCTACGGACAGGGAAGAAATTACCGCAACTTTATCGACAGGTATTTCTGTAAATCATATTTTCAGCGTTTCTATCGCTCTTTTGGGCGGATGGATATGGAAAGTTGCAGGTATCGAAGTTCTGTTTACCATGTCTGCGGTACTTGGGCTTATAAGCAGTATTTTTGCGGCAACAATAAGAAAAGATGAAGAGATTAACGCATCACCTTAATTGCTTTAGACGGGCATTTATCGATACATTCCATGCATAAATTGCATTTTTTGTAATCTATATGCGCTATGTTATCTGCAACTGTAATCGCGTTTTCTTTGCAGGCTTTTTGACAGAGCATGCAGCCGAAACAGCCGGCGCGGCAGTTCTCTTTAACAGCCTTTGCTTTGTCTCTTGAGTTGCACAAAACGCGGACTTTACTTACATCTGGTACTATTTCAATTAGTTCCATTGGGCATACTTTAATGCATTTTCCGCAGGCAGTGCATCTTTCGCTTATAACAACAGCAATACTATCTACCATTTTAATTGCATTGTAGGCGCATGCATTCTTGCAGCTTTCCAATCCTATGCAGCTGTATGTGCATGTTTTATTTCCGCCTGTTGCAAGCTGGGATGCAGATACACAGCTTTTTGGACCGTCATAAATATAATTTCTTTTTATATTGTCATTTGAACCATTGCATTTAATAAATGCAACCTTCCTGCTTGTTGGAGCCGCATTAAGCCCCATTTCCTTTGCTATTTCTTTGGCGGCAGATATACCGCCCGGAGGACAACCCCGGTAATCTGCTTCGCCGGTTACTACACGTTCTGCAAACACAGTACAGCCCGGATATCCGCATCCGCCGCAGTTGGCGCCGGGAAGCACATTGATTATTTTATCAACCTTTGGATCAGATTCAACTGCAAATTTTTTTGCAGATAAACCAAGAATCACTCCAAAAATAAGAGCGAGTCCTCCAACGCATAAAACAGGGAATAATATATTCTGCAGCATTATATTTTCTAACATAATTAAATTTTCCATTATATTAACCCCAGGAATCCCATAAATGCAATACTCATAAGTCCTGCAGAAAACAATGCCAGCGGAAATCCGTTAAACACTTCCGGAATATCAGGATTGTTTTCGTATTTTTCACGAATACCTGCAAGTAAAAACAATGCAAGAGTAAAACCTGCTCCTGCTCCAATACTGTTTACAATTGCTCCGACAAATGTAAAACCGCTTTTTGTATTAATAAGAGCAGCGCCGAATATTACACAGTTAGTAGTAATTAATGGAAGATAAACGCCGAGCATAGCATAAAGGCTTTTTAGCATTTTTTTCATAAATACTTCTACAAACTGTACAATGGAAGCGATTATCAGAATAAATACAACTGTACGCAGGTAAACAATGTTAAACGGAAGCAGAACAAATTCGTAAAAAAGAAATGTAATAGCCGATGAAAGCGTCATTACAAACGTAACAGCCAGACCCATTCCAATAGCCGTTTCTGTTTTTTTTGAAACTCCGAAAAACGGGCACATTCCCAAGAATTGAACAAGTACATAATTATTGATAAAAATGGCGCCAATCAGAATGAAAAAATATTCCATTACATTACCGCCTTTCTTTTTGTTGTATTGTATTTTAAGTAACGGATATGTTTACGTATCATAATTATCATTCCAAGTGTAAAAAAAGCGCCAGGAGGCATTATCATTATCAGCATATGCGCATTAGTATCATGTATTAATTCATATCCAAATACAGAACCGCTTCCGAAAAATTCACGAACTACGCCAACAACAAAAAGACCTAATGTAAAACCCAATCCCATACCGGCTGCATCTACTATCGATGCAAATATTTTATTTTTAGAAGCAAAAGATTCCAGGCGGGCAAAAAGAATACAGTTAACAACAATAAGAGGAATAAAAATACCAAGAGCAGCTGTAATATCAGGAGGCGCATATGCATCTAAAAGAAGCTGAAGAACTGTAACAAAACCAGCAACAATAATAACCGCCGCCGCTATCCGTATTTCATTTGGTATTAATTTTCTTACAACAGAAATTGCAGCGCTTGCGCAAATCATTACAGCGGTAGTTGCAAGCCCCATTGTAACAGCATTTATTGCAGATGTTGTAACCGCAAGCAAAGGACAAAGCGCAAGAACCTGTACAAATATCGGGTTTTTATGAAAAATGCCGTCTTTTATAAGGTCTATATATTTCATTCTTCATCCTCCGTTTCTGCAGTACCTGGAGAATTCATTAAATACCATTCTATTGCTTCATTTACTGCATTAGTAATTGCTCTTGTAGTAATTGTTGCGCTTGTTATCGCCTGAATCTCGTATTCTCCGGGATTATTTCTTACTACTGTAAGCGGCATAAGCGGCATGCTTTCATACCGGTTGTAAAAATTTTCTTTTACTGCCAAAGCGCCTAATCCCGGCGTTTCGGTATGGCTAAGAACACGCATGCCTGAAATCTTTCCTATTCCGCGGTTAATTCCAACAACTAAATCAATTTTGCCGCTGTATCCTTCCGGTGAAAGCTGAATAACATATCCTACCAATACTTTGTCGTCCAGAGCGTCACTGCTGAAATAACCTTCATAAACTGCTGTAATACTTCCGGTTTTTTCCGTTTCTATTTCATGATATTCTGTTGCACGCGGCAATATTTCGCGCATTACAGTTTCCTGTGTCCTGCGTTTCTGGTTTTCGATTGGCTCAAGCGTAAGATTGTAAACTACACTAAGAACGGCTACTGTTATTACTGCAGTAATAAAAAGGGTAGATGCCGGTTTAATAATAAACTTCAAACTCCTGCTCCTTTTTCTTTTCTGCGGCGGATACTGTGCCCGTATACGCGCGGTCTAACATATTTATCTATAAGCGGCACAAAAAGATTCATTAAAATTATCGCATAACTTACGCCTTCGGGATAACCGCCGAAGAACCTGATAAAAACAGTTAAAAATCCGCAGCCGATTCCCATAACTATTTTTCCGTTAGGCGTTATCGGGCTTGTGGCATAATCTGTAGCCATAAAAAAAGCGCCCATGATTAAACCGCCGTTTAAAATTTCAAATAAAAGATTTTCACTTGAAAAGAAACCTGTCCGTCCGAAAATAAAAGCAAAAAAAGCAAAACTGCCTATATAAAAAACCGGTATTCTCCAGTTAATTATTTTCTTTACAAGTAAATATACTCCGCCGATAAGCAATGCAACCGCGCTTGTTTCGCCGATGCACCCGCCTACTTTTCCAAAAAGAAGAGCCATATAATCTGAAAATTCCGGGATAAATGCCGGGTTTTGTTTAATCAAACCAAGATAGGTTGCACTGCTTACAACATCTACAGATACGCCTTCGGCTATTGGCACTGCAGCAAATGTCCAATTTGTCATATGCACAGGGAATGATGCAAGCAAAAAAGCCCTGGCAGCAAGTGCCGGATTTACAAAGTTGGATCCAAGTCCGCCGAATAGTTGTTTTACAACAATTATGGCAAAAGAACTTCCTACAACAGGAATCCAGAAAGGAACATCCGGCGGAAGATTAAAACCGATTAATAGACCTGTAATTGCTGCACTGTAATCATAAAGCGTAACAGGTTTTGCCATTACCCTTCGGTACAGATACTCTGCAAGCAAAGCGGCTATAACTGCTATTGCTATTGTGTGCAATGCTTTTACACCATAATGGTAAAGAGCCATACAAAAAGCAGGAGAAAGCGCAATTAATACATCACGCATACGCGCTTCGATTGTATCTGTTCCGTACATATGTGGCGGAGAAGAAACAGTCATTATCTGGTTAATTACAATTTTCATTTCTGTTCCTTATGTTCCGGCTTTAACTCTTCTGGCTTTAGCCTTTTTTGCCTTATTTTTTCCAGCTCAACCCTTCTGATTGTGCGAATTGCCTGGGATAAACGCCGTTTTGCAGGACAAATGTATGAGCAGCTTCCGCATTCAATACAATCTAGTCCATTGTGTTTTACAAATGCTTCTCCGTCTTCTTTTAAAATATCAGCATTTAACTCTGTAGGAATAAGCCCTGAAGGACAGCGTTCAACGCAGCTTCCGCAGCGGATACAGTTTTTTTCCGGAGGAATAAACGCTTCTTCTTCCGTTAGAAAGATAACACCTTCTGTTGTTTTAACAATTGGAACATCTGTATCAAAAATTGCTGTACCCATCATTGGGCCGCCTACAACTATTTTAGCAGGGTTGTATTTGTAACCTCCAGTCATTTCTACCAGATCGCTTAACAATGTGCCGATACGCATTTTATAATTGCCGGGATTTCTGATAGCGCCGCCTGTTAATGTTACAACTTTACGCATAAGCGGACGCCCGCGGATAATTGCGCGGTGTATTGCGATAACAGTATCAACATTATGCACAAGACATCCTACATCTATAGGTATACCGCCGGAGGGCACTTCCCTTCCTGTTATCGCATCTACAAGCTGCTTTTCGCAGCCTTGCGGATACTTGGTCTTTACAACCGCTACTTTAATATCAGGAATACTTATGCAAAATTCTTTTAAATGTTCTATTGCTTCCGGTTTATTATCTTCTATCGCAATAATTCCCCTTGCAGTCTGCAATACTTTTAAAATGATTTTTAAACCTGCAACAATGCGCCCGGATTCTTCTATCATAATTCTGTTGTCTGTTGTCAGATACGGTTCACATTCACAGCCGTTTACAATAACTGTATCGATTTTTTTATCCGGCGGCGGAGAAAGTTTAACATGAGTTGGAAATCCGGCTCCGCCAAGCCCTACAATTCCCGCTTCTCTTATTATTTGCAGAATTTCTTCTCTGGAAAGATTTTCGTAATTTTCGCGCGGCTTTATACTTTCATGTTCTTTAAACTCTCCGTCATTTTCTATAATTATGGAGTTTACAATTGTGCCTGCAATAGTTAAGTGCGGGCGTATATCTTTTACAATTCCGGATACACTTGCATGAACCGGAGCGCTAATAAGGGCGTCACTATCTCCGATTTTTTCACCTAACAATACTTTCTGCCCTTTTTCGACAAGCGGCCGGCATACTGCTCCCATATGCATTAGTAGCGGAAAAACCAACTCCCGCCCCTGCGGAGGAAGCAGTGTATTTATAGGAACATCTTCTGTAAATTGTTTTTGTTCGTTTGGATAAATACCGCGTTTAAACGTAAAAACCAAAGCTTTTTTCTGCTTCATATTCAAAAACCTCATAACCAAGCTTTTGCATAATTGAATTTTTTGGTGTGCCAAATCTTCCGGCCTTCGTATTCGCCGAAAGAAACAAATAGATCCTGAAGAGATTTTGGTACGCTAACATCCGGAAGTTCTCCGGAAATCGTCAGCCGCCCCGGTTCTGATTTTTTTGCTCCAAGATGAAATATCGAATTTACAGCATCACTAACTACAGTGCCTGTTTTTCCTGGCGGTTTATAATTAATCGATCCGTAATGAAGCGCAAAAACAAAATTTGCCGGAATGGTAATGTCCAATACTTCCAATACAATCTGCGGAGAAGAAATTATCATTCTTAAACATGCTTTAATTGCAGCTTCAGCACATTTAGCTTTTGGAGGAATAAGAAAGAGGCAGTCACGGCCTGTATCCATCCAAAACAAACCATCCGATTCTTTTAGATTGCTTGTTATACATGCAGTGAATCGTTTGTGAACCAAAGAAAGTTCTTTCTCTCCAAGACGCGAATCAAGTGCTGTTTTTCCCTGAAGAGAACAATACAATAGATAAAAAGGCATTGCTTTTCCTGTCTGCATCTTACTCCAGCCGGGGAAAGCGCTTGCCGCAGGAAGTTTAATTCCTGTTTTCATAAACCCTGCTATTTCGGCTGTGCCGGATGATTTTACCTCTTTTTCTGAAGCAGAAGCGGCATAAACTTTCCGCCACTGCTGAACATCTTTAAGGCGTTTGGCATCTATGTTTTTTGAGTCTTTAAAAAAACCAGGCCCTAAATAATCACTGGCTCCTTCAAAAAATAACTGCGAAGGATCCTTAATTGTTCCTTTAATATCGATAATTCCCCACGATGAATCACCGCAGCTTTTTTTTATCTGGGTCAGCGCTTTTTTTAGTTCTGCTGCAGAAAAGCCGGAAACATCAATATAAGTAATATCTCCTGAATCAGGTGAATGTTTAGCCAACTGAATAGAAACAAAATTTGTATTCTTTGGAAAAAACTTCTTTAAAGCCGCTATTTTACCGGTAAAAACAAAAACCATATATTAATCCTTACCCGATGAACTTCGTTCTAAATTTACCTGATAAATCCGGTATTTTTCTGTAGAACCCGGAACAATTTTTGAATCGGCAAAAATATTTAACAAGGATTGATCCTGCGACATTGCAAGGCTTTCAGATATAACAAGCGAGTTGGGAACTGCCGCTTTAGCTTCCAAAGTTACTGCTTTTTTAACTGTATCGGCCTTTGTGTATTGAATTTCGCTTTCTGAATAAGTTAAATGGCCAGAATTAACCGCTACTCTAAGTTTAATGGCAGAATTTAACTGGTTATCCATTTTATTATACATAAACATTTCATTAATAATTTCCATTCCTGCAAAAATCGCCATGCGGCTGTAGTCACCTAACATAAAAACACCCATAGCGCCGTCGCCTTCCCATGTCCAAAGCCGGCCTAATCTGGAAACCACAGCATTTGTAACAATCTTGCGTAACTCAGCGTATGTTTTATCTATTAAAGCTTTTGGGTTTGATTTTACCAAAGCCGTGTTGCCGACAACATCCAGCCGTAAAACAGCCATCTGCCGTTCATCGCCTTCTATCAAACGCCCCCAATTGCGGGTTATCTGTTTTTTCTGATCTTCAAAGAATTGACCTGTAGCTTTATCATAACTGAATCCTGCCTGCAGGACATCGCCTACGACATCATCAAGACCCCTAAAATTATACTTATGACCCATATAACCTTTTTCTTCTACTTTCATTAGTGTTTCAACAAAATCGATATAATATCCGTCTGCGACCATATCTGCAACAATCCGATCGGAAGCTTCGTGAACGCCGATTGGATGCCCTTTGGAGAAACCAAAACTTTTCTGAATATCGTATCCCGGGTTTGTCATTTTTGCGAAACGGTTCATTACCTCGACAGGGAGAGACAACGCCAGACATTTCCGGCAAAATCTGGTTGAAAAACCTGAACTCATATAGTAAGTTTACTATATAATGATAAAATTGTATAGATGGAGAAAATATGCAGAATTTTGAATATTGCAATAAAACAAAAATAATTTTTGGCAAGGAAACAGAAAATAGGGTTGGCAGCGAAATAAACGCAGTTTTAAATGAAAAGCAAAAGGATAAACGAATATTATTGCATCATTCAGGCGGTTCTGCAGTTAAATCAGGTCTTATAGAAAGAATAAAAGGTTATTTAAAAGCCGAAAATATCGAGTGGGCCGAATTAACAGGCGTACAGCCGAATCCGCTGCTTTCGCTGGTTAAAAAAGGCGTCGAAATAGCAAAAAACGAAAAACTGGAAATGGTTCTGGCTGTTGGCGGCGGTTCGGTTATTGATTCTGCAAAAGCCATTGCTGCAGGCGCTTTAGATGATGGTGACATATGGGATTTTTTTGAAAGAAAAAGAACACCGCAAGAATCGCTGCCGATTGGTACAATTTTAACAATCCCTGCAGCAGGAAGCGAGTCCAGTACAAGCTGCGTTATCACAAACGAAGAAGGCCCATGGAAAAGAGGAATGCACTCGCCTTTTAACCGCCCTGTGTTTTCGATTTTAAATCCTGAATTAACTTACACTTTGCCGCCGTATCAAACAGCCTGCGGAATTACAGATATGATGGCTCATATAATGGAACGGTATTTTACAAGAGAACTGAATGTTGATGTTACCGATGAACTTTGCGAAGGCACATTAAGAGCGATTATTAAAAATGCAAAAATTATTTTTAACGGCGGCGAAAATAATTATGCCGCAAGAGCAGAAATAATGTGGGCTGGAGCAATTGCACATAACGGCTTTTTAGACACAGGCCGCATCGGCGATTGGGCAAGCCATGCATTGGATCACGAGTTATCGGCGCTTTTTGACATAGCCCACGGCGCAGGCCTTGCAATAATTTTTCCGGCGTGGATGCGGTACATTGTTTCTGTTTGTGAATCGGACAATGCTGTAATGGAACGCCTAGCCCGTTTTGCCGAAAAAGTATGGGGCGTGAATATCGGAGACAATAAAAATGCCGCACTAGAAGGCATTACTCTTATGGAAGATTTCTTTAAATCGATGAGCATGCCGGTTCGGTTCTCTGATACAAATATCGATCCTGCCAGAATCCCGGAAATGGCAAAACGAGTTGTGCACTTTGGGCAAATTGGCAACTTCCGCAAGCTGGGTGAAAACGACGCCGAAGCGATTTATAGATTGGCTGCACGGTAGGGTTATTGTCAATATTAAATAAAAACAGTAAAATAAGGGATAAATTGCCGGCGTGGTGGAATGGCAGACACTGGGGACTTAAAATCCCCTCCTAGCAATGGGGTATCAGTTCGAGTCTGATCGCCGGCAAAAAAAACGCTAATCACTTTAGGAGTTAATTATGTCAAACAAGATCCCAACCAGAATCTACCTTTCAGAAGATGAGATGCCAAAAAGCTGGTACAACCTTAGAGCGATAATGAAAGATAAACCAGACCCAATGCTGCATCCGGGCACATTACAGCCTGTAACTGCCGCAGATTTGGCGCCAGTTTTCTGCAATGCCGTTATCGAACAGGAACTTGATGAATCAAATCTCCTAGTACCCATCCCTGATGAAATTCAAGACTTTTACCGTGCGTACCGCCCTTCTCCGCTTATCCGCGCGTACTATCTGGAAAAAGCGCTTGGAACTCCTGCAGAAATTTATTACAAGTTCGAAGGAACAAATACATCGGGCTCGCATAAGTTAAACTCGGCGGGGCCGCAGGCTTTTTATGCAAAAAAAGACGGACTTACTTCTCTTACTACAGAAACAGGTGCAGGGCAATGGGGAACAGCAATGTCGATGGCTTGCGCATTCTACGACCTTAAACTAATTGTATATATGGTAAAGATCAGCTCGGAACAGAAACCTTACCGCAAAGCACTAATGGAATCATACGGAGCAAACTTGATTCCTTCGCCGTCCAATACAACTGAATCTGGAAAAAAAATACTTGCAGGTGATCCTAACACAGGCGGCTCGCTTGGCTGCGCAATTTCCGAAGCAATCGAAACAGCAGTAAAAACCGATAAATGCCGATATGTTCTTGGAAGCGTTCTTAACCATGTTTTACTGCACCAGACTGTTATCGGACAGGAAGCAAAAATCGCTTTAGATAAATTCGGAATAAAACCAGATATAATCATTGGCTGCGCAGGCGGCGGATCAAACTTGGGCGGTCTTATCGCTCCGTTTATGGGAGATAAAATCGAAGGTAAAGCAAACGCGCGTTTTATCGCAGTTGAACCTGCATCATGTCCGTCATTCACACGAGGCCGATATGCTTATGACTTTGGCGATACAGCGCAGACAACTCCGCTTATCAGAATGATGACTTTGGGCAGCGGATATATGCCGTCGCCAAATCATGCGGGCGGTCTTCGTTACCACGGCATGAACTCTACCCTTGCAAAATTATTTAAAGACGGTCTTTTAGAAGCCAAAGCCGAAGTTCAAACCGATGTCTTTGACGCCGCAATTCAGTTTATGAAAACCGAAGGCATCCTTCCTGCGCCTGAATCTTCACACGCAATTAAAGCGGCAATAGACGAAGCAAACGAATGCAAAAAAACTGGCAAGAAAAAGGTTATCCTCTTTGGATTGAGCGGAACAGGTTATTTTGATATGACAGCTTATACGTCCTACAACAACAAAACAATGAATGATCAAGTTCCAAGCGACGCCGATTTAGAAAAGGGTTTTGCATCGATTCCTGCGATCCCGCAGGGGTAATATCATTCAATAATGCAGGCTAAAATTCTCCCCATTTTCTTCCGATAATGAAATGGGGGTATACCATTAAAAAGTTATCAATTTTTATTTGTGTGATATTAATGACATTCACACTATCAACCGCTTTATTCGCACAGAACCAGACAAATGTGTCTTTCCATAATTTTCCATGGGGAACAAGTTTAGAAGCATTTAAAGCGAGGATGGGAAACCCGGTACACGTAGAAGAAGCAAATGGGTTTCAATCATTAATTTACGAAAACGTACCTATGGCGGGTTTTCGGGCATTTATGGTAGTCTATTTTTCCCGGAACGGGCTGGAAGGCGGAACTTATTATTTTAATACCGAGAATCTTGAAGAGTTAATGCGGTGTTATGCTTCCGTACAAAAAGAACTGGTTGAACAATTCGGCCCTACTCCGCCGGCACCGGCAGGACGTTATGAAGAACTTCTTAGAGAAATGAGAGTTTACGAAACTTGCTGGGATTTACCTAGCGGTTATATTCATTTAAAAGTAAATACGCGCAGAAGCGATCCTGTTACCCTTTGGATATCAAGTCCGGCGCTTACCAGTTTACTGGACGGTTCTTAGACAATAGTACCGCCGCCGACAACTGTATCTCCATCGTACATTACAACAGCCTGCCCCGGTGTTATTGCACGCTGGGGCAGATCAAATTCTATATGTAAACTATTTTCTCCTGTTTGTTCAGCGGTTGCCCATTGTTCAACCTGCTGATAGCGTGTCTTAACCAGTACCCTCATAGATTTTTTTATATCATCGCAGGTTATTAAATTGATATTTTCTGCGGTCAGCGATTTAGTGTACAACGCTTCATCCGCTGCAAGGGTGACAGTATTTGCTGAAGTTGATTTTGAAACAACATAAATAGGTTTGTTAGCTGCAACACCTAACCCGCGCCGCTGACCTATTGTATAACGGATAAGGCCTTTATGCCTTCCTAAAACATTTCCTTCTAAATCAATTATATCTCCGTATGGATATGTCTTTCCTGTAAATCTTTCTATAAAACTGCCGTAATCACCGTCCGGGATAAAACAAATATCCTGGCTCTCACTTTTTGCAGCATTAATTAATTTTTTTTCTTCCGCCAGTTTTCGTACCTTGGTTTTTGTCAGCGAACCTAACGGGAAACTGGCTTTTTCCAATTGCTGCTGTGTAAGGCAGTACAATACATAACTTTGGTCTTTTTTTTCATCTATTGCTTTTTGCAGCAAAAATCTGCCGCTTATTGGATCTTTTGTTATGCGGGCATAATGTCCTGTTACAAAAAAATCAAACTCATTAAAACTTGATTGAAAAAATTGCATATTAAATTTAATGTTTTTGTTACATTCAATGCAGGGGTTGGGTGTTGCGCCATTTTCATAAGTTTCTACAAAATGACTTACAACATATTTATTAAATTCCTTGGAGAGGTCAAATGTAAGGTGTTCGATACCAAGGTTATTTGCCGCAGCCTTTGCATCATTAATATCCTGTAAAGAGGAACAGCCGATTTCTTCGTTACGTAGTTTTAAGGTTATACCGGTACATTTAAAACCTTGCTGTATTTGTAATGCTGCGGCAACGGTACTGTCTACGCCGCCGGACATAGCGCACACTACGTGCAAGCCCGTTGCGTGCAAGCCCGCTGCGTGCAAGCCCGCTGCACTACTTAACAATGTTCCGCCTGCTCATTAAAAATGAAAGTATAAATCCTGTAAAAAGACAAACAATTGAAATGATTATTCCAGCGCGAGCCTGGAAGGCAAAGCCGCCTGGGTATAAAACAAAAATCGAGCCTGTTACAAGCCCTAACACAGCGCCGTATGTTTCTCTCGGTACTTTAGAAAGCAGGAAACGTACAAATGCAGCGCTTAATAAAAGCCCTGCGGCCGCTCCCAGAACCACCGGTACAATTAACGGAATATTTAAATCAGAAACTGATTGAAGCACAGTTTGGTAAAATCCGATTACAAGAAGCATAAACGCACCCGAAATACCAGGAATAATCATCGCTATTGCAGCTAACGCACCTGCTAAAGCTAACATACCAAATATATACGGCGTAAGTTCTGTATAAACTGCCAAACCTTCATCTGGTTTTACTATTGCCATAAAAATCATAACAGCTATTGCAAAAATGAAGCAAATTACAGAAGGAATGGAAGGCAGCGCAAACTTTTTATTTGAATCAGTTTCCGGGCAGGTTTTTTTGTAAATAAGAGGTATACTGCCTGTTATAACACCAATAAAAAACCAATAAGCGGGAACGCTGTAATTTACCATTAATAAGGAGAATACTTTACTAAAGAAAATAATTCCTGCAATTCCGCCAATTACAAGAGGAAGCCAAAACTGCCATACTGCCAATATTTTCTTTATATTGGGAACTATTACGTTTATTAGGCGGTCATACACATTAAAAACAACTGCCATTGTCGCAACAGAAAAACCAGGGATTATTGCAGTAATGCCCAAAACAAATCCAATAGATGTTAATTTAATTAGTTCCATATTACCTCTGCATTAAGGAGTTTACCAGAGCGGCGACGGATAAATTCCCGCTTTAGTCATCTCTTCAAGTTTTTTTACAGCCGCTTCCCTGTCTTCTTTATAGGTAACACCAAACCAGTCTGAATCGGCAGGGAGAACTTTTACCTTTATAATTTCCTGCTTTATAAAATAGTCTACTGCTTTTGGAATAAAACATTCGCTTTTTATCTGCCCGGGAATATCCGCCGCAAAAGTTTCTAAGTAAGTTTCAAAATATTTCTTAAAATGCGGCAGGATATCAGGAGAAAATCCCCAGAAGTTCATAGATACAGGTGTTTCTGCTGTAAGTTCTCTTATAGATCCATCCGGCGCTGTGTTAAATATTTTACCATCTTTTTTTTCTATAGCGGTAAGTTCATCTACGCTTAAAAGAAAACCATTTTCAGTTTCGCACACACCGCGTGCCACAGTTCCCATTGGGCTAAGTGTTTTTTCCAGTCTGTAAGGCACAATGGAAGACTTATCTTCTTTAGTTTCTAAAAGGTATTTACCCATAACGGCGAATGCTTCTCTTCCGTAAAAGTCATCGGCATTAAGCACAGTAAACGGCGCATCTATTTTATCTGCAGCGCAAAGCAAAGCATGACCTGTTCCCCATGGCTTGGTTCGTCCTGCTGCCTTTGCTGCATTGAATATATCCGGCGGGATTAAGCTGTCAGGATCCTGAAATGCAAGCTCACAGTTAACTTTTTTTCCCATTCTTGAAAGCACAATATCACAAAAATCTTTTTCAATATCATGGCGGATAATAAAAACGATTTTTTCATACCCCGCTTTAACTGCATCAAACACCGAGTAATCCAAAAGTACTTCGCCGTTTTTTCCGATTTTATCCATTTGCTTTAAGCCGCCGTAACGGCTTCCCATACCGGCAGCCAATACTACTAAAATAGGTCCTTTCATATATACTCCTTTGTATATGTAACAATAGAGAAATTTTCATATTTTATGGTGCCGGTTATTTTCCAGCTTTCGCTTATTTTTGGAAAATACGTATCACCTTCGTAATCCCCTGGAATTAAAGTAAGAATGATTTTATTCGCAAATTCCATAGATTGAGTATAGATTGATTCCCCGCCGCAGATAAATATTTTTTCGTAATCTGCGCAAGATTCGATAGCTGTAGAAAGCGAATCGTATATTTTAACATTATTGGAGAATTCCTCACACGGAGGCACGGAGTTCTCGGAGCTCACAGAGGAAGAGGAAAGTGTTTTGGAAATAACTATATTCAGCCGGCCGGGCAGCGGCTTTTTGGGAAGCGATTCCCATGTTTTTCTGCCCATGATACACGGCCAGCCCATTGTCGTTTCTTTAAAATGCGTTAGGTTTCCTTTTACCGACCATGGCATGGCGTTGTCCTTGCCAATTACGCCATTTTCTGAAACAGCAGCAATAAGAATTATCTCTTGTTTATTCATACCGCAATCTCAAACTTTATCGCAGGATGAGGATCATAATTTTCTACTTCTGTATCTTGATAATGCCAGTCAAAAATCGAGGTAAATTTTTCTGTCTTTATCTGCGGAAGCGGTTTTGGTTTGCGTGTTAGCTGCAAACTAATTGCATTAATGTGATTAACATATATATGCGTATCTCCCAAAAAACCGATTAATTTGCCCTCGCCCAAATTTGCTTCTTTTGCAAGCAAATGTAAAAGACAGCCGTAACTTGCGATGTTAAAAGGCAGTCCCAAAGCGACATCGACAGAACGCTGATTCCATAAAAGGTTTACTTTGCCGTCTATCACTGTTACCTGAAAACTGTAGTGACACGGCGGCAGCGCCATTTTATGCAAATCGCAGGGATTCCATGCGCTAACTATCATGCGGCGGTTGTCCGGATCGGTTTTTAATGTTTGCACCAGTTTCTTTAATTGATCTATTCCTTTTCCTTCGGGCTCGCTATCATGTGCTGTATACTGAGCGCCGAAATTACGCCATTGCCATCCGTATATCGGACCAAGTTCACGCTCGTTCATCATTTTTGCTTTTGTCTGTTCATCATTGCCGTACGGAACAATAATAGGACTGCACCATTCATCCCATATAGAATTTTTTTGTTCTTTTAACCATTCTTTATCGGTATAACCGCGGATAAAAAACTCCAGTTCGGAACGAACCATGCGAAAAGGAACTTTTTTGGTCGTTAAAAGCGGAAACCCCTCGGCCATATCATGTTCAAACATCGCTCCGGCTATAGTCAAAGCATCTACACCAGTGCGGTTTGTTTTTCTGAAACCTGTATCCAGAATTTTTTGCACGATATCTAAGTACGCTTTCATATTTTTAATGCCTGCTCCGTTAATTTGCCGTTATGAAGCTGTTCCTTTACAAAAAAACTGTAAGTTTTATCATGTATCGCAATATGGCTGAAAATCCAGTCTTTTAAAGTACGAACAAAATGATTGGGTACAAAATGTTTGCCTTCGTTGTAGTCTTTTGCAGCATTTAAAATATTTTTAATTAAATCGTCATGCATTTTTTTATGTTCATGCAGCTGCGGAAAATTAATTTCCTTTAAAAGTTTTATTTCGGCATCAAAGTGAAAATGGACATATTCCACCATTTTGTGCATTGCTTCTTTAAATACAGTTTGGAGTATATCAGGTTTGGCTATACAGGCAACGTATAATTGATTTGTAAGCTCAACAAGCTGCTTATGCTGGGTGTCTATTACCTCTATTCCGGTAGCATACTTTTCATCCCAAAGAACAACCTCTGCCGCTTCCTGTTTTTTTTCCTGTTGATCATTATTAGTCATACCAAAGATTATACCAGAAAAATACTGAAAAGACAATAACCCTAACTTTTGGAAGAATTCAGGTTTTTTATATAGCAAAAATACCAAAAATATACCATAATAAATCAGGAGAATTATATGCTTTGGCCGGGAATAAAAAAGATTGGAAAAGAATTGAATTTTAAACAAACAAATTCAGAAGCGGCAGGTATCGTAAAAAATTGTTTTGTCAAATTATACGATGGGCATAATATGAAGATCATGGAGATATATACTCCGCAAATGGACGGGGATGATAAAAACGCAATTATCAAAAAAATAGAATCCAATAATATAAAAAGTTATGAATGGCCTGCAAACGGCATTAAAATCATATTTCAGGAAATATTACGGCCATATCCGGTAAAAAAAATTAAAATGATAATGGAAGAAATAGTAAATTATTTTAATATAAAATACCCGTCTCAAAAACCTCAATGCCAGCATTGCGGACAGCAGGATGCAACAGATATGTATGGTATTAATAATTTTACTTTATATACCTGTAATGACTGTTACAGACAAACACAAAGAAACATAAAAAATGATAACGAAGAGCAAGATAATAAAAAAGGGAATTATTTAATGGGATTTACCGGCGCAATTTTATTTTCTATTCCCGGAATTTTAGCTGCTATATTATTTTTTATATTTTTTCAGACATTGGCAGCTGCTTCTGCTGTTGTTTATATTATCTTAGGTATTATTGGATATAAAAAGTTTAATGGAAAAATATCACCTATTGGAGCAGCTGTAGTAATAAGCGCAGGTTTAATAATGGTTGGATTAGGAACAACAATAGCATACTCAGCAAATATATTATATTTATTATACAATGAATTGGGAGAAATACAGCTGGATACAATGCTCTATTTCCTAAAAATACCTGAAATACAAAGAGAATTAGGATTAAATTTATTAACTGCTTATCTTGTTTCCTGCATTTATTTTATTATTCAGTTAAATGTAATGCTAAAAGACTGGAAAAGCCGCAAATCTATAACAATACTTAAGGAAATAAAATAAATGGAATACACCCTATGAATAAACCGCACTTGGCCTGGACAGAAACAGGACGTAAAAAAGCTTATGAATGCAAAATATTTTCCATTTCGGATTCGTATTGCAAATCGCCCAAACAAAGTTTGGAAAATCAACCGGATGAAAAACCGCATACTTTTACTGTTATCGATACAAAGGATTGGGCTATTGTTATCCCTGTGATTGAAACTCCCAAGGGAAAACAGTTTCTTATGGTCTGGCAATGGCGGCATGGCTCCCAATGTTTAAGTTTGGAATTCCCTGGGGGTGTTTTTGAACCAGGTGAAAATCCAGAAGAAGCCGCCGCCAGAGAACTATATGAAGAAACCGGGTATAAACCCAATAAAATAAAAAAGCTGGGCGCTTTTTCTCCCAATCCTGCAATGATGTCCAACACGGTTCATTTTTTTCTTGCAGAGGATTTAATTGATACAGGTAAACAAAAACTTGATGAAGACGAATATGTTGAAATTGAATTAATTGATGCAGACGAAGTAATTAAAGGAATGGGGAAACCCCCGTATATTCACTCACTTATGGGTACTGCCCTGTCGCTTTACAGCCAATCAGGACAGTAACCAATAGTTATAAAAGTTAACGCGGAATGTCCAATACCATACCAGGATGTATTAAATCAGGATTGTTCGGGTCTGGCATTCTGGATTTGTTTGCTTCATAAAGCTCTCTCCATCTCCAGGGATCTCCGTATACCCATGAATAACCTGCAATATTCCACAAGCAGTCTCTTTCGACTCTCCATGTTCTTACAGTATACTGCCTGTTATTTGAATCAGTTGTTTGTGTCTGATTCTGATTTTGCGTTGTTTGTCCTTGATTCTGCGGCGGTCTTGCAGCAACTGGGGTGCCGCCGGTTAATGCTGCAAAAATTTCTATAGAACTGCTTGCAGCTTCGATTGCGTCATTCCATTCTTCTTCACCTTGAGCAGCAACAGCTGTTTCGTAATATTCTTTGCCTTCGTTATAATTAATCGGGAATCTTGCAACGACATTATTTCTGTCAGCTAAATCCATTAGGCGTTTTGCTTCTATAATAAGCTGTTCTGCAACATATTCATCTGAAAGCTGTGCAAAAAGGAAAGCCTCGTGAGCAAAACCTGCCGAAGCTTCATAGTCGCCAATTTCATATGTTTCCTGCGCCAACTTTGTTAAACGAAGACTTTCAATATAAAATTCATTATTGCTGATTCTCTGATCTACCTGAGCAAATGCAGACATTGCAAAAAACAGAGAAACAAACAATACAATGCTTATTTTAATATATTTCATCTGAAGATATTTCATCTTACGCCTCCTTCTATCAATCTTTCTGCTTCTACAGCAGCTTCATTGCTTTCTTCAATTTTTTCTTCTGCCAGCCTTATAGCTTCCTCGGCTCTTAAGCGTCTTTCTTCTGTTTCTTTTCTGGATATAGCATACATAACTTCAGCTTCTACATAAGAAAGCCCTGCGACAGTGAAGTTTTCTGCTGTAAAGTTTTCTTCTGCTGTAGCAAGAATTGATTCGGCATTCCGGAATGTTTCCCGTGATGCAATATTGGCTCTTTCTGCCAGTGCCAGTTCTCTTTCTGCCATGGCGGCATCTCTGCGAACAGCGGCATAAGCTGTCCATCCGTTAGCAAGCACAAGATTGTAACGGAGCAGAGCTTCTTCGGCGCTTGTTATGGCGGCTTCTTTATTACCGGCATCGAAAGATTCTATAGCTGTTTGCGCTACTTCATCGGCTCTTAAAAAGTTTTCTGCATCAAATTGAGCAAAACCACGATCGATTATTTCCTGTCTTGCCAGGAAAACCTGTGCGCCCATCTGAAGAATTTCATACTCTGCCATTGCTTCTGACAATGTATCTCTTGCTTTGTAATAATCATCTGCTTTGTATTGTTCAAGCGCCGCAAGAGCCATATCATCGGCATTTTTAAGGTATTCAGGAAAATGTCCGGCAAAACCGGAATTTATTAAATGGCTCCTAATTGCCATAACTTCATCTTCTTTTGCCTGAGCATAAAGCGGAATTGTCTTTTTAAAAAGCTCGTCATAAGCTTCTGCAACCGCATTGTATTCATCTGAACTTTCAGCCGCTGTAAATTGGGCTTCCAGCGCTTCCCATTCACTTGGGAAATAGGCTGGGCTTTCAAAGTCGATAGCCCTTTGTCTGGCTTCCTGAGCCCTATTTGCACTTTCATCTTCAACTGCACCTGTTGAACCGCAAGAAATACATACCGATAAAGCCAGCATCAGTATAATTAAAATGGAAATAATATTTTTTTTCATTAGCCCCTCCTTCTGGATACTAGAATTCCCAGATTGCTGAATATGAGTATACATTAAACAGATTGTCTTTTCAAGCTGATTTTTTATAATTTATATGAAACAATTGCATTAATACAGAAAATCAAAGATTCTTTATGGAGGTTTTTATGGAAAAAATTAGTTTTGAAATAACAAAGCACTTTGGGGTTATTTCCCAGGAAAAGAGCGGCTGGCAGAAGGAATTGAACCTTGTGGCATGGAACGGAAGAGCTCCAAAACTCGATATTAGAGACTGGGCGCCGGATCATGAAAAAATGGGTAAAGGTGTGACTCTTACCGAAGGGGAAGCGGCAGCTCTGGCAGAACTGCTAGTTTTCGCCCTGGCTAAAGAGGGGAACTAATAAAGAAGAACCTCTCGCAGAGACGCAGAGAACGCAGAGCCGTTACTAGTTCACTCCTCCTTAACCCTAAGACTTTCATGATAACTACGAAATATTTGAAGGAAATTAAGGAAAGATTTCGGACAACAACTCGGCGATCTTCGCGATCTTTGCGCCTCCGCGAGTTAAATTTGGGATACAACCCTATTGAAAAAATTACAGAAATTTGGTAGATTTTGAGTGGGTATTGTTTTATACCCATAAATCATTAATTAGTACCGATTTTTCGAACCCTGTTCGGCGGTAAAAAGTAAAGAGGAGATAAAACATGGCAAAACAGTTGATGTTTAACGAAGAAGCCCGGCGCAAATTATTGTCAGGTGTTGAACAAATTTCCAAGGCCGTTAAAGTAACACTTGGCCCAAAAGGACGCAATGTTCTTCTGGATAAAAAATTTGGCGCACCCACTGTAACAAAAGACGGCGTTTCTGTAGCAAAAGAAGTTGAACTTGCTGATCCTTACGAAAACATGGGCGCACAGCTTTTAAAAGAAGTAGCAACCAAAACAAACGATGTTGCAGGCGACGGCACTACAACAGCCACAGTATTGGCATATTCGCTGGTTAAAGAAGGACTCAAATCCGTAGCAGCAGGAATGACCCCGCTTGAATTAAAGCGTGGTATCGACAAAGCAGTAGGAATCGCAGTCGAAGAAATTAAGAAAAATTCAAAAGACATTAAAGATAAGGAAGAAATTTCCCACGTTGCTTCGGTTTCTGCAAATAACGATACAGAAATCGGCAACACAATTGCTGATGCAATGGAAAAAGTCGGGAAAGACGGCGTTATCACTGTAGAAGAATCCAAAACAATGGATACAAGCATCGAGTTTGTCGAAGGTATGCAGTTTGATCGCGGTTATATTTCGGCTTACTTTGTAACAGACCGAGACACAATGACAAGCGTTTACGAAGACGTGTTCATTCTTATCCACGACAAAAAAGTTTCCAGCATGAAAGATATGCTTCCACTTCTTGAAAAAGTTGCACAGAGCGGCAAACCTCTTCTTATCATCGCAGAAGACTGTGACGGCGAAGCGCTTTCTACACTTGTTGTAAACAGCTTACGCGGAACTCTTCGCACTTGTGCTGTTAAAGCTCCCGGTTTTGGCGATCGCAGAAAAGCAATGCTGGAAGACATCGCTATTTTAACAGGCGGCGAAGTAATCTCTGAAGAACTTGGGCTCAAACTTGAAAACACAGATATTTCTCAGCTTGGTAAAGCAAAAACTGTTAAGATCGATAAAGACAACACAACGATTATTAACGGCGCAGGCAAGCAGAAAGATATTCAGGACAGAATTGCGCAGATTAAAGCACAGATCGAAGATACATCCAGCGATTACGACCGTGAAAAATTGCAGGAACGTCTTGCAAAACTTGCAGGCGGCGTTGCAGTTATTAATGTAGGAGCTGCTACAGAAGTTGAACTTAAAGAAAAGAAACACAGAGTAGAAGATGCTCTTTCTGCAACACGTGCAGCTATCGATGAAGGTATCGTAAGCGGCGGCGCAATTGCAATGATTCAAGCTGCTATGGCTTTAGACAAAGCTGATACCGCAGGTCTTACCGATGATGAAAAAGTTGGCTTTAAAATTGTTAAACGCGCACTCGAAGAACCGCTTCGCCAGATTGCAGAAAATGCAGGTCTTGACGGCGCAGTTATTGCTGAACGTGCAAGAAACGAAAAGAAAGGTATTGGTTTTGACGCTGCAAAAATGGAATGGGTAGACATGATGAAAGCGGGTATTATTGACCCTGCAAAAGTTACACGCTCTGCATTACAAAACGCAGCATCGATTGCAAGTTTATTATTAACAACCGAATGCGCCATTACTGACATCCCTGAAAAGAAAGAAGCACCTGCTATGCCAGGCGGCGGCATGGGTGGCATGGGCGGAATGGACTACTAACATAAACCGCGAAGCGGTTTATGTTTTGCAGTTTGCATATGCAAACTGCACGACTGTGTTGAAGAGCCTCTCGCAGGGGCGCGGAGAACGCAGAGTTTTGATTTAGGTCTTTAAATGAAACTGTCTGAGATAATCTTGGACAGTTTTTTTTATTCTTAAACTATTATAAATATTTTCTTAGTTTTTCTACTACTTTATCGATATCGAGCGGTTTGCCAAGATGATCGTCCATGCCGGCGGCAAGACATTCTTCTATATCACTCATAAAAACATTTGCTGTTAATGCAACAATTGGTATTCGTGTTTTAAAATCCTGAATTGCTTCAAAGGATCGGATGCGGCGGGTTGCCTTATGTCCATTCATTACAGGCATTTGCACATCCATAAATATGACGTCATATTTGCTGTAATTTTCTTCTATCATATTTACTGCAACTTCGCCATTTTCGGCGCAGTCAATTATTAAACCTGTACCTTCTAAAAGAGCGATTATAATTTCACGGTTAATTTCGATATCTTCGGCAACGAGTAATCTTTTTCCGCTGAACTCTCCAATTCTAATAACATTGTCATCATTAGTATTATCTGTCATTCCCAATCTTTCGTTAACTTCGGCATTTTCGCTTCGTAAAACTTTTACAATAAAAGCAAATTTTGCGCCTTCGCCAAGTTCCGACTCGATCCAGATTCTTCCTTCCATAAGTTCAACAATACGTTTAGATATTGTTAGCCCAAGTCCTGTTCCGCCGTATTGACGGCTTATGCCTGCTTCTGCCTGTTCAAATGCATGAAACAATTTTTCTTTTTGTTCGTCAGATATTCCTATTCCGCTGTCTTTAACTTCGATACGTATTTCGCATTTACCGCCGCTCTCGCCTTCCAAAGATGCATCAAGAAGAATTTTTCCGCCTTCGGGCGTAAATTTTACAGCATTAGATAATAAATTGGTAATAATCTGCGCTAAACGCTGATCGTCTCCGATTAAAAAACGCGGTAAGTTTTTATCGACATTCACAATTAATTTCTGCTGTTTTTCTTCTACTCTAAAATTAATAACTGCAAGTATTTTATTAAGCATTCGTTCAAAGTTAAATACTACAGGCGAAAGTTCAAGTTTGTTAGCTTCTATCTTTGCCATGTCAAGCACATCGTTAATTACACCTAACAAGTGCGATGATGCATCTCCTATTTTATTTAAAGCATGGTTTTTTTGCTCGATTTCGCCGGATTTTTTTCCTATCGCTGTCATGCCGATAATCGCATTCATTGGAGTCCGCATTTCGTGGCTCATGTTGGCAAGAAAGTTACTTTTAGATTTACTTGCAACCTCGGCTTCCTGCCTTAATCGTTCTGTATTAAGAAGAGTGTTTTTTTCTTTGGAGATATCCATAAGTGCGCCTGCAAGACGAATAACACCGCCTTCTATACCACGAATCGCTTCGCCGTATGCACGGAAATATCCATACTCACCGTCTTTTTTCTTTAACCTGTATTCAACATCGTAAGGCATAGTGCCTGTGGAGTCTGCTACATACTTTGTGACATCACTTATTGCTTTTTCTTCATCATCGGGATGCAGGCGGGATCTCCAGCTTTCAAATACATTTGGAAAGTCAATCTCGTCCGAATATCCAAGCATTTTTCTAAAATCATTAGACCAATTAAAAGTGTTTTCCGGATGAAACAAATCGTTATCTACTATTCCAACATCCCACAGGCCGATTTTTGTCGCTTTTACAACAGCATTTAAAAGTGTTAGCTGCCGTTCGTTTTCTTCATGTATATTAATAAGATTTTTTTCCTGAAGCAAACGCTCAGCATTAAGCATTTCCATAACTCTGTCACAGGTAGAAATTACCATATCTGCACGTAAAATTTTCTTTTCCTGAAGCGACAAGAGGCGGTTAAGTTTTTTTATTTGAAGCTGCAGACTTTCGACCGTATCTTCATTTTCGTTTTCGCCGCTCATACCGCTTCCTATTTAACTGCCTCTTACAGCAAACAAACAATGATCGAGAAATTTTGCAGATGATTTGCGAATTTACCGCTTGCCAGCTTCTGAGGAAATATTTCTCCTCCCGAGTATGCAAGAAAGAAATTATCCAAATTACCAAAAACATCACAAATTGTTTTAGCTTCCAGCTCTCTTTGATTCGCTCCCATAAATCCAAGACGTGCCATACAGGAATATACCATTATATTCCTGTTGTTTAAAATTTCTATAGCTTTGTTTGCAATCTCACTGCTTGTAGAAATGTTATCCGAAACTTCCAGCATGGCAAAACCGATCTTTGCACCTTCCGGCACATGACCGCCCATGATTGCTCCGCCATGTCCGTCACCGCCGATACAAACACGCACAATTGTTGAACCATCTTCCAGCGTAGCTATCATCGGCGTTGAATACAATTTTTCTAAATCGCCTTTTTGTTTGATAAGACCCATCGATATAACATAATCTTCTATTGATACTCCGTTTACTTCGTTAACAATATTACCATCCGATTTTGTTACCGTTGCCAATTCGCCGACAATATTTTTTTTGGGAACCGATATAGTTAAAAATGACGGATTAATATTTCCGGTAATCGCTATAAGACTTGCTGAATTTTCATAACTCTGTCCGTTATAAAGCGAGTAACAATTGCTAAAATCAATTTCTTCGGAAAATGAAAATGAACCAAAAATAGGAACATTTTTGAAAAAACCGCTGATGTTATCGATATATTCATCGGCATTAATTTTTAATACATGCAAAAATGGAGCAAATGTAATAAGCATGGGAGGTGTTTCATTATTTAATTTAGATGAAACATCGCTGCATAATTTTTCCGAAACCGAAAAAAGGTTTCCTCCGCCAATATCAATTGGATCAGAAATACCTGAAATAAAATTTACATCATCGCCTGTTAGAATGTTGAGCATCAACCCCATCGAACTTGCTTTGCCGCTGAGCCGAATATATGGAACTGTAATACCTATAATATCAAACGGAAGTTTTTCGCTTAAGGCTTTAACTACTCCGCTGTCAATAAATTCATGGTAGCAATGCAGAATACCTATAGAGTTTTTCATTAGTGAATTACTTAGATCTATCTGGCTTAATATCTCGGATATAGCCGTTCCGACATCGTCAATTTCTTCTGTGAAAGCTGAAAACATTTTTATCATGGTTTTCCTCACAATATGAATACTTTACTCCATCTTACTATAATATAATTATTTTAGTCAAATCGGACAACATTTCTATGAATTATAAAAGGGAAATTGGGGGATTCGACAGAATTTCGGAAGAGATTCACTAAAAAAGCTGCTCATTATAATGAACAGCCTAAAAACTTAACTTTTTAATTGGTTTTCTTTACAACAGGAATGTAAATATCAACAATTTTTCCTGTTTCAGTCATACAGCGTTCATCGTAAAGCTCAAAGTCAGTTTTTCCGCTGTCAAACTCATATCCGGAATTGGGAAACCATTCAGAGAAAATATAACCCCAGGTACCCTGAATCGATGCGACAAAACATTCTCCATCGGCAGGCGGTGTCGAGAACACCGCATACAGGGCTTCGGGTACGGTGCAAGTGTGATACTCATCTGGAACAACGAAACCTTCTTTTACTTCGATGCCGATAACATATTCAAAATTGCCGTCTGCAGGGTTTTCGGGAAAACATGCTCCATACTCGGCATGGTTTTTAATAAACGGTTCTTCGTGTAATTTTTTACATCTGCCGTCGTTCATATACTCTGTCCAGAACTTTGGGATCTCAATTTTATTTTTCCCTTCTTTTGAAGTTGTCTTGATGGCAAAACCTGCAAGTTTAACAGCTTCTTTTTTAACCATTTTTGGTTCCATAACAATACCTCCGTTTACATATACTGCAGCATTTCCTGTAAGATTTCAATGTAATCCACGCAGCCCTTCCTTTATTATTAATGTACTGTTTCGGCTTTTATTTTGCTGTTCCAGAATTGCTGTTTAGGTAGTTTACACCAGATTTGACTGAATATCTGAACAAAAACTGGACAACAAAAAATAAATACACTATAATCTGACTAGTATGACTATTTTTTTAAAGGAGTGCTGGAATGCCCGTAAAATCAAAGCCTAAGCCAAAAAAAAAGAATAATGAGTGGCAGTTACAAAAAGCAAAAGCCATGTTCAGCGAGGTTGTAAAAGCATCACAAAAAGAACATCAATTTATTACAGTCCATGGAAATAAAACTGCTGTTATTATATCTTATGAGGAGTACGAAGAAATGACTACACCAGAGCAATCACTTTTTGATTTTTTCCAGAACTCTCCATTTTATGGTGTTGAATTAGAATTACCAAAACGCGGAGAAATTTCAAAAAGAGAGGTAAACTTATGAACTATCTTCTGGACACCAATGTAATATCAGAGGTTTATAAACCAAATTGCAATCAAAACGTAAAATCTTTTTTAAATAATATAGAAAGGAAAAATATGTATTTATCGGTCTTTACTATAGGTGAATTATGTTTTGGAATAGAAAAACTCCCCACCAGCAAAAAAAAACATGAATTATTGATTTGGCTGTATTCAAAAATTCCATTATGGTTTAACAAACGAATTTTATCTATTAATAATGAAATAATGTTAAAATGGGGTAATCTCCGTGCCTTAACAGAAAGAACACTGCCAATTGATGATTCTATTATTGCAGCTACTGCAATTAATCATAACATGACACTCGTTACAAGAAATGTAAAGGACTATAATGATATTCTGGGAATTAGTCTGATAAACCCATGGGAGTTTATGGGGAATTAATCTTTACTCTCTCTATTGACAATGTTAACCCTTTGGGTTAATATGTAATATAGAGGGGCAGACTTTGGATATATCATTTAAGAATACAAAGCTGGAGAAGGAGTTTAACGAAGGCAAGATACTTGAAAGAGTTCATGGTATCCTTCGAGCTAAGAAAATCCGTATCCGGTTAAAAGAGCTTAGAGCTGCTTCTACTCTTTATGACTTCTGGCCGCCTTATAAAGGACCAAGTAGATGTCATGAGTTAACAGGAGGGAAAAAATACCAGTTATCGGTTGATTTGGATCATCCGTACAGGTTGATTTTTGAACCAAATCATAGCCCTATTCCACTCAAACCTGACAAAGGACTTGACTGGAAACAAGTAACTGCCATTTTAATAATAGGAGTAGAAAATACACATGAATAAAATATTAACAGTAAATGAATATACCCCCGATTATATTGTTACACCAGGCGAAGTACTCGAAGATCACCTTGAACATGCAGGGCTTTCCCAAGCCTCGCTTGCGGAGCGGACAGGTCTTTCCAAAAAAACGATTAATGAAATAGTAAAAGCAAAATCTGCCATTACAGCAGAAACCGCATTAAAATTTGAACGAACCCTTGGTTATCCTGCGCATTTTTGGAGTAACCTTGAACGTCAATATCAGGAAGACAAAACCAGATTTGATGATAAAAAACGATTAGAGAAAGATTTACACTGGCTCGATATTTTTCCAGTAAAAGAAATGATTAAATACAACTGGATAGAACCAAATAAAGAAAAAACAAAACAACTAGCTACCCTATTACAATTTTTTGCTGTAGCATCTCCTGTACAATGGGAAACAATATGGAATCGTGATTTACAAGCAGCATTCCGTAAAAAAGAAAGTACACAAAAAGATATTGCTATTATATCAGCTTGGATGCGCAGAGGAGAAATCGAAGCGCAAGAACAACAATGCACTAAATTTGATAAACAAAAATTCCAAAACAGTCTTGATAAAATTCGCAAACTTACTTTAGAAGATGATCCAGATGTTTTTATTCCAAAATTAAAAGAAATCTGCGCCAATGCAGGAGTTGCTATTGTTTTTGTACCTGCGATTAAAAATCTTGGTATCTATGGAGCAACACGATGGGTAAATGAAAAATATATAATGCAGTTGAGTATGTATGGAAAAAGCAATGACCAGATGTGGTTTACTATTTTTCATGAAGCCTGCCATATTATTTATCATTCACGCAACGAGCTCTATATCGAGGGCAAAGGATTAGATAACGATAAAGAAAAAGAAGCTGATATTTTTGCGAGTTATTCATTGATACCGCAAGATGAGTTATCGCAGTTTCTATCATATTCTTCTACGCCAACTATTCCACAGATAAAAAGGTTTGCTGCGAGTATTGGAATTGCACATGGAATTGTTGTTGGCAGGTTGCAGCATGATAGAATAATTCCCAGAAGTTGGGGAAATGATCTAAAAGTGTGGTATGAGTGGGAGAAAAATTAATGAAGGAAAAACCGATAATGTCCAAAGACACCCAACTCGACCAGCTTCGCACTCTTGTTTCTCGCTTCTCTGCCAATATTGACCAGTATAAAAACAGTATATACGACGAAGCCAATACACGAGCCGACTTTATCGATGAGTTCTTCACTTTGTTGGATTGGGATGTTACCAATAAAAAAGGCGGCTCTGAAACCTACCGTGATGTTGTACGGGAAGACAAGGTAAAAATTGACGGCTCCCAAAAAGCCCCCGATTACAGTTTCCGCATTGGCGGTGTGCGTAAATTTTTTGTGGAAGCAAAAAAGCCTTCGGTCAATATAAAAGATACTGCTGATACGGCTTATCAGGTACGGCGCTACGGCTACTCGGCAGGGTTGTCAATTTCGATATTAACTAACTTTGCAGAATTTGCTGTT